>CAYYIQ010000053.1:0-16753 GCA_964472005.1 uncultured Bdellovibrionales bacterium | reverse complement strand
CTTTACGAGAAATCGGAACAAAATCTTTAATACAGAGAGTTTGGGAACAAGCTCGAGAGTGTCCGGATATTGATGACTTGTATGTTGCGACTGATGATCAAGAAATATTTGATTTGTCGGAGAGCTTTGGTGCTAAGGCAATTATGACATCGTCTGAAATTCCGTCTGGTTCAGCGAGAGTGGCTGCGGTGTCTCATTTGCTTGGAGATAAATGGGATATCATTTTAAATGTACAAGGTGATATGCCATTTATTAATCCACTTGTAATTTCCCAATTGATTGGATTTTTTAAAGAAAATTTTGAAAAATTCTCTATGGTGACTATCGCAATTCCAATCTATGAAGAAGAAGAATTTATACGTCCTTCCTCTGTTAAGGTCGTAGTTTCTGAAGAGAGTCGAGCTCTGTATTTTAGTAGAGCCGCGATACCACACTCTAGAGATGGCGATCAGTGGAATGTAATTGAAGGATCTAAAAAGCGAATCTACGGTTTGAAGCACATTGGTTTGTATGCGTTCAAAAATGATATTCTACCGGTTCTTGAGGAACAAAAGAGTAGTGAGTTAGAATCCGTTGAGAAGTTGGAGCAACTTAAGGTGCTTGAAAAAGGGCATCCGATCGGAGTTTGCATTGTCGACCCGGCCTTAATGGAGAGATCTATAGAAATTGATACAGAAGAAGACTTGAAGCTCGCAAGAAGTTTAGTTTAGTTTATTCATGTCTTTCTCAAAATAATTTAGACGAGATTAATTTTTTGTTTGATGTTCTCAAAAGGCAATAATTTAATTTCTTCCAATCCTATTGGTCTAATACGAAAATTAGCAACAGCCGTCTTCCCTAAGTAGGCAGCGATTTAGAAGTTATAAGAGTTCTCACGTACAATTATCCTAGCCCATTGGACTTGGAGTTCAAATTCGCCAACAATGTAATAGCATCCTTTTGGAAAAAAAATGGGACAGACTCAAAATATTGATAATATTTAATTACTATGTTTCCATTCGATAATCCATGTGGTTAAAACAAATCTGTGAAGGTCTTTCATGATCGGACTCATGCTTTCTTCCGCTGAAAAGTTGTAGGATTAACCACTTAGTCTACGTAGTGTAAAAGAATGTGAAAATTAATTTAAAATCCATATTTGTAATCTTCGGTTTAGTCTTAATCCCACTTGTGGTGATGTCGGCAGTATCTCTCTTCTGGTACTATCGGTTGGGTATTATTCAAACTTATGCCGTACCTAAATTAGAAAAAATCGTTGGTTTCCCGATTAATGCCGAAATAACAAATCTAAGTCTCAGAGGTGGTTTTACTCTCCAAAAAGTTTCTTTGGGCCCTAAGGATAAGCCCATCATTCGTGCCCAAGAGGTTCAAATCGACATCTCTATCGGAAAGTATTTATTCGATCTTGTCAAAACTCAGGATGCGAGTGAGATTATTTTTTCTGAGATAAAAGTTAATCAAGCCATTCTCTCTGCAAGGCAACTAGAAAATGGTGATTTACAATTTTTCCCTGAAGTATCGAAACCAAGTAGCGGTAGTCGGCAAACGGATGAGGTTGGGAAAGAATTTAAATGGTTAATTTCAAATTTAAAAATAGTAGATTCTGCGATTGAATTTGAATTACGCAGTCAAAAAAAACAAGTTTCAATAAACAAAATTAATTTGGATATTGAGAATATTGGCAACGGTGCAACTTCAGACTTACGGGGAGATTTACAGTTTTTTGTGAGGGATTTTGGGATAGATACATTTGATCCAAATAGACCTTATGAAAACGCAATAAATGCGACTTTGATAGCCGATAGTAGTGCTTTAAGTTTTAGTGATACAAGTAGATTTGTCAAAGCAGAGTTAAAGTTCGAACTTGTTAATATCTCAGCATATATTAATGGCGTTGCCGTCCCTAAAACTGACGTAAATGTAGTTTCTAGGTTAGATAATTCAGAAGGTTTCGTACTTGAGTATTTACAAATATTGGATGCCAATAAGAATTTTAACGTAGACCTGCAGGTGCAAGATGATTCAAAATATAAATTCAATTCAACAATAAAGAATGTGGATGTTGCTGCAATTGCAATGTTCTTTGAAGAAATGAAGGATCGAGAGATTCGCGGTCTTGTTAAAGAATTAAAGATTCACGGAACTTTTAAGGGTACGAAGGATGTTAATGAAGTGATATTTTCTGACATCGAAGTAACCGAAGCGACTATTGCAACTAGGCTTTTGGAGAATGGAAATTTACAGTTTTCACCCGAAGGATTAAAAACAATTGGGAGCAAACCTAATAGGTCAAAAATTGCGCAAAAGTTAAAATGGTTGATTACTAAATTGAAAATGGTTGACTCTACCTTCGAATTGGAAATACGCAGCCAGAAGAAACAGCTTTCGTTAAATAAAATCAATTTTGATGTTCGTAATCTTGGTAGCAGTTCAAAGTCGAGCTTTGATGGTGTTATGCAAATTTTTGTAAGAGACTTTGGAATCGATAAATTCGATCCGCAGCAGACTTACGAGAATGCTATTAACGGGAAGTTAGAAGCTAATAAATGTACATTGTACTTTGACGAAAATAATAGGTTCGTTAAGTCTGAGTTGAGCCTTGATTTATTGGAATTTGATGCTTTCATAAATGGGGTAGGGATTCCAAGGACTAATGTTGAAATTGAGACTATAATTGATAACTCGGAAGACTTTACTTTTCAAAATTTAAAGTTAAACGATAAAAATAAAAATTTTAACTTAAATCTTCAACTGAATGATAGTTCCCAATATCAGTTTGTACTAGGTATAAATCGGATCGATGTAGGGGCAATTGCTTTATTCTTTGATCAAATGAAGGGTAAAGATATTCGTGGCAATATTACCGAACTACAAATGCAAGGACAATTTTTGAAAAGCTCTTTGTTCGATGTTAAGGACAGTTTAAACTCAGTTTTAGATTTTAAAATTGACAATATATACTTGCCAAGGCAATTAATCGAAGTACCGCCATTTAATATTGTATTTCTTCCTTTTACTGTTATTTCTTCTAGCTTTTCCTTAATTCCAGATAGTGTACTTCCTAATGAATTAATAAATTTAGGTAATTTTGTCTCGGAAACTCTGAAAGATAGCCAGACTTTTCGATTGAAAAATGGCGATTTCCATATCGCTGTTAAAGATAGGTTAATAAATTTAAGTGAAGTTAAAATTGGAACGGACTTAACAGGTGATATCTATTTCGGTGGAACGGTAGACTATGATCATAATATTGAAATAAATAGTGGTGTGCAGTTACTCGGTGTTAGGATCCCTTTGCCTATAACTGGAACACTAGAAAGTCCGTATCCCGATCCCCTGGTTTTCATTAGCTCAATTTTCACAGAATTTGGACTTAGTATAATGAGACTTCCGATAACAGTGGTTGAAGAAATTGGCTCCTGGTTCTCGGCTAGCAAAAAAGAAAGTCAAGAAATCGTAAAACAAGCGGATAGGCCAAGTTCTCCATAAATCTTTTTTATGGCCTGTTCTATCTTATCGTAAAGAAATATTGAAACCGGATAATCTCAATTGATTTGCGTTAAGTATCTATTTAGTTAGATGGTAAAAAACTTGTCGCAATGGTTAAAGACTCGTCTAGTTATTTTCTCTAGGCTGAGAGCCGCCAGAAAATAACTTGATGCTATTCTGCGTAAGGCGTGTCATTGTACCTCGTATCCCACGTTTTGACTCTGAGATTTCGATATCTTCTTTCAACTCAGTTTTCTTTTCTTGATCGTTGGCCACAAAGAAAGGTGGAATCATCTTAAAAAGATCCCAGGAATTTGCATGGGTATCGCTTAAGTCATCATAAACCTCAATCGCTCCAGCATAACCAAATGTTTTCTTTGCTAGCATAGCGACAGATTCTACAACTTTGAAACGTTGGTCGTTAAGCCATTCTTTTGCAAGAATTCCGATTATCAATTCGCTGTGTGGAGAAATATGTTCGAGAAGATAAGCTTCGTCAATTGAATTGTACTGCGACAAAATTTGTGAGAGCTGGTTTTCGATGTCAGCTATGGAATAAAGGTTGACATTATCATCTGGCGCGGGAGTCGTTACTGCTTCTTTCCCACCGTCAATTAGCTGTAATGCAGCGGTGTGTTGCTCTCGCGTAACTTGTTGACTGATATTGCTATTGTTATCTTTAGTCTGCGGTCTTTGATTAGTTTCTTCGCTACTCTTCTCTCGTCTTTTTTCTGAGTTCCCTGACTTGAAATTATCTAATTGCTTAGATTCTGATTTTTGATCGCTTGAGTTTGGAGTTAAAAACGTTTGAATTTTTTCTTCAGAAAAAATGACTTCAAGCGAGGACGAAGGTTCAAGAATTATTCCTACGTCTTTCGGCATAACCTGAAAAAGTATTTCACCCTTTATTTCAATCGGTTCTTGGGTGTGAAGTTGTATGTTGGTGAGAGTTCCTGAATATGAAGCAGAGTTCGATCGGCTTAGGTATACAGGTATTAGCTTTGCACCATCCTTCTTTAAAATTGGGAAAGTGATTTTAATTTCGCCATTATCGTTGTCTTGTTTTACTTGGGGAAGGAAGATTTTCGCGGCTTTTAAAAGCGGAAGTATGCTGGTGGTCTCTAGCATCTCACCTCTAGCAATACGTAATAAGTATTTTTGTAAAACTTCTGAATAGTTCAATTTAAGTCACCTGTTTACTCTTTAAAAGCGATTTCATGCGTTTAGAGGGTTTGCTAATAGCCAAGTTATAGCATAAATTGGGTAGGATTAACAAAATTGTATTTGCCTCTAGGCATTCAACAAGGGTGCTCAAAAACCTTTGCGGTCAAAATCATTAAAATTATTAACAATTTTATGCCAAAACTTTTCCTTTCACCTTGGGTTCAGGATTTTACAGGGTTAGAAATCCCACCTAATTCAAGTCAAATTCCGATTCAAAGTCAATCTCAAGTATCGTCCTGGATCTCGTTTCTCAGAAATGTCGGAGCTGGAGATCCAGCTGTAAGTAGCGCGCAAAGTGTAGCGACCAAAAATGGATTAGCCGTGATTTCAGGGCAACAAATAGGTTTGGGAATAGGACCTATCCTGAGCCTATATAAAATATTTGCAATTGAAAATCTTGCGGAACATTTTTCAAAAATTCTAAACCAAAAAGTGTCTCCAGTATTCTGGCTACAAACCGAGGATCATGATCTTGCCGAAATTTTGGAAATGAATTTTTTAGATGAGAATTTCGATTTCAAAACGATTTCTTCTGAAGAAGTATTAAATATTATCGGTTTTGGAAAAGATAACCGCCGTTCGGTTGGTGGTATTTCGTTGACCAAATTTGTTCCAATGATAGTCAGCGAGATTAAAGAGAAGTTTTTGAAGTTAAGAGAAACTCACCGTTTTGATAAAAGTTATGCTCAAGGTGAAAACTTAACAACTTCTTTTGCAAATTACTTTTACAGTATTTTTCCTGATTCTAAGGTTGCCTTTTTTGATATAAGAAATGATGCGTTTAAGTCATTTAAAACGAAAGTGTTTCTAACTGCGCTGGAAAAACAGGAAAAAATTGCTCGATTGTTAGAAGCACAAGCCAATTTAATAAAGTCCTCGGGTCGCGAAACTCAGGTTCATCTGAGAGATAGCTCTCCACTTTTTTTCTATCATCCAAATGGTTTAGATAGTGATCGTTTTCGTTTAACAAAGGTAAAAGATAACTACTTTGTCGAGGAAACGGGGTTGCAGATTTCTGAATTTGAACTAACCGAAGAATTGAAAACTAAACCTGAAAAATTCTCAAGTAGCGCTTTATTGCGACCACTTCTACAAGACTCTATATTTAACACTTTATGTTATGTGGGTGGAGCAGCAGAAATTTCTTATTTAGAACAGATAGAGCCGCTCTACAACGAATTTGATGTTAGAATGCCAATGCGTTTATTGAGACCAAGCGGAATGATTGTTGATGAAAAGTCCGTTAAACATTTTGGGGATTTGGGAGCCACAGATTATTTCAAAGGGAAAGATTTTTTGATCGATAAGCTCATAGATCATGAATTCCAAGGTGATCTGAACCCAGACCTACTTAATTCTAAAATCGAAGAAAATATCGACGGAATTGAAAAACTTCTTGATCAAACCTTGAAGGTCGAATTGACACTTACAAATCCGAAACTAAAGACAATCGATAGCGTAAAACGATCAGTTGGACGTTTTATGGAAAAGTATCGTATTGCCTTGGTTAGAAACGAGTCCGTATTGCACGGTCGAATAAACAGACTTCTTTCGCAAACTTATCCCGGTAATAAGTTACAAGAAAGAGTTATCTCGGTATATTCGTTTGAGTTGCTTTATGGCGAGAATGTTTTATCGGAAATTCGATCTCAATTTGAAGAGTGGTTTAAGAATAATGTTTCTTAAGCTCGGTTTTACTCTAATTCTTACCATTTCAGAGAATAATTTAAGTCTAAATCACGATATCCTATGAAATATTTGAAAATTTTTCCAGAATCGGACACCAACAAAACTTCTTTGGAAGAAGTTGATGTTATGGTGGTATCTCCCCATCCAGATGACGCAGAGATCTTTAGTGGTGGACTTATCCTTTCTCTAGTTGACAGGGGGTATAAAGTAGCAATTGTTGACTTAACTCTAGGAGAGATGTCATCGCGAGGGACGGTAGAGGAGAGAATGTGTGAAAGTCGAAATGCTGCTGAACTTTTAAAAGTTTCTCTCCGCCTGAATTTGGAATTCAAAGATTCTGAAATTGGAACAGTAGAACGGGAATCTCAATTGAAATCTCTGGTGGGAATCTTGCGAACCTTAAAACCTAAGTTGTTGATCTCGCCTTATGGTGATCATCGTCACCCTGATCATTGGCGAACTAAGGAACTGGTTAATGAGGCAATATTTTTTGCTAATTTACCTAAAAAATTTAGGAATGAGGGAGCACCACATTCCATCGCATCAAATATACTATATATGATGCGAGAGTCGTTTCCCCCATCGTTTATTTCTGACGTGACGAGATTTTATAGTGATAAGGAAAAAGTTATTGCTTGTTATTCAAGTCAAGTCGCTCGAACTAAGGAAGGACATGAAACTCTAGTAAGTGATCCATTATCTGTTTCATCAATTCGGGCTAGAGATGCATTTTACGGTAGTGCTGTTGGTGTCGAATTTGGAGAACCATTTTACACTCAAACCTTGTTACAAGTTAGCGACCCTTTTCGATTTTTCATGGAAAATGGGCCTTCGAAATCATTCATTAAAATAAAATAGGTAAATTTATGCGCATAGGTATAACTTGTTATCCAACTTTCGGTGGAAGTGGGGTAGTTGCAACAGAGATCGGTTTAGCGTTGGCTGAACGAGGTCATAAAGTCCATTTTATCTGTTATGATATTCCGAGACGACTTACCACATTCACAGACAATGTCTTTTTTCACGAAGTTGAGGTTCGCGAGTATCCGCTTTTTGAATTTCAACCTTATGCGCTGAGTCTAGCATCGAAAATGGTTGAAGTAGCTAATTATGAAGAGTTAGATTTGTTGCACGTCCATTATGCAGTCCCGCATGCAACTAGTGCTTATTTAGCCAAACAAATTATGAATGGTAAGTCTCCTAAGATCATAACGACATTGCATGGCACTGACATTACATTAGTAGGGCAGGATAGAAGTTATCTTCCGATAACAAGATTTTCAATTATTGAAAGTGATGCTGTCACAGCACCATCGCAGTTTTTAAGACGAGCGACCTATGATAAGTTGAATATCCCTTCGAGTGTCCCGATTGAAGTAATTCCTAACTTTGTTGATATTAACAAATTTGCACCAAAGAAGGAGGGAGACAAGAATCCGGCTTCCCATCTCCTTGGAGGTTGTCCTCAGCAAAGTGGAACTAAACTGTTGATACACGTATCAAATTTTAGACCGGTAAAAAGGATTAGCGATCTGATTAACGCGTTTGCGATAGTGAACAAGGAAATAAGTTCTTTCCTTGTTTTAGTAGGAGATGGTCCTGAGAGATCGAATGCCGAAAGGTTGGTACGTGAACTGGGTATCGAAAAATGCGTATGTTTTCTAGGTAAGCAGGAATCATTTATCCCGTGGTTACAACATGCCGATCTGTTTTTATTGCCAAGTGAATTAGAGAGTTTTGGATTAGCGGCTTTAGAAGCAATGAGCTGCGGTGTCCCAGTGGTGGCCACCAATGCTCAAGGTATTTCTGAAGTTGTGATAGATGGTAAAACAGGACTCCTCAGCGACATTGGAGATTTTCAAACTTTGGCCAATCACTGCATTCGCTTATTGAGATCACCTGAAGAAATAGGCGAATTTTCTCGAAATTCTCGTGAGAGAGCTGTTAAAATCTTCAATCAAGAAGACATTATCAGCAGTTATGAGAAGTTCTACGCAAAGGTTTTAAACACTTAGTCCCTTTACATCGCTAATTAATTAAGTATAGTCGCAGACACTTTAAATTAACCCACTTATAATTCTCAGTAATCTACTATGGAAAATTTAGTCTATTGGATCCCTCTCTTTGGTGTTGTTGGCCTTCTATACATGACAGTTCTTTCTGCGTGGGTAACTAAGCAGGATGCCGGCGATGAGAAAATGAAAGGGATTGCTGGTGCAATCGCCGATGGGGCAATGGCATTTTTAAATGCTGAATATAGAGTGCTTGGTGTTTTTATTCTTTTTACAGGTGTCTTACTTGGGATATTAGCCGTTGGTGGAAATCATCAACACTGGTCAATTGTGATTGCATTTGTTTTTGGTGCTCTTTCGTCGATTCTTGCGGGATTGATTGGAATGAAGATTGCGACCAAGGCAAACGTGCGAACTACCCAAGCGGCAAGAACAAGTTTATCTAAAGCGCTTGAAGTCTCATTTAAAGGCGGTTCGGTGATGGGTTTAGGTGTCGCAGGCCTAGCTGTTTTCGGTCTCGGTGTTGCATTCGCACTATTGTATTATACTTTAATGGGTGGGGTTTGGACGAATAGTGAGCAAATGGCCTATGTGCTAGAAACATTAGCTGGTTTCTCTTTAGGTGCAGAATCAATTGCATTATTTGCACGAGTCGGTGGTGGAATTTATACAAAGGCTGCGGACGTAGGAGCAGATTTGGTAGGTAAAATTGAAGCTGGTATCCCAGAGGATGACCCAAGAAATCCTGCAACTATCGCTGATAACGTAGGTGATAACGTTGGTGACGTCGCGGGTATGGGAGCAGATTTATTTGGATCATATGTAGCAACAGTACTTGCGTCAATGGTTCTTGGAAACTATGTCATTCGCGATATGGGCGGTAGCGTACAGGATGTTTATGGTGGCTTAGGTCCGATTTTATTACCAATGGTCATAGCTGGTCTAGGAATAATTTTTTCAATTTTTGGAATGTTTCTTGTTAAGGTCGATAATGACGGTGCAAATTCTGAAACAGTCCAGTCTGCATTAAATAGGGGAAATTGGTTTTCAATCATTTTGACAGGTATCGCATCGTATTTTGTTATTCAAAAAATGTTGCCTGCTGATATCAATATGAAAATTTTCAAAGATGGAGAGTTCATACAATATGCTACGACTTCTACTAATGTATTCTATTCGGTGATTGTCGGATTAGTAGTAGGTGCAATTATCTCGATGATTACTGAGTACTATACAGCTCTTGGTACTAAACCAGTCTTAAGCATTATCCGCCAATCTGCTACAGGTGCGGCAACTAATATTATAGCAGGCCTATCAGTTGGAATGATGTCAACTTGGTTGCCAACAGTTCTTTTTGCAATGGCTATTTGGGCAGCATATTCTTTGGCAGGATTTTATGGAGTTGGAATCGCTGCTTCTGCGATGATGGCAACTACTGCGATGCAGTTGGCAATTGATGCGTTTGGACCAATCGCAGATAATGCTGGTGGAATTGCGGAAATGACCGAACTCCCTAAGGAAGTTCGTGAACGCACTGATATTTTAGATTCGGTTGGAAATACAACTGCAGCGATTGGAAAGGGGTTCGCGATCGCTTCAGCTGCCTTAACAGCCTTAGCATTATTTGCTGCATACGTGACGTTAACCGGAATTAACGGAATTAATATTTTTGATGCTAAAGTGCTAGCTGCGCTATTTATTGGAGGTATGATTCCAGTAGTATTCTCAGCTTTAGCAATGAGTGCCGTAGGTAGGGCCGCAATGGATATGGTTAATGAAGTCCGGCGCCAGTTCCGAGAAATTCCAGGGATCTTAGAAGGAACTGGAAAACCCGAATATGGCAAATGTGTTGAAATTTCTACACAAGCTGCGATTAGAGAAATGATGCTGCCAGGTGCAATTACTATTGTTACTCCTGTCCTAGTTGGATTTATAATGGGTGCTGAAGCTTTGGGCGGATATATGGCTGGGGTTACGGTATCGGGTGTGCTTTGGGCAATTTTCCAATCAAATGCAGGTGGAGCATGGGATAATGCTAAAAAGTCATTTGAGACAGGTGTAGAGATTGATGGTAAAATGTATTACAAAGGTTCCGAACCACATATGGCCGCTGTCACGGGTGATACCGTTGGCGATCCTTTTAAAGATACATCTGGTCCATCAATGAACATCTTGATTAAGTTAACTTGTTTAGTCGGTTTAACGATTGCACCAATGATCTCTCACGTTAGTCATGCGGTAGTTGTTGAAGAAAGTGCTGTTGCCGTAGTCGATAGTGAAGCCGTTGATGGGCAAGTTGTCGAAGAAGTTATTGTTGTTGAGTAAAACAGCGGTAATTTTTCTAAAATCTAGGCATGAGTTAGTATTTCTAATTTTAAATACTAACTCAAATTAAATTTAGCCTTTTAAAATTCCTGTCTATTCTATTTGAAGAGCTTTCCAGTGAACTACGGAATATTTTGTCATCTGATAAAATTTTTAGTTCTTCTACAATTTTGAATGTCGTCTCGAGTGCTTTTGAATCCATCCCGTTTCCAAATAATAAAAAGTCGGTGCCTGCCTCGAGTGCAATTTTTGTTTTCTCAGCACCGGAATAGTTTGCCAGTGCTTTCATGTCCATATCATCTGAAACTATCAAACCTTCGAAATTGAGTTGATTTCTAAGCAAGTCTGTTTGAATTATTTTTGATAGCGTAGCGGGATACTTTTTATCTAAGCATTCAAAAATTACGTGTGCGGGCATTATAAATGGCACATTTCTGTTTATTAATTGAATGAAAGGGAATAGATCAGTTTGAAGTTCAGTGAGAGAACAGTCAACTATAGGTAGTTCAAAATGTGAATCGAGACTTGTTCTTCCATGGCCCGGGAAGTGTTTCGCGCACGTCAAAATGTTTAGTTGGTTATAAGCTTCCACATAACTTTCGCAAGCATTTGCAGCTAATAGTTTATCTGCAGAAAATGATCTTTTACCGATAACGGGATTGCAAGTGTTTAAATCCAAGTCTGCAACAGGTCCATAAGTGAAGTTAAATCCTAGATCACTTAAAATGAGTCCCATTTCGTTGGAAGTCTCAGAGGCCGTTTCTCTCCAATCTTGAGCGTAAGGGAAGCGTTGAATATCTGCTGGAAATCGATTTACTCTGCCACCTTCGAAATCAATTGATACGAGTTTTATGGAATTTTTAGAGGCGTTCTTTGCGGAGTTTATAAGCTCAATTAGTTCACTTCGCCAATTCTTAGTGGTTGAAAAATTCCTAGCAAAAATTATTATCCCTGAAGGTTGGATCAAGTCTAAAAATCTGATTTCAGAATCGGACAGACTGATGCCTTCAAGACCCACAATAAAGTGTTTCCCAATAATTTTTGGTGATAACTGCATATGTTCTCGCGAGATAGAATTAGTAAACCAGAATAACTTACTTTACAGGGACTTGGGATTTGCATGCAAGTTTCTTCTCGAAACGAAAACTTATAATTGAGGGAGAATCGCGGCACAAGTGATAAGTTACGTTGTCGACTGAGGTTTGCAATGCTGTAATAATCACTAGGGAAGTATTAAAAGCATCTTTGAGAGGCAGTCTGATTAAGTAAACTAGAAGGATTATATTGATTTGCAATCAGATAGGTGGTTAATTGAATCTGGCTAATTAAAATTTCGATGATTTAGTTTGAATTTTTGAGATAGAGATTAATATTGGTATTTGAATTCTAATCTATCATCTGCAATTTAAATTGTTGATTTAGTAGAACCTACCGGTACTTGAGACTACTTCTTAAATAGTGGCTTTTGATGAACTCGATGAAAGTAGAGATTAAGTTGATTGAAATTACGAGCTCTTAATTATTTCAGATTTAGTAAGAATAAAGAGTCAAGGCGAGGGCGCCAATTATTATATAAAATTATTTAGTGCGAGATGGCAGAAAAAGTAAAAGCTGAAAGAAAAGATCTAGAAAATAATAAAAAGGCAAGGCGTGATTACGAAATTATTGAAGTAATTGAAGCGGGCATATCACTACTTGGATCTGAACTGAAATCTATAAAGTCTGGCGGACTTTCTTTACAAGAAAGTTATATTGTTGTTAAAAACGGAGAGGTGTTTTTAACGGGTGCTCATATTGCACCATACACTTTTACTGGTATTCAGCCTCCTGATCCTTATCGATCAAGAAAACTTCTTTTACATCGAAAGGAAATTGAGAAACTTAATTCGAAAGTACAGCAAAAAGGTTTAACAATCGTTCCTCTTAAAGCATATCAAAATGAGAAGGGACTAATTAAGATAGAAATTGCCCTCGGTAAGGGAAAAAAAGTTCATGATAAGCGTCAGGATTTAAAACAAAAGGAAGTTTCAAGAAAACTTGATAGAGTTCTTAAGAGGCAGTGATAGCGTGGGGGCATCATAGTAAATAGTGATATTTTGATGAAAATCTTTAGACCCGTCCTCGCGATTGATTCGATTAACGAATATCAAAAAAGTTAAATAACTACTGAGTAACCAGAGCAATTAGAGAAAAAACAAGCTAAAACTTGGAACATTTGGAACTATCTTTGGAAGATAGTTCAGATTCTACCATAATGAAATTCATCAGCCGAAGGGCTTTTCTTTGTGGGGAATACTAAATCATTACTCCAGCTCCAAAAATACTTGCGTTATACTCGTGCCTCATGCGACACTTCAATAGATATCAATGCGATTTTTCCAATTGCAGCGCAACGCCGAAAACTTGGCCAATATTTTGCCTCACAGACGCAAAAAGTTAGTGTTGAGGTTCTTTAGTAGAAGACGGTCGTTTATTAGTTAAAATTTTATGTAGGGTGAGATATGTCAGATTTGAGAAGTGCTAATTTAGCTAAGTATGGTTTTTCAACCGTTGCTGTTCACGCGGGACAGGCACCAAGTCCTAAGTATGGTTCAGTAATGACACCAATATATGCAACGACAACTTATGCTCAAGAGTATCCCGGCGAGAAAGAAGGATTTGAGTACGGCAGATCGTTTAATCCGACCAGAGAAGCTTTAGAAGAAAATCTTGCAGCATTAGAGAACGGTAAATTTGGAATCACTTTCTCCTCTGGATGTGCTGCGACAAGTGCGGTCGTGCAAATGCTGAAAAGAAACGCGAAAGTTTTGGCAGTTGACGATATCTATGGTGGAACTTATAGATTGCTAACAGAAATATTTGAACAACAGGAAATCAACTCTATCTTCTATGACCTGACGAAAGAAGACGCAGGAGAGGTAATTAAAAAAGAAAAACCAGACGTTTTGTGGCTTGAAAGTCCGACAAATCCACAACTGAAAGTTATAGACATAGAGAAATTGGCGAAAGTTGCCAAATCCATTGGTGCAATTGTTGTTGTCGACAATACTTTTGCGTCGCCAGTCATTCAGAAACCGTTAAACCTAGGGGCTGACATAGTACTTCATTCAACCACTAAGTATATTGGTGGGCATTCTGACGTGCTGGGGGGAGCATTGGTTGTTAATGATGAAAACCTAAATGACAAATTAAGATATATTCAAAAGCGAGTAGGAGCTGTCCCATCTCCTTTTGATTGTTATTTACTATTGAGATCAACAAAAACCTTAGCGTTAAGAGTCGAGAGACAGTCGCAGAATGCGTTAGAGTTTGCCAAGCATTTCTCTAAAAGTAAGGCAACTAAACGAGTAATATATCCACATTATGAAACCCACCCTCAGTATCAATTAGCGAAGAAACAAATGAGTCATGGTGGTGGAATTGTTTCGGTAGAATTCGATGCAACTACTGAAACAGTCAATAAGTTTCTAAAAAATTTGAAACTTGTTACTTTAGCGGAAAGCTTAGGAGCCGTAGAATCCCTAGTAGATCATCCAGCAACGATGACACATGCCTCAATTCCCAAAGAAGAAAGAGAGGCCGTTGGAATTTCAGATGGATTACTTAGATTCTCAATTGGAATTGAAGATATCAATGACATTATTTCTGATATTGACTACGCTCTTAGTAAGGTCTGAATAACGTTAGCTTGACTGGTATTGCCAATAGAATACAAGGCAACTCCAGCTTGTTGGGTAATTTTGGCGGCGACGTTTCTAGCTGAAGCTTCTGCATAATCAACATCAGCTAAACTACTTCTTGCGGCTTCGTTATTGACAGCGGCAGTTTTCAGATTGTCGTAGGCTACATTGAGTCTTGATTCTGTCGCACCCAAATCAGCTCTAGCAGAACCAATTGTTTTTCCTGCATTGCTCGATGCATCTAAAGCTGCTTTTGCACCACTCTGCGTGGCTATGGATTGGCCTGATAGACCTAAAGAACTTGTGTTCAAACTTGGAATATTTAGCTGTGTTTGCGAATTTGAATCAGACGATGTTCCAGTTTGTAAATTTGTACTCGATCCTAAAAGTTGAACTCCATTGAATGAGGTCGAACCTTCGATTCGATTGATTTCGCTTAGAGTAGATTGATATTCTTGATCTAGAGTTTGTCTTTGAGAATCTGAAAGAGTACCGTTTGCAGATTGAACAGCTAATTCACTTAGTCTACCATTTAAGTCACCGATAGAAGTCGCTGCGCCGTCCGCAATCGAAATTGCGGAGACACCGTCGCTGATATTACGAGATGCAGCTTGTGAAGTGCTTAACTCTTGAGCAAGTTGGGCGATAATTGCAGCACTTGCTGGATCATCCGAAGCTTTATTTATTCTTTTACCGGAGGCCAACTCAAGGAAGGTACTGCGGACGTCAGAGGTAGATTTTGTTAAATTTCTGTTTAGAACTGAAGAAACTTTATTATCAATAGTAACCATAATACACCTTTTGGTTTAATTGGATTAATCCTTTAAAACTGTCCGAGATTAATAACAATCCATATTTACTCGGTAAAAGTGCCGTCATGGCATATTTAGATAAACGGTATTTTTTCTTGTTTCCTTAATATTTGGTCGCGCAACAGCCTTAAATCAGAAAAATTGTTAGCGAGATTAATTGAATTCATTGGCTTTTTTGATTTTGCAGTGCGTAATTTGCTTTAAAGTTAGAGTCTCGTAAGTGCGAATAGCAAGTCATTGAGTATCGAGCCTTAGTAAATCGAAAGCTAGCTTGTCCGTGTATAATTGAGTTCAAACGATTTCTTTCGGTTGCCCTGTGTTATCGTCCACATTATAACCCTTCTGGACAGATAGGTAAGCAGTTCTAATCGATTAAATATTTAATAAACAGATAATAATGCGTACTAAAGAAAATAAAACAATTGCGTTTGCGACTAGGTCGATGAATCGTAGATTATTTGAATTATGTAATTCACTACTTGGTCAAAATGATTGCGAGCACTATCGTATCGAGGGAACTGAGGCTGACGAGTATTTTTATAAATTACTTACGTTGGACGAAGACTGGATCGTTAATATTGACGAAGATGCATTTGTTACAAATCCTGAGAGATTATTTTCGATGTTAAACTTTATGGAAGAAAATAATTATGTTTGTTCTGGAATGCCTGATGGGGGAGTTTGTTCTCATAGATTTCATAATCCCGTAGTTCCAAATGCATTTTTCAATATAATAAATATTGCTGCTATTAGAGACGAATTTTCTCTTATCGAAGCGAGGCCACTCGTTCATACCTCCGAATATGAAAAAACTTTGCCTCGAGAGCTGTTAAGAACAAAATATGAGTATGATAATTTTGAACCATATTATCCTTTCTTCTATTGGCTTTTGAAAAGAGAGAAAAAAATACTTTACCAAGATGCACTCGACTGGAACAGAGATACAACTTCTACAGTACTACTCGATCAAGAGAAAAAGCCGTTATTAATACATTGTTGGTATTCAAGAGTTTTTGATGATCAGCCAGAAAGATTTATAAAAACAGCCGAGTTCGCAAAAAGCGTACAGAACTCTTTGAAGAGTAAAAAATAACTTTGTTCTTTTATCGCTAGGATCTAAATGATGTAAAGAAGAACTCTTAAAGGTTGAGAACCCATTCGATTCTTACGCCTACGCCGGGAGCTTGTTTTTCATCGTTGTTTGGGGTTAGTCGTTCTTTGCCGTATCTTGTGTAGGTATCAAGTCTTAAAATATTTCTTCTTCCGACTGCCGATTGAAAACTGATTCCCGCAGCAATAGCTCGTTGGCCTATTTCGCTTCGAGCATACCTTCCTCCGATTTCAAATATAACGTTTTGCCTCTTATGGTTAAAGAATAGTTGATATCCCGCGGCTGACCCAAATGCTTCGTCAGGTTGATTGTTAAGTGGAGATCCGTATCTTCCTAGACCCAATGATCCAAAAAGTACTCCAGTCGATCCAAGTGGACTTTCAATTGGGTGTTGCTCCAGCCCGTGAAGGA
>CAYYIQ010000052.1:0-16956 GCA_964472005.1 uncultured Bdellovibrionales bacterium | reverse complement strand
ATGAAAGCTTAGTCGCCGCATCTCATCAAGACGCCATTGAACACGTCGTTGCGAAAGCTAAATCACTAAATATATTATCTGATGTAGATAAGTTAGCAGTCGGTCACCGGATAGTCCATGGTGGCAGCCTTTTTACCGAGCCTACGATCTTAGATGATAAAACAATTAGCCTTCTTTCAACGTTAAAGGAACTTTCCCCTTTACACCAAGACGCTTCACTCAGCGTAATCAAAAAATTGAAAAACATTCTATGTGACCACACGCAAATGTTTGCTAGTTTTGATACGACGTTTCACAAGAACATGCCAAGATATGCACGTGAATACGCAATCCCAGCAGATTTTACCAAAAAACATAGCATCTATAGATATGGCTTCCATGGCTTAGCTCACCGATCAATGACAAAACAAGCCTCTCGCTTACTTACGAAGACCAATTCACCTCAACGTATTATCACCTTGCAATTAGGAAACGGCTGTTCGGCTTGTGCCGTGAAAAATGGGAAGTCAATCGAAACGAGCATGGGTTTTACCCCGCTCGAAGGACTAGTAATGGGCACACGTTCAGGCAATATTGATCCATTTGTAACTTCATATCTTGCTAAACACGAGGTAATCACCCAGGAGAAGGTACTTGGGATTTTGAATACTGAATCTGGCTTACTTGGAGTATCTCAAGTTTCAGCTAACATGAATAATTTACTAAGCCTACAAAATGAAGGCCACGAGCAATCACAACTTGCGATTGAAATGTTCTGCCACAGAGTAAGAATGTATATTGGTTCATATATCGCAATACTTGGAGGAGTAGACGCTATCGTATTTGGGGGAGGAATTGGCGAGAATGCAGAGGAAGTCAGAGCGAAAATATGTTCTAACCTTGAGTGGTTTGGCATACAATTATGCCCAAACAAAAATAGCACGACTTCGAACCTTGAAATCAATCAAGAATCGTCTAAAGTTAAGTTATATGTTTTAAGACCAAACGAGGCAGAAATGATTGCTGAAGATGCAGTGGAAGTATTAGGTCTTCATTGAATTTACGACGAAAAACTAAAAAAGTCATAACCACAAATTCGACCAAAGATATTAGCAGCTGACAGTATTATCCTGTCGCGGGAAGTGGTTCAATTCGTTTTACGTTTTCTTATCTTGAAATAAATATTTTAGAAGGTTTATTTTACAGAAGTAACTGTAAGCGCATACTCCTTCAAGCACGCATAGAAAGGAGTCAAACGAGATCGTTTTTTCTATTGAGACTCTTTTTCTAACAGCTCTGCTAGATCACTCTTAAGCCAAGAATACTTAACAGCAGCGGATTTGAGACAATTCAGCTCTTTGACATTTAAACTATCTGGATTGTCAAACGAATTTTCTTCATCCGAAACAGATGTCTCATAATCCCTTTTGTAAGAATACCCATAATTTGTGAAAAGTTGTTCGCCTGTTTTAATTTCCCTAATAGTCAGATACCAAATGCAACTACGAGAAGATACCGAAATAGTATTCGCTCTCACTCCACTTATAGGTTCATTAATAAAAGCGATACGCCTGCTAGGCGTATCTTGAAGATATCCAAAAATATCCGTTGGGTCGACGATAGAATTATTAGGGTGCAGAAAACAACACTTTATTGATTTATTTACGAATTCCTCTTTCTCTAAAAGAGTTTTAATAGTGATAGATTGGCCGGGATAAACACCGATCAAGCTGCATTCTGGAATCAGAGACGTAGCCTCCACTCCACGTCCAAAATTAGCACCATGAATAATCTTAGAATAGGTTGACAGAGGTCGTAAATTTTTTAGGAACCTTTTTTCTTTATAGTTTAAATAGAAATTAGCTTTATGTATCATTTAACTCAATTCTTTTATTACCAAACCTGCTATTGCTTACGACTCAAATTCCTAAACACTATAAACTAATTAATATCGTTAAATATATGTAATATAAGTTAGTAACAAACTAAGATTAGCTAACTACTATCTATTACCACAATAGAGTTATGATCGGATAGGTCAGTTAAGAAGCTTTTAGCAATTGAAAATTGCTCACATTTTCAAAGATAAACCAACTGAGTGTAAAAGTCGCTCAAGTATTTGCTGATTTTTTTTTCAACCTTTAAAGAAAGTCTACGAAAACCCAGCTTAGAACTCGACTAGTCATCGTTCAGTCTTTTTAATTG
Organism: uncultured Bdellovibrionales bacterium; assembly: GCA_964472005.1. Lineage (GTDB taxonomy): Bacteria > Bdellovibrionota_C > UBA2361 > SZUA-149 > DAOLCO01 > CAYYIQ01. The sequence continues at coordinate 14,772 of CAYYIQ010000052.1, read as the reverse complement.
TTTATTAAACCACAGAGTTCCCACAACATCACGCCAAATTTTCAAAGCACATATAAACAAAATGGAGCAGTTAGGAGTAGCACCGCACCGGTATTACCATAACAAAATTACACTTTTGCTTTGTGAAAAAAGCAGATACTGATAAGAACATGAATTACCAGACAGTTAGGAAACAACCCCAATTGACTCAATGAATAAAATTGCCGTTATATTTTGCACTTGGCAGCGCATTGAAAGACTTACTAAGACTTTAAGAATGCTCTCAGAACAAAGCCATGAATTCGATCTACACATATGGAATAACAACTACGATAGTGCTGAAGAACTGAAAGAAATTCTAATAAATGCAAACATGCAGGCAAACGTTGTGGATAGTAGGAATAATATCGGTGGCATTGGTAGGTTCTTTCTTGCGGAGGAAGTTCACGAACTTTATGATAAAATAGTATTCATTGACGATGACCAAGACTTTGATTCTGACCTAATTCTTGAAATGGACAAACAGCATTCACCTAAAACTGTTTGCTCATGGTCGTCGTGGAAAATAAATTCCAAGTTCGAAGACAAAACTAGAATCATCGCTGGAGGCAACGTGGATTACTGCGGAACTGGAGGAATGATTTTAGATGCATCAGCGTTTACAAATATCAACCTTCTTATTCCACCAACCGAATTTATGTTTGTAGAAGATCTTTGGCTATCATGTGTTCTAAAATATGAATCAAATTTTCAGCTAAGAGGAATCCCTCTAAATATCAGAATGACAGACGATGGAAAAAATCAGTATGAAAGCCTATATGAGATAAAAAATGTCTTTTGGGATTTTTTGAAGGTTAAATACGGAATCGCGAATAAGAAACCACTAGTGTAACTTAAATTTTCATAAAGCATTTACTCATCAAAAACACCTATTCGTTATCAGGATTGAGCAAATTGAAAATTTAAGGCGATCAACTAATTTGATTTTTCAAAAAGATAAAGCGAAATTAATCTAACAGTGACATTCAAGCATATAATGTGATGATGAATCGACATTGGAAATACGAGACGAACTCGCTCTCATTTAAGTTAGACATAAATCTAGACTTTTTTCATGCGCAATACATAGCCAACAACTTGTTTTACCATCTTGTGATGATATATTTTCATAAGAAAAAATATCATCACTAAGGAGATAAAAAATTTGAAATGTTCATTTTTGATTTGGTCGCTATTATCCATATCCCTCACTCTTATATCATGTGGCAGTGGAGGTGGAGGAAATAGTTCGGATGTTAAGATTGAGGGGACACTACGTTCTAGAGTTTCGTCTGCTAGAATACTTCAAGCAGGAGAAGGAGGAATAGCTGGTGTTCAAGTCAGCGCTTTAGGCGATGTCGACCTCACTGACAGCAATGGTAATTTTAAATTATCCTCAGATAGTTCCCTGTTTCCCGGAGGTACGGTTGAATTCTTTTTCAGTGGAAATGGAGTTGAATCAACAGCCATACTAGATGGTGTCCCAGGAGGCGAAGGTGCACAGGCTTATGCGGATTTTATAGTAGAGGATTCAGGAGTTATTAGTGGGAAGTCGACAGATGCTGCTGGGAACATCCTTGGAACTACTCCACTTGGCGCTAGCTTAGGTTGTCCTTCAGTAAGAGTGATTGGAGGCGGTGGAGAGTTGTGGAAGCCTGTCGCTGAAAGCACAGGTGGTGCAGTGATTTTAATGCCTTCAATTTATCAAGGTTCTGAATTTGGAATATTTAATAATGCTGATGAAGTTGTAGATCAACCAATTAGAAGAAGTTGCTGTGATCACAATGGCGGAAGAGAGCATCTATTTCTTGGAAGATCAGCTTCTAGCTTAGCCGGAGCTGGGGTTCCTTTAGTTCTAAGATTCAAATTGAGAAATGGTACAACTGAATGTCGGCTAGTTCCAAATCCGGTACAACGTTACGAATAACGCTAAATTCTCGTTCGGATAAAACTTCTAAAGGCCCAATAATTTTGGGCCTTTTTTGATTACAATAATGGCTATTTTACATAACCCAGTTTCATAGAGATAGTAATCTTAGGATTCAGAAACGCTATTAAGATCTAAGATCACATATTTGAAATGTTAACGATATCACCTTCTACAAGGTTGTCGATTTCTTTGAGTAGATGTTCAAGTGAGAAAGTTGATTTCAAAATATAAGTATCTACGCCGAGTGCTCCTGCTTTAATAACCAAATTTTTGTCTGCCATTTCAGTTAACATAATCACAGGGATCCCCTCCCAATCAGCATTCTTTCTAATCTTTTCAAGAAACTCCAGTCCATTCATTTCGGACATTGAATAATCGAGAAGAATCAAATTAAACGGAGTTACGCTTTTCTCCAATTCCTTAATAGCGCTAGAACCATCTTTGGCACCAATTGCATGGTACCCGTTTGCATTCAATGTCATGGTAATTGGTTCGCGGTAGATGGCCTGATCATCCACGACAAGAATTCTCTTCTTCCTCATAGTCTTTTCTCCCCGGTTTTAGAGGCATTTACCTCAAGTAACAAAAGTGCCTGAGTAGCCTCTGGCATAAAATTTATACAAAGCAGAACCTCCTGCTTCAAATTAGCAAAATGTTGCTGCTGATCTTGAAGGACTCCTGAGCGCCCCATCAATTCCAATATCATAGCTTTTTCACAGACTCTTTCAGCAGAAATCATTCTCGCGGCCCCTTTAATGGCGTGCGCAATCTCAAATATTTTTTGCGAGTCTCCAGCAATCACTGCGCTTTCCAAAATTTCCAAATCCTTTTCCGCATGCTCCAAAAATTTTTCTAAAATGGCTGAAACTATCTGATAATTATTCATACAGCGATTCAACATCGCGTCAACATCAATGGGCAAATACTCTAAGGTTTCTTTCGGATTCTTTAAAGACTTCGTCAAAGAAGCCGAGCGATCCTTTAAAAACATTCTCAAAACAACTTCCGCTAATTTTTGCAGATCGACTGGTTTTGAAATATATTCGTCCATTCCTGCCTCAAGACACTTTTCTTTATCTCCCTTGACCGCATTTGCAGTCAAAGCGATTATTGGCACTGGTATAGTTTTTAGTTCCCGCTCTTGCCTACGTATTTCTCTAGTAGCATCAAACCCATCCATCTCGGGCATCTGACAATCCATAAAGATGAGGTCAAAATTTTCTGTTTTGAATTTCTGGATTGCAACTAGGCCATTCGGCGCGACATGACAATTACAGCCAAGAAGTCCAAGCATCTCCGTCGCAACGATCTGGTTTATTTCATTGTCCTCAACCAACAATACGTTTTTCCCTTGGAGCAGCTGTGAAGTTTGAGCTACAGTAGATTCAGATGACGAACCTTTTTTGGAATGAAAATTCTTCGCGCGTGCGATAGCATTCATCATCTCATCATAAAGCGTTGATTGTCTGACTGGCTTTTGAATAAACCCAGTTACCCCCGCAGATTCCAAAATATCGGTGTCCACAGTATCGGTAGACGCAAACATTACGACCACGGCGCTATCTTTAATTTCGATTCGTTCAGAGACCGCCTCTAAGAATGGCATCAGAACATCTTTAGGAAAATTAATATCTATCACAATGACCCGATAAGGGTCTTTCTGTTCAAGTGCTTTTGTTATTTTCGTTAGCGCACTTTCGGGCGATTTAGTTCTTGAACTCCTCATACCCCAACTTGCAATTTGCTCGGAAAGAAGTTGAGCATGAGAAGCATCCTCGTCGATAACTAAGACGCGTAGCTTAGTGGCAGACAAACGTATATTTTCTTCATCGCTTTTTTCTTCGCCAAAAATAAGCGGTACTTTAAACCAGAACTCGGAACCTTCTCCTAACTGACTTTTAAAACCTATTTCCCCGCCCATTAATTTTACAATTTGCTTCGAAAGAGCAAGTCCTAATCCGGTTCCACCGAATTTCCTTGTCGTAGATGCTTCCGCTTGAGCAAATGGTTGAAAAAGCTTTTTCTGCTGTTCTTCCGAAATTCCTATTCCACGATCTTTAATACTAAAAAAGACCAAATTATTCTCTACTCGAGAGATTCGCATTAGAACTGAACCTATTGAGGTGAATTTTATTGCATTACTTAATAAATTCCTGACAACTTGTTGTAATTTTTCCGAGTCTCCAGTAACAAATTTCGGGAGGGTGTGATCAAACTGAATACCAAGAGCAAGTCCTTTTTCGTGAGCATTCGCACCATTAAGCTCGACAACACTTTCAATAATTTTTCTGAATTCAAACTCTTCCTCATCAAGCTCCATATGACCAGCTTCAATTTTTGACATATCAAGAATATCATTAATGATACCAAGAAGATTCTTTGAAGAAATGCGCGCAAGCTCAAGGTGTCTCCTTTGTGATTCTGTCAAATCACTATTCGCAAGGAGTTCGACTGCTCCGACCAGTCCATTTAGAGGGGTGCGAATCTCATGACTAGTATTCGCCAGAAAAAGGCTCTTTGCATCACTTGCTTGGTTAGCAGTAACGATAGCCGCGTTCAACTCATCAAGTACCTGTTGACGCTTAGTGATATCTCGAACAACAACAATGAACTGAGCTGGCTTACTTTCATCGTGAATTAGTTGTAACGAGACTTCCACTGGTATATTGTGACCATCCTTATGTTGATGGATCGACTCAAATTGAAGTACCTGAGAATCTCCACTCACAAGAGGCTTCAAGATCGCCAAAAATTTCGATCTGTCAAACTCCGGATTAATATCTACCGGTGTCATCTTAAGTATTTCTGTTTCATTAAAGCCAATTTGCTCACAGGCACCATCGTTGCAATAAGTAAATCGCAACGAATCTTCCTCAAACATAAAGATACAATCCAAAGTTTGATCAAGAGCAGTCTTCAATCGATTAGATAAGCGTTCAGAATTTTTACGTTGTGAAATATCTCTGATAACACCAATAAATTCACGTTCTCCATTAAGGTTTAATTCGCTTATTGTTAGCTCGATAGGAAAATGCCTTCCTTTTTTTGTAATAGCTTCAACTTCTTGAGGCCTACCAATTAGGTGTTTATCTCCCGTTTGAAGATACCTTTCGATTGTCGAGTTGTGCTGTTCTCTAAACGGAGAGGTCATTAACATTGAAAAATTTCGGCCTATCATCTCGGACGAGTGATATCCAAATACAGACAACGCAGCCTTATTATGCGAAAGCATTTTTCCACTAGTGTCTATCGTAATAAACGTATCAACTGCTTGCTCGAAAAGCCCTTTAAATCTTGCGTCACTCTTTTGTTGTGTCTTCTCTGCTAAATCTTTCTCTTTTAATACTCCCTCTAAAGTTCGAGTATATTCTAGAGAGTCACGAGTACTGCGAGTATATAAATAGAAGACCCAAAAAAGAAGACCCGTTAGAATTAGGCCACTAAAAAGAATGATTAGAGGTTCCTCCAGATAACCACTATCTACGATGTCCTCTCCACTCCAAATTTCGATTTTCCAAAATCTACCGTAAAGTTCAATCGTTTCCGTCCTTTTGAAAAGCGGTTGAGAGTTAGACCCAGGGTCCTGCTCAATGAACTCATCGTAAAAAACTTTGTCATTATCACTCAGTCGAAATAAAATCTTCCGAACGTCCCGAGCGATGGATCCACTCATGATTTCGGAAACAATTATCGGGGCAAATACTAAACCATCAAAATTTTCTCTTCGCTCCTTAAGAGTCGTATTTTCCCTAGGGGTATAAAGCGGCGCATAAAACAAAAATCCTGATGTTTCTCGCCCTCCATCAGATAATATAAGTGGCCCTGTTATTTGAGTCTCTCCACCATCCCTAGCCTTTTTCGCAGCCAGATACCGGGTTTGTTCATGCGCAATATCGAGCCCAATTAAATGTTCATTTTTATCAGTCGAGGTTAAATATGTAACTGGAAAATATTCGCGCGCTGTACGAGATGGATGAATTCTAAAATCTGGCCTTAGTGCCTGTTGTTCTACAAGAAAGCCAGGAAGCTTTTCTTCTGTCACATAATCAATAAATCCAATTCCAGTAACACCAGGATACCGGTGATGAATATCAATTGAACTTGCATATTCACTCCATTCATCATAAGTAACATTCTCCGAAGCTTCGAAAAGTGCCACTCCAGACGACAACGCTTCTGAGTATGTCCCCATTCGCTCGATGAGTGTTTCCGTTAACCTCTCAACTTCATTATCGAACTCGGATAAGCGCCGATTCTCTATCTGCGTCAAAGATGACTGCCATGCATAAGCCGTGAAACATAGACAAAAAATAAGAATTAACCAATGGTTCCAAGGAATAATTCTACGGACTCGCAGTATCCCAGAATGTTCAAAATTACTTTTCACTAACTCTGACTTTAATGATCGCGATTATATCCAAAATTTTTCAAGATATTTTTATAACCTTGAGTGGATAACACCTATTAATAGTTCACGAATCGTTTTATAACTTACTATACTGCCGTGTTGAATTAACTGATTCTTTTACCCTTACCCAAATTACTCCCAGAGAGCAACCCAAGATTTCACCCTTTAAGAATCTCTAAGATATCGCAGTCAAAAAGCTATTAATAGTAAATGCGACAAACTGTTCAGAAAGCAATTTTATAATTTTTAATAATAGATTCAATACAATAGTATAAATTGTTAGCGAGAGGTTAGAAATTTGACTAGAGACTTGGGTAGGTTACTACTCGTGCAATATTGCACTTGAAACATTAAAAAAAGGAACGAAAGATGCGAAATAGTTTTAACACGAGTTAGAAATAACAACTCAAAAAAATTCGGCAATCGACTAATTCAATGTTTTAAGTAAATTTGGCAAGAATCAATTAGAGACTATATTTATTAGCAAATCCACGATCTCAAAGAATGTTAAAAGGAGACTATGAAGGCTGATAAATAAAGATCAAATCCTGATCCATCCCCTTATGATCGAGTGAATTTTCATAGATCAACAAATTTTCTAATCCGATAACACAATGTTCAATCAAAGGGGCAAATTCAACTTCATCACCAGTTTGAAGTAAAATAGCTTCCAACTCACCCTTCTTCAACTTCTTTCTAAGTAACAATCCGACTCCCGAAACAATTGTTATCTTCTCTTCCTTCTCTTCATGAATTTCTAGGCTCAAGTATTTAGATTTATCTACAACTAAAAATTTCTTGATTCTAGGAACAATTACTTCATCTAAAACTACGCCGCCCCAAGATGTTGCGATAGTTTTTTCGTTCTCACTTAATATTTGATGCCGATAATAATCAAATTTTGCAGACGAAGAGATCTCGTGAACATGCTTATTCCAAACTTGAATCACTTTTTTACAAAAGACATTAAATGATATTTCAGAGTCAAATACGGTTTCACTATCATTAAAGTTAGTTTCGTATATCTTTCTAACTTTCGAATCATCAATCGAGTCAAATAAGACTTTATATTTTTTCAAAATAGAAATTCCTTTTAGATAAAATTTTTATTTATAATCTATAGCAGGCAAAAATCGAATAGCTAGTTAACTTAAGGTTTGCACAAGTCATGAATAGAATGCTGGTATATCTGAAGGATAAAATCTACTTAAAATCACCAGAAATATCGAATCCAACTAACCTCGCTACCTTAGATCTATGAAAGAGAAAAAAGCTGAGGGAATATAAAATCCCCTTAGCTTTTAGCTTGTCATGGTTAACCTTTAACTAAAAATCTGTCCTCACTTCTTTCTGGATTAGCAACAAAATCAAAGCAGCTTCAACACCATACAAAAGAATAAGCCGCTCGGATAAAGCTGTTTTTGCAGCTTTATCAAGAGTACTAACTCGCGAGGACGGAATCGCTTCATTGAGTAACTTATTACGAACCGTACTTGTTTCAAAAAAAGCAATACGCAATGCAAGTTGGATCTCATCTTCCTGCAAAAGACCATTTAGGTCTTCGACCCCGATGACTCCAGAACGTTCAATGAAGACACTCGCTAGATCCTTCAACCTGCCGATTTTTGCTCGAAGCTCATCTTCAGGTTTGTCGTTTTTATAACGTTGTTCGTGATCCTCGATTCTTATTTCAAGCAACTCACATGCCACTTGAATTTTTTTCCCCACAGCGTCAAAATCTTGGTCGCAAATATCGTGTGTTAAGGACATGGTCGCTCCTAGAAGAAAACCTGACTAGCGAAATTAAGAACATTCGCCTAAAAACATAATTGACTAATTATATTTAGAATATTTAGCTGTATTTTGAAACTGTGGGCTAAATTATTTATTGGATGAGAATATCTTATTAGAAATGGAACGTCTAAGTCACTGTTATAACAGAAAACCCCGCAATGCGACCGCATCTTAAACTAACTATGGTTAGGCATCCCATCACAGACCACGCTGAATTGAAACGAGCAATTAATGTCTCATCGCGATAAAAGAATGATCCATGACCTCATCTCAAATAATTTAATATCGAGATTGTTATTTCACCAGTCATTAGCTAAACAAATTTACATATATACTGCACAAGATTTAATTGAATAGTTTAGAACATTTCACTTATTTGAGTAATTAAAGGATGACCTTGCAATCATACCTTTAGATTAATTTAACGTTACATGATCTAGATCTAGCCGTCTTCGTTGAGTGAGACTGTCAAAAAATTTAGAAATGCGACCATCCAAACTTCAATAAAGCTAATGTAAAAAAATTTCGTCTAACTTTAGCTAAATAAAAGACTTATTCCACTAACTAAATCTTCACTGCTATACGGCTTTCTAACAATGGGCGTTCCTGAATGTGAATTGTCGAGAATATCTTTAGAGTCGTAGCCTGACGCGAAAAGGAAGGGAATGCCTTCACTCTTAAGTTTATCAGCAATCTGAAGACTCGTTTCGTTTCCAAGGTTTATATCCAAGACCGCAAAATCAATCGCCGATTCTTGAATAACTTCTAATGCTCGATTAACAGAAGATGCTGAATGAATTTTCTTTGCACCCATGTCCTCAAGTAATTGTTGAGCATCTAATGCTATCAAAAGATTGTCTTCAACTAATAGAATTTCTTTCCCTTTTACAACTTCTTCTTTAATTTTTTGAGCTTCTTGCGAAATTGACTCCATTAAAGGTTCTCCATCCTTCCCATCAACCAGTTCAGGCTGTGCCTCAACAATATCGTGTATATAGATTTTAGGGATGGAAAAAGTTGCTGAATATCCCTCGCTTTTAAACTCTACATCAGCGGTCCCATTTAGATCATGTGGAATTGACTTCTCTATAATGGTTGAACCAAATCCTCTCTTAGTCGGAGGAGCTACCACGGGCCCATTATGATCAGTCCATTTAATCAGCACTTCATCTGCTTTTGGCTGTATTTCAAACGTGACGTAACCAGCTCCGCTGCACAACGCACCATATTTAACTGAATTGGTTGTCAATTCATGCATAACAAGCGCAAGTGTTGAAATGGCTTCTGGTATAAAAAGGCAATCTGGTCCAACGACACGGATTCTGTTTTTGCCGTCTCTCAAGTATGCATTTATTTCTTCAAATAAGACCTCCTTTATGCTCCCTGCACCCCAACTCTTCTTAGTTAGTTGGTCATGGGCCCGAGCTAATGAAGTGATACGTCCTAAGATATCTTCAACTTCTTTAGAATTCGCAATTTCCCCTGCCGACTGTGCGATGACTCCCTTAATGAGGGCAAGAATATTACGGACTCGATGATTTAATTCAGCAATTAAAAGTTCTTGTTTTTGTATAAGTTTTTTTCTTTCTACCGTAGATACGTTTGATAACTTTAAAACTACTTCAACCAAAGTACTTCGTAAAGATTCTGCGATCTGTTGTTCAGTAGTTGTCCAAGCCTCTGATTGGTCTTTAACTTTCTCAATCCATTCTTCAAAACTTTTTCTTGGTGTTAATCTTGGGCCGTTTGGACCAAACTCAATCCTTTTCTCGGGATTTCCGGCCCAAAAGACATTGGCCACATGTTCTTTTCTTAGAAAGATCAAAAAATCATCTGAATCCGTAGAAGCCGGTATCGCTAAAAGTCCGCAATAGTCTATCCCCCACGATTCGAAATCTTCAATGTCTTTTGCTAAATGATTGCTGTGAAAAGTATCTTTTTGAGCTTTTAACTTTAGAAATGAAACGATTTTTTTTATTGTGTTATTATCAAGTGTGCCGTTAGCTATTTGAATATTTTCATTTATTATCAATGCTAGCTCATCTGAAGGTATCAATTCAAGTAAAGCATCTTTGAAATGCGCAAGATCTAGTAGATCACCTTTTTCTGCAATAGAAGATACGAAATCATTCTGAAGACTCTTTACAACTTCCCGCTTATAATCATAGGATTTTTGTAAATTTGAATCTAATATCCACGATAGATTTTTACCGTAATGTTGCAGAGCTACTCTTTCTGACAGATTAAAATATTTAGTTGAATAATTGTGACAGGCAATCAATCCCCACAGTTTTTCATCGACCATAACCGAGATTGAGCACGATGCTTGCACGCCCATATTTTTTAAGTATTCGATGTGAATTGGAGAGACGCTTCTTAGATAGGAAAAACTAAGGTCAATAGGTTGAGAATCGACAGCTGAAGCCTGTGAGATAGGGATAGAATTATAGTTTACGTCAGATATAATCCTAATTAAATTTATCGAATACAACCTCCGAGCTTGCGCAGGTATGTCGGCAGCCGGAAAATGAAGCCCAAGAAAAGAATCAACCCCTGGCTTTGTTGTTTCGGCCACCACCTCACCGGAACCATCTTGGGAAAATTTGTAGACCATAACTCTGTCAAAATTAGTTAAAGCGAAAACATGTCGAGTTGCAAGCTTCACCAAATCTTCAAATGAACCTATTTTCTCTAAACGATCGCTTAGTATTCGTGAGAGGTCTAACTTTTCAAAATTAAAACTACTGTTTGTTTCTTCAAGTTCGACTATCACCAATTTGTCAGATTTGTGTATTGAGACCTCGAATAGTTTATCACTACTCATTAGTTTTAATTTTTCACAGTATGCGATACTATTTGAACCGGAAAGCTTCTGAACCTTATTTTTGATTAGATGAAGAGCTTTTGAATCAAGTATTTCAGAGGCCGAATTAACGTCTTCTTCGTAAAGGTCACGCCCTAAAACAGAGGGAAAATTTTCTGACCAATACATCAACTCCCAATCTGTAGAGAACGCAAGAAGATAACCATGAGGTTGAATGCTACCAGGAATTTGAATTGGTTCCTTGTCGCAATTTGTAAGATTAATTTTTTTCTGCATTTCCTAATACTAAAATTTCATTAAAAACTAATATAAAAATTTTGAAAGCGTCTCTCGCCCCCTTCAAACATTCGGATCTATCGATATCAGCTACATTAAGATAATTTAAAAAATCATTCCATGACAGCGATTTTACTTCAAAAGATTGGCCTAAAAGATTTACTAATGGATTAGTTGATTTTAAAAAAGAGTGCTTTAAGAACTTTCCTCCAAGTTGAGATCCTTTGAGCACATAAATTACACCTAACAGATAGGAATAACTCGGATTTATCGCCAACCTGAAATCCATAACTATCGTCCGCTCCGAACTCCTATTGACTCTTTTTAAGACAGAAAAAATATGTTGATGTTGAGTATGCTGAGAAAGTTCAGATGGTAAAATTCCCGAAGCATTCAAATTTAAATATTCTTCAATTAACTGGAACGTATATGCATGCGCATAAACAAAGTCGCCCGATAGACTAAGATTCTCCAGATTTAGATGTACAAAGTGTTTATCAAGTAATTCATGATCATCTTTGGTATGAAACTTAAGAAACTCCCTGATGGTAGTATATCCCGACATAAAGTTTTATTTGAAATACATAACTTCACAGTTTATTAATTTTAGAATATCTAACATAAAGCAAAAACGACATGTATCATAGCATTTGCTCTATCGCTAAACATGAAATGACCAAACTACTGGATGTGTCTGAAATCTAGATGTACCAAATAACTTAATAAGATTTGCAATTAAACCATTAATATCAGTACGTTCAATACAATTTGTGCCAACTTTATTGTTTCACCAATTTAGCTATCATCAGCAATAGAATTTTATCGGGAACTTTCCCAGCCCTAATTAACAAAACTGCGATTCCCCCTCTCTTCTCCGCAGGTAGAATCGCACCTATTTGGTTAACACTTACAAGCTATCTTCGTCTGAATTATCCTTTGGCTTTTTACTACGGATAGCTGGCTTCGCTAGAATTTCTAAGTAAAAAGAATTTAAACCTCTCTCTTGAATACTCGTGATACATGAAGTTATATCCGAGAGATGTATCACCTTCGCTTCTTGCTCAGTATCACCAAAACGGCAGTCAAAATCCCAAAAGTCCGACCCATCTGGTAGAACCTTACCACGTTCACGCTTGATATATTTTTTAATGTCAAAACGGCATGATTCGAATAATCGATCAGTTTTTATTTTCGGATGGGAGAGATTAAAAGTTTTTTTCATTTTGTCTTTATTAAAAGTCGAATAAAAGCCATGGCAAGCATCTGTACGTTTTAAAGATAAAAATACTGTTTAGCTATTTCCATTAATTTGATGGCATCTTACAATCATTTTATCAGAATCACTTAAGAACGCTAGCGCCCCACACTTCCCTGTTCCGCAGTAGATCGATGCCTAGATTATTGTCGACTTTTCCAATTTGCTATTGACTGTCTATTGAACTCATTCTTGAATGTCTGATAGTCATCCCTACTTCACCATATTAGTAATACAAAATAGATTTTTTTAACCTAAGGCATTAAAATACCCAACATATATTCCTAATGAATCTTTCTTCACAATTTCCGGTGATCTTTAAAAAGCATACCTTTAAGAGAATTGGTAAAAATTTAAAGATCTCTAGAAAACGACTCTCCAAAACTGACTTCAAAAGTATCCACATCTCGCTTGATTCACTGCGGACCTGACACAATCATCAATTTTCAAAAACTTCCGTATATTTTGGAAAAAAAGCTTGATCGTTTATCCTAAAACGTGTTTCTTAAAATTAAGAGAATTTATTTAATAAGAAGGTTTGTTTTGAATTTTCAATACCTGCAAAAAATATTACACAAATTCCCCGGTTTAATTAATCTACTGGTCAAACCTTTTGCCCTCGATTCAGCGTCTTCTAGCAAAAAAGAAGGCAGCATGAAACATGAGGAATTTGGAGATCTCGTTTCTAAGTTAATTGACTGGCAAGGGCATATTCCCGACGCAGCTGACAGGTTACTTGCAAAAATTTGTCGAATGCATAGCGCACCCGCTCAAGCCACTAATCTAAATGGCGGAGATCTTTTTTATATGCCTACGCAGATTAGGCAAATTGAGGAGCCTATCAATGCCGGCTTGCTCAACAAAAACGATTTTTTTGTTGACGTTGGTTGCGGACCTGGAGCGAGATTACCAGTATATGTGCAGCTAAGAACTGGCGCTCATACCGCGGGAATAGAAAAATATAAGCTATATTACGAGCATGCTGCAGAGACAGTTCGAGATCTCTCTTTAGAGAATAAAGTAGAAGTCTTCCACTGTGACGCACTGGATTACGACTATACCATCGGAAACGTTTTCTTTATGTTTCAACCCGTCGAGGGCGAAAAGCTAGATTTGCTACTAGATAAAATTGCATGTCAACGTCGCAATACGGAGACTCTGATACTTGCTAAGGGTAAGATCGAACAATCTTTGCATAAAAGCTCTAATTATTCTTGGCTCCGAAGTTTCAAGGTAGGTGGAGTACAGGCATTTAAAACCTCCGGGTCATCGCCAAGTTATTTCATTCCCTAGTCTAGAGCCTTTTTAGTTGAGACACTCTACCATTGCTCGAAACATATTTAAGACTAATAGAATCGTCGACCAAAAATCTCAAGGGAGCTGAGACTCGCTTAAGGAAAAGAATGAGTTATCGCATTAGTTTGAGAAAGAAGTACCCATAATAACTATCAATAAGAATTGAAATCATGGGTAACAAACATTAGACGTGCAAATTAGCGCCAAACTAACCGCGCCTAAATCCATGTTCGCCTCGTTACTTCATACACTTTATTGCATGAAGGGTCTGATCTCTATTTAGAGCACCTGAACATGGAGACGAGTTACGACATTCCAACATGCACATTCCACCATCGCTCGATAACGCAACCTTTCTTTGTATGAAAGGCTATCCTCGTCACGATTGCTCCAAAATAAGTTCGGAAAACTTCGTTAGCTGTGAGATTTCTTCCTTCTTCTAACCTCTCTCTCACCTGGTTTGTTCACCCGCAATTCGAGTTACAGTATTTTAAACTTCAGCATCTTCACTGTCTCGACGATCAAAAAGTGATTTATTCCTTCACTAAACATCAGACGACCTCTAAAAAGCAAGATAATGCCCTAGGGGAAATACTAACAACATTTGTAAAACATTAGCACTTCTACTTAATTAAAACGACTACATTAATATATACTTTTCAAGTTCATTAATTAACGAGATCTCTGATTTTTATTGAGGTATAAAAAATCTAATAAGCTGCCGTAATACAACAAATAGCAAATCCTTTATCAGTGGACTGCTGGATCCTTGAAAATAGACCCCATTATAATCGACAAACAAACAATAGTTACAAGTCTCTGAATTAAATAAACAAATAAGAAAACCAGCGGTATCACCAAGCCACCGAAAAACTTTATCCCAGACTTTAATTTCAACTGCCCCAAAAGCCAAAAACTGAAAACTGAGGGGAATAAAAACCAAAAGGCGGTTTGTTTTGTCAAAACTGCCA
>CAYYIQ010000051.1:12310-17053 GCA_964472005.1 uncultured Bdellovibrionales bacterium | reverse complement strand
CGCAAAACTTGAATCTAAATTTATAACGACAAATGCGTCAGGTGAAAAATCATTAATAAGATCTTTCTTTCCCATAACACATTCAATTTCTTCTCCACATAATTCATCAACCCAAGTAGGATCTAGAACTTCGTATCCTTGCTGCTGAAGCTTCACAACAAACAAATCACGCACGTTATTTACATCTTCTTTTGAAATTTCTGTATTCACAATAATGGGTAACAATACCACTTTTTTAATGGGAGGCGGATTAATTGTGAGTTTCGTTAGAGTTGGTCCGCAAGCAGAAAAAAGTAGGAATAGCAAAAGTATAGTTTGTATATTATGCATTAGAACTCAACCTTAATCTTACCTTTCAGCGGCTTTTGCTTGGACCGAATAACTTCGAAAGCATATTCACCCTTGTCCGGAAAGCAGGTGAGTGCAAAATCTTTAGGTTTAATCGGTTCACTGGAACTTAAGAAATCTCCGTCAACTTTCAAATTACTTGACGCGCAGTGAAGTGTTTTTCCTGTGACGTCGATTTTAATTTCAATATTTTCTTTTAGTGTATTGTTATAGAAAAAGACCGATGAATCTGCCTTAGTTAAAATTATTTCATTGGGCTCGATTCTATCTTGAGAAATTGTAACTATTTTTTTTTCAGCAATTTCCAGATCTAAATTACCCAGCGAATGATCCTCTAAATCCGCACATACATTTTTACTTGCCAGTGATAAGATAAATAAAAGGAAAAGAATATTTTTTGAAAACATAGCATTATCTAGATTACGATAATTAATATTTACATCAGTTCTTTGATAGAAGAACTGATGTAAATCTAGCGAAGGATAAAACACCCGTTTTTAATTAACACCGAATAAGACTTTAAAGAAAGGTTATTATAGGTGGCCAATCTTGCCGGATTAGGAATCAAGTTAGCTAAAGACCAGAATTGTAATACCTAGCTAAAAATGACTATTCCTAGATATCACTTACCAGATCATAGATGTCCAAGGTCGAATAATTATTGGAGCCGATCTTTATTCTTGAGTGATGTCCAGAAGTAAAATAGAATTTATGCTTATGGGCTTCCATTTTAACCCATTCCAATCCGCCATCTCTCAAGAAACTGGAAGGCAGGAAACTAATCTTTACTTGATTCCTAGGGAATTTATACCTTACTTTTAGTTTAGCTTTTCTGGCACTAAACAAAACCTGCCTAGTGCGAATACCAATAAAATGAATATTTGTGCCATCAAAGCTCAAAACTCCTCGAGATTCCCATGGGAATAAGTTCATGAACTTGGAAAGACTTCTTTCCGAAGCGCAAAAGACCCTAAATGAGAATTGTCCGCTTACCTCATCTCTTGGAGAAGATGAGATTATAGATTCCTGAATATTTTTCGATCTTTTGAATTGCTTGAAGGCGATGGCTGGATTTAATGATACACCATCTGAGATCACTAACGAGGTATAGATTATGGTTGCAAGCTTATAAACGATTAGAATGCCTATCAAAAATAGGCCTAAAAAAAATATAAAATCTAAAGCTTCCATGAGATTATTGCACCCTCATGTTATAGACTACTTGTCTCTCTATCTTTATTCAACTTATATTTAGTGATTTTTCATAAAAACACAGATTTTATATTTCGCTTAGTACGACTAATGCGAGTGATGGTGCGAAGTACTCGCATCTTAAAAAAAAACTTCGAATAAGTTTTCTCTCGATAATTCAGCAACTTGGAATACCAGAAGGTTAACTTCTTTTCATTAGTCTGTGTAAAACAAACTACAATCGCTCAATTTTCAATGTGCCATCAACGATTTTCAAACGAGACGGTTTTCCATTGACCGAGGTTTCGAGAATAGAATGTCCACCCCATAACTGGCTTACGTGATTCAAAGTCTTTTCACAGTATTCCAATTGTAAATCTCGGCCTTCGTGTTCATGAACAAGAAGTAGCGTCCTATTACCGGAAAAATCAGCATCTTTAATTTTAATGATTGGACGTGATCCCATTCCCACATTTCGGATGAGCGTCTCTTTTACGTCTTGCCAGCTTTCTTCGTCTGACACCTTGCTGATAACTCTTTCCTTCCCACGTTTCTCGTGTTGAAAAAGATCAAGTTCTTGCATGATTTGTGGAGTTAGGAACCTTCTCAAGAAAGAGCTATCTCGGTCACTTTCTCGAACTTGAAACATCTTTTTTCTGCCTGGCGTATCATTTTCACTTAAAGAGGTGATATCTGGTTTCACCTTATTCTTTTGATATTCTTCTCCAGTATCACCCTCATTCCAGCGCCTTTCGATATCTCGCCAAATCATAAATCCTAAATGGTATGGATTAAGACCCCCAGGGGTCGGTCTGAGGACCTGATTATGTTTGACTAGAAATTCTAAATGTAACCCTTGGGGTAAGTTCAATTCATTCAAAATTCTAAAATGCCAATAACTTGCCCAACCCTCGTTCATTATTTTGGTTTCGATCTGTGGGATAAAGTAGCTTGATTCTTCATCAACTATCCCCATTAAATCTCTTTGCCAGCCACTTCTCTTAGTTGAATACTTAGAGAAAAAACTTAATAGATTTTCCTCTGGCTCTAGTGGAAAGGTTGAGAGGTTAGGGGCCTCATACTCTGGTCTAACATGAAGTTCGCTAAATTCGTCTTCTTGGATTTGCGCTGCCTCCCATCTTTTTCTCGCAATTTCGTGGTTGTCTAACTTTGTAATCGCTAGGTTTCTTGAGCGTTGAAGTCCAAGTGCGTGCGCGGCATCTAAAATATATTCTACTTTCTCGATGCCAATAGAAGGATCTTCTACGTATGATCGCACTCGATCAGCATGCGTTTTAAACATTTCTAATGTATATTTCGCATCCATATTCGATGTGAAGGTAAAATTGTTCGCAAAAAAATCGTTGTGTCCGTATACGTGAGCGATAGTTAATATTTGAAGGAGAGGCGTATTGTCTCGCATCAGGTATGCTAAGCAGGGGTTAGAATTTATCACCATCTCATACGGCAAACCACCTACACCATAATCATACATCGTCTTTTCTCGTTCGTATGATTTTCCATAAGACCAATGTTGATAGCGACTAGGCATACCAGAGTAGGCCATATATCCTAGCATCTCAAAATGATCACAGATCTCAAATTCTTGGGGGTAGCAATTCAAACCAAAGTAGCTAACAAGCTCTTGAATTTTATCGTCCCATTCTTCTAGTTCATTGATATTCATAGTTAAACTCTTTTGTAACGATCTAGTTTACACGACATCCATCACCGCAGAATCTTTAAGTAAAAATGATCTTAAACCCGTCCAGAGATCTTCCTTTTTTTCGATCACAATGGATTGAAAATTTGGTTTGTCAATTGATGAGAATACTTCGAGCATGCTTCCACTATAATAGGCACTACCGGCAGGCTTTATTTCACCATAACCAAATAAATTACATCGATCACAAAGTTCGTGTGCCGCTGCGATCGCACGTTCGTTGTCACTATAAAAATTATCTCCATCTGAACAGTGGAATGCATAAATATTCCAAAGAGAAGGGTGGTAACGGCTATCTACAATTTCTAAAGCCTTTTCATACCCTGAAGATATATACGTTCCTCCGGACTCGACTTTATGGAAAAAATCTTGTTCGCTGACTTCTTTGGCTTCGGTATGATGAGCGATAAATACTACTTCAACTTCCTGATATTTAAGCCTAATAAATTGATAAAGTAGAAAATAAAAACTTCTTGCAAGATATTTCTTGGTGGTTCCCATGGAACCTGAGGTATCCATTATGCACATGATAACCGCATTTGATTGGAGGCGGGTATCTTGTTTGATATGGAAATATCGCATATCGTCTTTATGAAACGGAAACCTTTCGTCCTTTTCGTGCTCCTCTTGCACATCGTCTGGACTTTCACGCAATCGTTCAATCGCAAATTTTCGGCGGATCCTATTTCTCGCTGTTTTTCTTTTGTCTAGACGAGATCGAATCCCTTCCTTCCGGACACCATGTCTTTTAAATGCTTTTTCACTAGGAATAGCCTTTAAAGCTTTTCTTTGAAGATCTGGTAGTTCCAAATCTTCAAACATTATGTCGATAAGTTCTTCTAAAGTAATATCCGTTTCAATTGCATCGACACCTGCTGTGTCACCAGCTTGACCATTTGCCGCATCTGGAGCGTTAGGGTCTGCTTTTCCGACAACGTCGCCTTGTTCCGCATTTCCGTCGCCCTGAGCAACACCTGGGCTATTGTCACCGTATATGAAGCGATACTCTTTAATTGATTTGATTGGGACTTTGATTATTTTATCTCGGTCCCGCCCAATGATGGACTCCTCTGAAAGGATGTCAGCTATATTGCCCTTTATCGATTCTCTAATTTTTTGGCGGTGACGCGTTCTATCACGCGCACTTCTATCTGATCTACGATCGTCACCGACATGAGGTCTAAAGATGGTGCTCATGAAACCCTTTGTATTAGGTAGTCAAATAAAATCTAATCCTTCCACAAATGATTAGATGCGTATTTCAAAATTACATCGACGCAAACTGGCGGATAGCCATTAGCGATCATCTGCTCAACCATAGTATCGTATTTTTGTTGCTGATCAGAATCTCTAGTTCTCGCTTTAGTAATAATCCTCGAAACGTCCCTAACACTTGTCATAAGCTTTCTTTCAATAGCTTCCTTAAGTGGTTCGTAGCTTTCGTACCCTATTTTTTCTCCTCGTCTTCCAATCGACCACAG
>CAYYIQ010000051.1:0-12300 GCA_964472005.1 uncultured Bdellovibrionales bacterium | reverse complement strand
ATTACTTCCTGTCTGAATCCATCAGATGCGGTTCCGATGATCGCAATTTGTTCTTCGATAGATTTTAGAAAAGCTTCATCTGGTTCCAACTCTTCACCAGTTCCTCGATCCTTAAGCTTCTTTTTCGTTACGTAGGCTTCTGCATGGTCTAAGTAGTTCTGAAATAAAGTCTCGGCTTGTTCTTGATAAGAATAAACAAATGCCTTCGTAATTTCTTTTTCCAAGATCTCAAGATAATCTTTATGAATAATATCACGTAAGATTTCCAAATAATTTCGTTTGGTATCTTCAGCAATATCTGCAGCTTTAACCATACCTATCAATGATTCTCTAACATTGAGTGGGTGTATACAGTTATTTTCAATATTGTCTGATAACGCATTGTCAAGCGCCTTCATGATAAAACGCGTTGAGATACCATCCATTCCCTCACGCTTAGCTTCTTCCTTGAGTTCGGTAACATCGATTTTTTTCGTCTTACCTTTTTCAACAACCTCTTCACCATTGTATAGCTTTAACTTAGTCATCAAATCACACTTATTTGAAGCTTCTAAGCGTGTTAAAATCGCAAACTTAGACGCTAATTCAATAGTATGTGGTGCAATCTCAGCATGAAAGTTACTTTGTTTAATTATTTTTTGATAAATCTTAACCTCTTCTGAAAGTCTTAGATTGTAAGGAACTTTCACCACAACGATTCGATCTAAGATCGCTTCATTAGTGTGATCAGATTTAAACTTTTTCCATTCGGCCTCATTCGAGTGCGCGACGATGCAGGTATCAACATAAATCATGCCGTGCCGACCTGGGGCAGGGATTGATTTTTCTTGAGTAGCCGTGATCATCGCATGAAGATATTCGGTCTCGTTTTTGAACACTTCGATAAATTCGACCATTCCACGATTACCTACGTTTAGCGCACCTGAAAGGTCTAATACCCTTGGATCACCTTCGGAGTATCTATCGAGTTTAGAAATATCCTCGCTTCCAATCAATACACTAGTATCTTGGTTATTTGGATCTACCGGAGGTACGACACCAACGCCGACTCTTCCTCGACGACTAAATTCTTTGGTGACGACCGGGTAATCTTCCCACTTGCCCTTATATTCAGTTTTAAGTTTATATCTACAAACAGGACAAAGATCTCCTTCTATTTTGACATTTAACATTTTCTCAAATTCTTTCCTCAAATGTCGAGGAATGAGATGAAGTGGATCTTCATACATCGGACAGCCTTCAATCACATGAATCGGAGGTAAGTTTTCCAATCCTTGCTTTAGTCTTTCCGCTAATGAGCTCTTACCGGAACCAACTGGACCAACCAGATACAGAACTTGTCGACTCTCTTCTCCACGAAGCGAAGCAGAGTGAAAATATCTAACAACTCGTGAAATGGTTTCTTCCATTCCAAAAAAATCTTCTGAAAAGAATTCGTATTGACGAAGGCGTTTGTTTTTGAATAGCCTGGAAAGTCGAGGATCGTCTTCGACGTCTATTTCGGTAACACCCGGACTAATCATCATTTGATAAAGTCGCTCATGTGATAGTTGAGCCAAATTTTTATTTTTTTTGAGGACTTCGAGATATTCGAGAAGATTACCAGACCATTTATTTCTCTCTCTGGTTTCTCGATCTTTATCGATTATTGCGCGGAACTCATCCTGAGTGGATTTCGAAGCTTGTTTATCTTGAGCCATAGTGTTTAATCTCCACTTGTGATTTTTTAAAAAGCTTATAAGTTAGATGCCTCTACACCCTTAAATGGTTACAGGTATTTCTTGATTAGGCAAGTAACATTTTAAATCGGCCAACTATCGGTCAATCTCAGGTCGTTTTAGGCGTATATTTATAGATAAGTAGTTGAAATTAGGTACATGAAAATATTATTTTTTTCGGACATTGTTGGACGTCCTGGTCGCAAAGCGGTCAGTGAATCATTAAAAATGTTAAAATTAGAGCATAATCCTGATGTAATAATTGCCAACGGCGAAAATGCGGCCGGTGGATTAGGGATAGATTTGAAGACCGCGGACGAAATATTTAACGCCGGCGTTGAGGTTATGACAAGCGGAAATCATATCTGGTCAAAAAAGGAAATAAAAGTGTATCTCGAGAAAACTAGTCAAGATAACAAGAAGCCGATTCTGCGTCCTGCAAATTTTCCAGATGGAGCTCCTGGGGTAGGGCATCATATTTTTGAGACTGAGAGTGGCTTGAAAGTTGGAATTTTAAATTTAATGGGTCGTGTTTTTATTCCGGACTTGATCGATTGCCCTTTTAGAAAAGCTGATAAACTTGTTGAGCAATTGTCCGAAAGTTGCGACGTAATTTTTGTTGATTTTCACGCTGAAGCCACCAGTGAAAAAATCGCATTTGGCCATTATCTTGATGGCAGAGTAAGTGCGATCGTTGGAACTCATACTCATGTCCAAACCGCTGACGAAAAAATTCTTCCGAAAGGGACAGCTTATATAACAGACGTAGGAATGTGTGGACCAGCCGACAGCGTATTGGGAATAAACAAAAACTTCATAATAGAAAGATTTCTCTCAGCAAGACCCTCAAAGTTTGAGATTGCACCAGGACAAGCGCAAATAAACGCGGTAGTCATAACAATCGAAACCGATTCAGAGGAAAAAATTAAGAAGGCAAGTAAAATTGAAAGAATAAACTTCGTTCTTGGAAATTGAAATTTATATATCAAGACTTTGGTCAAATCCTGTTTAAGATGACTTGAGAAAGCGGCTGTACGAGTAACATAAAGCTGTTTGCATCACCATCGTCATCCCTGCGAAAGAACCTGTCCGAGTAATACAAGTTGAATTTTCTTCCCGTCATCCTCGCGAACGCGGGGATCCAGGTGACTGAAAACATTAGTTCTCCTGGATCCCTGCTTTCGCAGGGATGACGTCGGGACGAAGAGACAACCGTCGGGACGCAGGGACGACGTTTTGGCCCAAATTCGTATTATTCGGACAGACTCTTTCGCAGGGATGACGACGGGAGGCAGCGCTGACAACGGATTGCTGGGATCGAGATTAGTTAGCTTTTTTAAGATTCAAACGAAAATTAATTAGCTTAATCCTAAAAGTTCAAATAGCGCCGCGGAATTAAAAGGTTTCTGAATAAAATTTGATTCAAAATTTATATGATTGACCAGGGTCGGGAAAAGTTCTTCGGCTTCGTATGCCGTATGTGAACTCATACAAACTAATTTAGTTATCTGAAATTTTGCAGTGATAATATCTATTGCCTCCGGACCCATTAAATCTCCGATCTGCAAATCAAGCATAATTAGATCTGGACAAACTTCAACTTCAGCTAAATACGACCGCAACTCTTTCTCATCGGCAACTGCTTTAACATCATAACCTTTACTTTCGAGCATTTTGCTTCCAAGAAGGCGTATAATTGGATCATCATCAACGATAAGTGCGTTCATTACAATTTCTTCCTATTAAATTCTGTCGACAGCAAATTAACTGTTATAACGATTATACGTACTATTTTGAATAGCTTTCCGCATCAAATTTTTAACTCTAGTGGAATTCCGATAATCATCAAAATCAATTGCAACTACAATATAAACGCAAAACGATTTAACGTATGTGCATAAGATCCAGTTCTATTATATAAAAACTCTCCCTGACGTAGCAAGAAGGTATAACAATTGGAACTTAGAAAAGTATGATACTAAAACTTAGCCGTCGAACTTTGATTTCTAGCTTTCTAACTCTACTCTTCGTTAGTTGCAAAGACTCGACTAATACGAATGGTCGCTTGAATAAGCAAAATGATTTGAAACCTATTCGATTAAAGATTGGTAAAATGGCGGATTTCAAAAGCCCGTACACTCCGTTATCAATTTACAGGGTTGCTATTATTAGAGTCACTGAGAACTCCCAACCAAGTCTTAAAGCAATCAGCCTTTTATGCACTCACCAAACATGTTTGGTAAATTTCAAATCGCCTACCTACGAATGTCCTTGTCACGGATCTATTTTCGATCGGGATGGTACGGTCTTAAAAGGACCTGCTGTCAAACCATTGAATTGGAAAAAAATTGAAATTGAAGGAGATGATATATTTCTTTTACCTGATTCAAACGTAGATAAATCGTGGTCGTTGAAGATATAAATTAAAAGTTAGAATGCCCTGAGGCGGACTCGAACCGCCACGTCTTGCGACATACGGCCCTCAACCGTACCTGTCTACCAATTTCAGCACCAGGGCGCTTATTTAAAATTATGTACTATTCTGTTACCGCGTTATCAACACCATCCTGCACACCAGTGACAGAATTTTCTACCGCTGGAGTAGTTGCGGAAGTATCTTTTGCTACATCCGGAGTGGATGCTTCAGAAGTTACAGCTTCTCTCGAAAACAAAAGTCCTTCGTCCTCACTCGCAGATCGTTGATTGTATGCTAAGCTAACGGAGGTAGCCATGAATATAAATGCAACAATTGTCGTAACGTTTTTTAAAGGGTTCTCTACCATCGGTCCAAAAACACTTGAACTGTCACCGCCGAAAGACGCGCCAGCATCCGCACCTTTACCTTGCTGTAAAAGAATTAACGCGATCAACAGCAACGATGCCATGATATGAAGGGTAGAAATCAATATCCACATAAGAATTATCCTTAATTTTGGGATGTTATTTAGTTTAACTAGCTAAATCAGTCAAGACGACAATGAGATAAATTCTCATTGATTTCAACCTACTAATTTACTGACTTATAAAAGATGCGAGGACCAGTTGAAGGCAACCAATCATGAATCCAAGGATAGCACCGCTCCATTCGATAAAGCGAAACTCTTTTTTAAGAAGGTCTTGCAAAAGTCTTTCTAATTCAGCTGCATCCAAAGATACCACTTCTTTTTCAACGATTGTTTTAACATCAACGGTTTTGTTAAGATTAGAGACACTTTCTGTAAATTTTGCTTTCAGTTCAATAAACAGCTTATCAGATACTTTATTTGACAAGGTATCTATCAATTCCGTTGGCAACATTGCTTTTAAAAAAGGCATTTCCTGGGCAATGAAATCTAAGGCGGACTCTTTTACCTTGATTGTAAGCGCATTTTTTAACTCGTCAAAATCAACAATATTGTGAAGCTTCGATTGAATGAGGTTTTGCACACCTAAGCGGTTAGCAAACAACTCGCCCAATTTCTCACCGAGTTGTTGCTGTCTTTTGGGAAAAACACCATGAAGAGTAATCCCTAAGATTCTCTTTTTGTGACGCGGATAAAAAAGCATTTTTATCGCAATAAAATTTGTAAACCAGCCTATTCCGGCTGCAATCAAAGGAATTAAAAGTGCCCAAAAAGAGGGGAGATGTTCCACAACGAATACTAAATAATGGTCAAAATTGGCAGTCATTTGGTCAAATTATTAAAGATTTAAAATAAGCTAAAGGCTCTTAATAGTTTAAATTTAGTTTTTTGGGAATTAATACAACTAAGTACGAAAATATGCAGCCTGATTAAATTACATAAAAACTTAGCATGATTTTAACGAACATCGAGTTCAAGCAAATATCATTTTTTTCGTCGAAACCGTCTACCTTCTAACAACATCTTTCCTCTATAGCGAAAATTTTGTTGTTCCTGTACGTTATACATGAACATCTGGTAACGATCTTTAAAGTCTAGTTACCTTGAATAAACCCTGAGTAAGGTTGACTAATGAACAAATTCCTACTTTTAATTCTATCACTAAATTCTTGTGCCTTGGCGTTAATCACAGAACCTGATGATGTAGCGAGACGCGAGATGGTTAAAAGTTATGATTACAATAACTATTGTTCAAAAAATAGCGCGAACGCTTGCTATGAAAAACCTAATCGCAGAAGGATTCGATCAAAACTCAAAGAAAGTACAATACTCAACCAATTAGAAAGTCCGAACGACGCTCAAAGAACTAGGGCGGTCACTGATTTGATTTATCTAAATGAAAGAGACGAAGATATAATTTCAAAACTAGAATCGATGGTCGTGACAGATGAAAGTAAGTGGGTGAGGCGGGCTGCAGTAAAGGCGCTTGCTAAACTTTCAGGCAAAGAGTCGCTTACGACTTTGAAATTTGCGAAGAAAGACCAGGATCAGTGGGTACGGCATTCTGCGACAGAAGCTATTAAAAAATTAAGATAAATCAGCCTCCACTTCTTTCCTCATTCTTAAAGCGGTTTACTTCTTATTGAGATGCTGATATCTGCCATCCATCTTATTTAATGGATGATTTCTATAATCTTCTACTAAAGGGAAGTGAGGTGAGAATCCTCCGCTGCCCCGCAACGGTAAAAAATAATGTTGTCGCTTTACGCAAACAAAGTCTGCTCGATCTGTATCGAGACCTAAAACTTTCTGAAATTGCGTGATTAGTTGAAAACATTTGCGTGTGACTGAAACAGTAAATACCACTGAAATTGAAATTTTGGGAAGGTGCTGTGAACAGGATGACCACGAATTAAGCCCGGATACCTGATTAAGATATTTATTAATCCATCAAGCCCGTGGGGGCGTTTGAGGAGTATCACTATGTTTAAATCAATCGGACATCGGTCCAAAGCTTCTTCCTGTGTAATTACTAACTTCCTACTACTTACTATTGTTTCAATAGTTCCTGGAGATATTTTAGCAGAAGAAGAGCCACCAACGATGGTTATTACCCCATCTCGATACGAGCAGGACATCAAACAGGTCGGAAGCTCGATTTCAGTAATTTCAAAAGAAGAAATTGAAGAAAAAAAACTTCAAAACCTTGGTGATCTTCTGCGTACAGTTGAAGGTGTCCAAGTCATTCAAAGTGGCGGAGCTGGTGGAATTAGTAGTGTCTTTGTTCGAGGTTCATCTTCGTCCCAAGTACTCGTTATGATCGACAGCGTTCCTATCAACGAAGTTAATAGTGGATTGTTTGATTTTGCAGATCTTTCAACTTTAGCAATCGAAAGAATTGAAATTCTCCGTGGGCCGCAATCAGTTGTATACGGTTCTGCTGCGTTAGGTGGTGTAATCAATATCATCACTTCCAAAGGCAAAGATGAAAATCGTGCCACAATTCAGATGGAAGGGGGCTCGTATGGGACTCAAAAATACTTGGCGAACGGCAATTTTTCAAAAGATGAAGTGTCAGGTTCTCTTGGCGCAAGCTTCTTCAACACCCATAATATTTCACAAGCCGCTGCGGTAAATGGTAATTCCGAACATGACCCTTACCAAAATGTTACTTTGAATGGGAGTACAACTTACAGACCAGATAGCGTCAGCAAAATCTCTGGTTCAATCAGATACACAAATGGCAAATCTCAATTAGATAATTTTGACTTTGCTCAAGGTGCCATAGATGCACTTGATTACAAACAAGATAAAGAGCTTTATCAGTCGAGCATTGTGGGGGAAACTGAAATTGGCATTTGGAGTCCAAAGTTAATTCTAGGCTATAATCAAGAAAACTATAAAGCACGCGATCCAGAAACTGAGTTTAATAACTACCAATTAAAATCAAATACGACTTCCGTCCAGCAACAAAACTTGTTCAAAATTAATCAGTATTTTTCATCCTTAGTGGGATACAGCTACACACAAAATGACGGTAACAGTGTTGGATCATTTGACAAGAGTCGGTACGTGAATAGCTTTTTTGTAGAAGAGTTTATTAACCCATTTGATTCTACAAACATTTCAGTTGGTGCAAGATATGATGATGACTCTACCTTTGGTGATGCGACAACTTACAGAGCTAGTCTATCGCAAGAAATAATAGAACTGAATTCAAGACTACACACCAGTTACGGCACCGGATTTCGAGCACCTAGCTTTAGTGATCTTTATTTCCCAAATTTTTCAAATCCGAATCTGGATGCGGAAAAAAGTAGGGGATTTGATGTTGGGGTAGGATCAGATTTTAAGTATTTTTCGACCGACGTTACCTACTTTGAAACGACATATTCTAACTTGATAAATTTCAACAATACTACCTACCTCCCAGAAAATATTGGAAGAGCAAGGACCAGAGGAATTGAAAGTAAAGTTAATTTTGAATTATCTAAGACTATGGATCTTACTTTAAAGTACACTTACCTTGATGCGAAAAACATTACAGATGATTCACTGCTTGCTCGACGAGGTCGTCATCAAGGAGGTATAATGATATCTAATAGAATGATCGAAAAATTAACATTAAGATCTGACATATTGTTAATTGCAGATAGAGTAGATTCCAGCGGTGCCAACATGGATGATTACGTAACTGTGGGTGGAACCGCTCAATATGATGTGACGGATTCACTCCATCCATATATTAGAGTACAAAATGCCTTCGACAATAACTACCAAGAGATTCCAGGTTACGGAACTTTAGGTGCAAGCATATTTGCGGGTATTAGTTACAATCTTTAGTTAAAATACAGTAAAGGTGGTTGATGTGTTTAATTAATTCAACCGCCTTTCTCAGCACCTTAATTCAAAATCTGATCGCCTTAAACTGATAATATCTTGGTTCGGCAAGACTATTACAAGCTAATAATTACCAACTTTGACGATTTAGCGTCACTCCATAACTTTAAAACGATCCTTAATTTCTCGTATTGCTATAATAGATAAATACTGTAAATTAATACAGAAAATCAGAATATCTTAAGATATTCTTACAAAATTCTTTTGCGATTATCCGGTGTCTTTCAAAGTGCAATTAAAGATCATAAAGATTGAAATTTTTAGTAACTTCACCAAATTACTTTTTGGTGCGTTTATCATTTGCTTTGGATTATATGGAACTTCACTCGCGGCAGAGCATACGCAGATTGAAGACTTCAAATATGCGATATTAAATTCCGCACTTCTAAATCAAACTGAAACAATTCAGACGAAAGAATACATAAGAAGATCCGAAAATAAATCTTTTCTAGTGCTACTAACGTCCGTGAACTGCGCAATATGCAAAGCTGAGATGCGCAGAATCAAATCGATAAATAAAATTTTGAAAAAGAACGAAATCGAACTGTTTCTATTTTTTTTAGATAAAAATTTAACAGCGAGCCAATTAAACATACCCAGTGAAAATATGATTTCGATAGACTTGAATGGTGATATAGAAGATATCGTTAAAAATATTTCGTTACCAATGGGCTTTTTGTTTGATAAGAACAGTGGATTAGTTGCCACATCAAACAAGTCTGCTTTAAAAGAACTAGGGGATTTTGCGATTTTACCTGATCACGACGGTTTTTTCTCTGAACCCAATCTTAAACTGATATTGAATAATATAAACCCACTCTATACCCGATAACTTTACTTATAAGGCATGAATAATATACCCGTTACAAGTCCGATTAAACGAATAACAATTGGTCAGAAAGAGATCATTCTCATTGGAACTGCTCACGTAAGTGCTCAGAGTGCCAAGGACGTCGATTCTTTGATTAGAGCCGAAAACCCAAGCTGTGTAGCCATCGAGTTGTGCGCTGGACGTCTTGACGCAATTTCAAATCCTGAGGTCTGGAAAAACACGGATATCTTTAGCGTAATAAAACAAGGTAAAACCTTAGTGCTCTTAACTCAGTTAACCTTAAGCGCATATCAAAAGCGAATTGCAGACAAGCTTGGAATTGAACCTGGAGCAGAAATGAAAGTCGCTCTAAAAACTGCTAAGGAGTTAAATATTCCGATTAGTGTAATCGACAGAGATATTAAAATAACTCTACGTCGAACTTGGAGCAACTTATCATTTTGGGCTTTTGCTAAGATTCTCTTTTCTTCTATATTTTCCTACAAAAGCGCTGAGGAACTCTCAGAATCAGAGATCGAACGACTCAAGGAACAAGACGAACTTACGGCCGCTGTCGAAGAATTTGCCAAAGAATTACCGCAAATAAAAGAGAGTTTAATCGACGAACGTGATTATTATATGGCTGCCAAACTGCTAGAGATGAAAGATGGAAAAATTATCGCAGTTTTGGGAGCAGGGCACTTAGAAGGGATGTTTAAATATTTGGAAGCCGGAAGTCCCCTCGCCTATGATCACTTGAACATCATTCCGCCACCTTCTAAACTTTCAAAAATACTTACTTACGCTTTACCAGTCTCAATTGTTGCATTTTTCATTTATGGATTTGTTTTTATTGATCCGGAAGAAGCAATGAAACTTTTGGGAACTTGGGCGATCGCAACCGGCATTGGAGCGAGTCTCGGAGCGCTCTGCGCACTAGCACATCCACTCTCAATCATCTCTGCCGGACTCGCAGCACCAATCGCAGCGATTCATCCGGGTATTGCGACTGGTTGGGTTTCAGGATTAGTTGAAGCTTGGGTGCGTTCACCTAAAGTTTCTGATTTTGAAAATATATCTAGCGATCTACAGTCAATATCTGGTTTTTGGAAAAATCGAGTTATGCGGATTCTCCTCGTGGGTTGTTTTTCGAATATCGGATGCTTGGTAGGAATGACGTTCGGTTCACTTACGCTTATAAAAATGCTGAATTAATACCACCTTACGTATCTATCTAGGTCTAAATAGAATCAGCTATAGCTCCTGAGTGGAGGTGTCGAAGTTCTATTAAGTATTTGCTTTCATGATAGCCAAGACTGATGGATATGCTATTTTGAAAACATTGCATGTAAATTGTAATTAACAGTAATAATTTACAACGTACGGAAAGAATACGCTTATAATCGAGCAACGGACATAAATTCTATAATGATCATGTTCTCGAAATAACAAATTATTGTGATCTATTAAATCAAATCTATGATTGAATCATTTCAAAATGAAGCAAACGATAATTTAAAAGATAGAATTCTTTTCATTTACGACGAAAAATTTCCCAGATGGAACAACTTAATCGAATCCTTGAAAATACAAGATTACGATTTACATATTTACAACGAAGATTTTCTTCCTTCCAAAATAAATTTTGTAGTTGATTTAATAATTCTATGTAACGGCAAGAAAGGTCTCGAAACACTTGCGGAATTAAAACAATTTTTCATCTCTCCAACCACCTCAGTGCTAATTCTCAACGAAGAGTCCAAAGCCAGCGAGAACAATACTGCATTTACTAATATCCAAACTTTAAGTTCCGAGATCCCTATTCCACAATTTCTCGTTGCTGTTAGAGTTCAACTTCGTTTATTAAAAATTCGTTCGGACTATTTTTCTTCTCAGGGTGAAGTTGTAACCGAAAACGCTCAACTACGAGATTTAAACAACAGATTCCAAAAAGACTTAATTGAAGCTCGAGAAATTCACGAAAAGATACTCCCAAATAGCTTACCTAATTTTTCAAAAATTCGATGTGCAAGCGCTTACCTGCCGCTGGAACTTGTTGGCGGCGATCTTTTTGATATTTGGGAGATTGAAGAAGATCATGTAGGAATATTTTTAGGAGATATCACTGGGCATGGTCTGCCGGCTGCATTCATCGCATCGATGACAAAGATGTGCCTCGCTTTAACTCCCAAGCAAGACCCCGCCAAGTCTTTTGAATTCTTGAACTGCAATCTTTCAAAATACCTTCCTGATGGACGTTTTATTACAGCTATAAGCTGTGAAATAGACGCAAAAAATAACATTTTAACCTATTCAAATGCTGGACATCCACCGCCTATTCTCTATTCGGCATCAGAAAAGAGCATCAAGCTTCTTCCCGATCGTAATTTACCACTCAACGTGCTTCCAGACCATCAATACTCATTGAGTCAATCTCACATCGGAGATAAAGATAAACTTCTAATATACTCTGACGGTTTATTTGAAACCGTAAATATGGAGAATCAAGTTTTAGGAATTCAACGACTTTCTGAGAAATTTTTAGAGTATGCCCAACTGTATGAAATAGATGTTTGTGTTGAAAAACTTCTGGAATTTATGGATGACTACAAACAAGGCCGTAAACTTAGAGATGACGTGACTATTATCGGAATTGAACTGATATGATCGAACACCTGCATCCCATCCTTGCTAGCTTTATATTCCCGTTCTTATTTCTGTCATTCGTTACAGAAGTAATTTCATATTTTGCAGACGTTAAAAAATGGCAATTTTTCACAAGTTTTATTTTAATTGTCAGCGCATTCATGTCGATTGCCGCGTACTACGCAGGATTTTTCGAATTTGAAAGGCTTGGAGACCAAATAAGCGATAAACAAGCGTTTATCGAATCGCATCAATTAATTGCAAAGATTTATTTAATATCATTGTTACCGACAACTTTTTTCGTCATTCTGAGAAACTATACCAAATCTCAATTTATCCATTGGATATTTGTAATTTTCTTAATTATTTCGATAATTTTAGG
>CAYYIQ010000050.1:0-17077 GCA_964472005.1 uncultured Bdellovibrionales bacterium | reverse complement strand
AGCTGAAACAGCCGCGCTGTTTCGATATCTTGAGATAGTTGGTTTAACCCATCTTTCAACGAAAGTTGATCTTGGATCTCCGTTGATCCAGTTGGCAGGGTTCGCCATCCAGCTTGGTGTATGCGTTAGAACTACTAGTAGTTCTACTCCTGGAGGCGCGCTGTTAATAATGTCGTCGTAGAAACTAAAGTTGGGTGCCGAATTCGGAGTCGGCTGAACTTCGTCTGTCCAAGCTGCAAGTATTCTAATATATCGTAATCCTAGGGTGTTTTTGATTTCAGAATACTGTGCCGGGATTGATCCAAACTGGCGGTCCACGAAGAAGTTGTTTACCCCAACAATTGACTTATCAATTGGTTTTCGTGAAGGAGGGCTAAAAGCTAGGCTGAGCAGGTCTCCCGCATCGCTGCACGAAGAGGAGAGAAGAAAAGTCGATAAAGTAAAAAATTTAAGGAAGCGAGTGAACTTTTTAAGCATTATTAAGTCTCATTTTGTTTAAGGTGATTTAATTATTTAGCTGTTATGATGCTTATTTTCCTAGCAAAGATACCCATTGAAGTCTCTAATAATTTATTTCCACGTAGTTTACTGACCTTTTAGTCCTTTTTTTTTATTCTTTTTCGCGATAAATAGAATAAGATATTATTGGTAAAAGATAGAAACTATAATAGTTTACTATTCATCAAAATTTACTCAATTTTAGAAACGTAATTATTACTTAAAATTTATTTGGTTAATTCCCCTGCATGATAAAAAAAGGACATTCCTCAAGATATCAAGACGAATCAGAAAAACACAGAATCAATGATCAAATAACTGCTCCCGAAGTTCGATTAATTCTAGATTCGGGCGAACAGAAAGGAGTCATTCCTACCCGTAAAGCTATTGAAATAGCTGAAGAAGCGGGTTTAGATTTAGTTGAAGTTGCCCCAGATTCTAAACCTCCTGTTTGTAAGTTGATCGATTACGGTAAACTTAAATACCGAGAGCAGAAGAAGGCTGCTGAAGCTCGAAAGAAAACAGTCATTCAAGAAGTTAAAGAGATTCGTATCAGGTATAGTACTGATTCACACGATCTTGATACTAAAGTAAGAAACGCTATTAAGTTTTTGGGTGAAGGCGATAAAGTTCGATTCTCGATGCGTTTTAGAGGACGAGAAGTAGTTTATCGTGAGTTAGGCGACGAGATCTTTAAACAGCTTGCCGAACGCTTAGAGGAACATGCGCAAATCGAAGAACGTTCCCCGTTATCTAATCAAAAAATGCACGTGACTTTCGCACCAAAGGCAAGTTAAGAAATTTTAACCACATAGACACAGAGTAAGACATCCCCGTTTCTTTAGGAGATACTCTGAAGTGCTTAGAGTATTCGCTATAGAAACGGCGTCTTTCTCTGTGTCTATGCGCCTCTGTGGTTAAAATTTCTTAACGTTTTATTTCTTAGCAGCAGCAGGGGCTACAGCAGCTTCGGCTTCTTTTTTAGATATGCTATCTGGTGAACGATAAATCTGACATCTTAGTTCTGAATTGGAGCTTTCTAAGCACTTCCCGTTCTTATCTTCGCAACTTTGTATTAGATTTGCGGTTAAGGTTCTTTTGGTCTGAAAATCTAACAAATTAAGTTCGTTTTTCGCAGCGCCTATTTTTGAAATGGTGCAGTCTGAAACATTGTGGGATTTGCGACAGGCAGTTTGTGCACGATTCTTCGCTTCAGTTAGCCTGCTTTCTAATTGGGCTTTACATAACGTCCCATCTTTTCCTCTCTCTACGAGAGTTTCAAAAAATTCTTTGTTTTGGACTGGTGTCTCGCCGGCAGTTTCCCACTCGTAGAAAATATCAGCTTCGCAGTTGTATATTTCTCCAGGTTTAAGTTCTTTTTTTAATGGGTCTGTTTCTTCGGTGGGAGCGCCAGCCGCTTCAGCTTGTTCGCCCGCTTTGGGTTTCTTTTCTGCAAAAGAGGAAGTTGAAGACAAGCACACAACTAAGGTTAATTTTATTAATGTTAATGAAGTCGTTGAAATTGGGTCTCGTTGACGCTTAAAAATGCTCATTATATATTTTCGTTTTTGAAGTTGTTCATGTTTAAACTCGTTAACGGTATCTTTCTAGTGTTAAAGGTTCCGATGTTTCCCTCTCTACGTGAAATTTCATTTTCGATTATAGTTCTAAACGTCATATATCGATATTTTCTAGATACCGTAAATATTGAAGTCGCGCTTGCACCAATTGCACTAAATCCAGCAGAAAGAATTGATTTTAAGCTAGGGTCGGTTTGCGACAATATTAGTGATAAAACAAAGGAAAACGTAGTTACTGCGACTATTAGGGGTAAGAAAATATAGTCAAAGCTGCTAGGAGGAGTTAGTTGAAGATGGAGACTTGCAACGTCTTCAGGTTCTGCCGAGGGGCTAGTTTCGAGAATTTCCAAAAAATCGCAAAGATGAGCCGTCGATACCGTGACAAGATTGCATTTGATAAAGTCATCTTGGGGCGAGTAGTAGCTCTGTTTTAGTTTCGCTCGACGTTGTGAAAGCGGAACAATCGGAATTCCTACATTGAGAACTACGGTTTCAAGGGCAAGGAGGGTGTCGCAAATCGTTGTGAGGTCATGCTCACTTAAAATTTTGGTTTGTTCTAAGTCGTTCATGATCGCTCAAAAAATAAAATCGTTATTCTGTTCTTGGCCAAGAGGCTAGAAAAACACAGTACAAACATCTAGTTTAAGACAATTCCTTCCTGAAAAATTCTTGACGGACTTCAAGGTGTAATATTCGTCCGCACAGGAGAATCGAACGAAAAAGCCAAACGTAACTATCTTCTACATTTTAAGGATTTTCGATTCACTTATGTAACCTGATAAAGATTATAGTGAATGGAAAATATTACCGTAAGTTAAGTGCTTTGTATAATTATTTATTTAGATGCGTTTTCGCGTTCAAAAGCATCTAAAATATTGAATTTAGAAGTTATTGATTGTGAGGCATTATTAATAATTTAAAAACCATTTTCTTTTGGTTATTACTTTTTATTTTTGGAGTGAACATCTGTTCCTCTTATTGTCATGCCGTCGATTCAGCCTCCAAGCCAACTATCCGAAGTATTAAGATTATAGTCAGAGATGTCTTTGATGAAGGAGAGAAGGGTCTTCTATACGATACAGCTAACAAACTAAAAATAAATACCAAAGTTGATATAGTTAAACGCGAGTTACTATTCAACGAAGGAGATGTTTACGATAAGTTTACGATTGCTGAGAGTGGTCGAAATTTAAGATCATTGCCGTTCTTGCGGGACATCAGTATTCTTGAAACTAGAGACGGAGATTATGTCGACGTAATAGTTAGCGTTCAGGATACTTGGACGCTTTTTCCAGTTTTTTCTTTTTCATCTGGAAGTGGGACTCAAAGCCAATCGGTCGGTATAGTTGAGGGTAACATTGCAGGTTATGGTAAACGCTTTGAAGCGTTGTTAGCAGATGACGAAGGTCGCAAAAAGTATGAAGTTGTTTGGGACGATCGTAGATTTTTAGGTGGTCTGCAAAGGTTTACATTGGGACATTTTGAAAGATCCGATGGGCGCAAAAGTGTGATGTCTTGGGGATTACCTTTTCGAAGTTTGGTTAATAAGGAAGCTTGGTTTGTCGATGTGGATCGTTCGGATTTAATAGGACGATTGTTTCGAAATGCAAACGAAAGATATATTTACCGTCAAGAGCACGCATCTTTTATGGGAGGGTATACGATAAGTGAAGGTACACCTTCGGATTTACTGAATAGATATACTCTCGGGTATAGCTATCAGCGAGATCAATTTGCGAAAGCCAGCAGTTCTGATTTTGATGACATTGGTTTAGATCCTACTTCGTTGCCAGTAAATGATGGAGAGCTTGCTGGAGATCGCGGGTTTAGCGGACCCGTGTTGTCTTGGCAAAGAATAAAACCTGATTTTATTTCCCTAAATTATGTTGATCTTTTTGGACGAGTCCAAGATTTTAATTTAGGAAATGAGTTGGTTGCGTATGCACAAATTTCTCCAGAAGTTCTAGGTTCGCAAAAAGACTCATTGCTATTTAGAGTTACCGACACAGATGGTTATAAGATTACTCCACAGCAATTTGTTAGAGCACAAATAAGCGCCTCAGGTAGATTTGAAAGAGATACATATCGAGAACTAGTTCTGTCTGCACAAGCCCGATACTACCGGGTGTTTGCACCTAATTATCTAGGGGATATATACATGGGTCAGCATACGTTTGCTTCGGCGATTTCTTTCGATTCCGGCTATAACCTTTACAATGATTCGGAGTTTTTGTTAGGTGCGTCTAATGGACTTCGTGGGTATGAAGATCGTACATTCAGCGGAGATCATAGATTTAATTTGAATCTTGAAGATCGTGTCCATCTTGTCGATGATGTCGCTAGCTTAGTTAATATAGGGGCCGCAGTCTTTGCAGATCTTGGTACTGTCTCAGATACGAGTATTCAAGATACGATAACTAAGAATATCTACAGTGATGTTGGTGTGGGATTGCGATTAGGTCTGACTCGATCTTCAGGAGGAACTGTCGTAAGAATTGATTTGGCATTTCCACTCCGAGACGGACCAGATGGCACCGCAAAACTAGAACCTCGACTCTTGTTTACAACAGGACAGCTATTTAGTGCATTTCTGAGATCAGATGCTCCAGGGCTAACCACTCCATCGATTAGTGCAGGTTTTGATAAATAGGTTGTCTTGTCTCCGATCAGAACTTGCGAACCTTAAAATATATAAGCTTATTATTCTATACGACTGTTTAATCGACTTCATTAATACGTTTTCAGATGACTTTGGGAATCCGCCATTTTTGAGTGTAAGGGAGGTGATCATTGGTATGCATTAGGGCTGCTAGTATAGTTTTTTGATGAGAATTGTTTTAGAGTATCGAAAATAGGAGTTAAACTGTTTATTTGTAGGGAATGTGTAACATTGAAAGCACTTGAATGTAATAAAGATGTGCCGACTCCAATCGGCCCTTATAGTACTGCTATCATTTCTGGCTCGACACTTTATGTTTCTGGTCAAATAGGAATCGATCCTCAAACAGCGTCACTTGTTCCAGGTGGGGTTACGGCTGAAGTTAAGCAAATATTCACAAATTTAGATTCGGTATTAAAATCCCTAAATCTAAATAGTTCAAATGTGCTCATGGCTAGTATTTTTCTTTTGAAAATGAGCGATTTTAAAATAGTTAATGAGCTGTATGCTGAATGGGTGAATGGAAAATGTCCACCAGCAAGGCAGACTGTTGCGGTGAGTGAATTGCCAGCAAATGCAAATATCGAAATTTCCATTGTAGCGGAAATTGTTTAACTTAACGAGATTATGAAAAAGTCACTTTCTGATATTCGAATTGAAATAGATGCTGTAGATGATAGCATCGCGCGCGCTTTGGTTAAGAGAGCAGAGTTGGCCAAGGAAGTTAGGGCCGTTAAGCAAGGAGAAGACATTCTGACCTATCATCCAGCGCGTGAGCGACAAATACTTGATAGGGTATTTTCGATTTGCAAAGATACAGGATTTGCACAAAAGCAGGTCGAAAAAGTCTTTCTATCTGTGCTCTCTGCTTGCCGATCAATCGTTGGGGATATTGAGGTTTGCATCGCTGGAAGTCTTGGTGGAATAAACCATGCAGCTGTCTTTACCCAATTCGGCCCGATCGATAGAGTGTGCGTTACCGCAAATGTTGAAGAGGTTTTCAGACGAGTTGAAGACGGTTCCTCTCACTATGGGATCATTCCGGTGTCAAGAAATGAGGATGGTATATTAAGTGAATCTTTATTTGGTTTTTTAAACAGTTCACAAACAATTACAACGGAAGTCGACGTTCAAAATAATTGCTCGCTTTTTTCTAATTCTAAAAAAATTGAAGATATAAAAGAAGTATTTGTTGAAGTTGGATTGTCGTCAACTCTTAATATTTCAAAATTAAAAACTTTTTTAGCAGAGGATGCGATTATTCATCCTTACGCCGGTGAGAAAGAATTGCGAGAGTTGGAGCTTGATAATCAAGCAGTTTTAGCCCCTAGTATCCTTTCGTCATACATCACTCTACCAGTTCTTGTGGATAATTTGGATTTGTCGAGTTCCATACGTACCAGGTTTTTTGTTGTCGGCCCGCCAGAGGTGAATCAGGAGAAGCATAACGTAACCGCATTGGTCTGTGTCGTTAAAGAGCGAAGTGGTGCTTTGAGAGAAATTTTAGAACCTTTTGAAAAGCTAGACTTAACATTGCTTGCCTTAGAATCGCGAACGTCTAAGGGTAAGAAGTGGGAATGTGTGTTCTATCTTGAATTTGAATCTTTAGGGCGCGATCAGGATGTCTCAGATCTCGTCACCCAGTTAGAGTCAAAATGTCTTTTTGTTAAGAAATTAGGAAGTTTTCATAGAGAGCTATAGTATGTCAGAAACTAGTGTAGAGAATGAAAAAATCTTGTTTAAATCAAGCGGCCTTGCGTCACCGATTAATGTGCCGGGCGACAAGTCGATAACTCATCGCGCGATAATGTTTGGTTCTATTGCCAATGGTGTTTCTAAAATTAGGACTAATATTTTAGGAAGAGATAATTTTGCAACAATTCGAATTTTTCAGCAGCTTGGAGTTCAGATGGAGCTTCGGTTGAATATGAAAATGGAAGAGCTCGCACTGAATGAGGGGATTAAAAATATTTCTCCTTCCGGTTCTGAAAATTGTGAAATTACTGTTCATGGTAAGGGACTAGGCGGATTAATTGAAACAAGCGATTCATTGGATTGTGGAAATTCCGGAACAACAGCAAGGCTATTAACAGGGTTGTTTTCGGCATTGAACTTCCCTGTTTTATTAGTTGGAGATGAAAGTTTAAGTAAACGCCCATTTGCGCGTGTGACTGAACCATTGAAGAAAATGGGAGCGGGATTTTCGTCTGATAATTTACCTATCACGATCAAAGGTGGGAGCCTTAAAGGAATAAATTGGGATTCAAGTAAGGCAAGTGCTCAAGTAAAAAGTGCGCTTATGCTAGCTGGATTGTACGCCGAGGGAACTACTTTGATCAGAGAGCCTTTTAAATCTAGGGATCATACGGAAAAGATGCTAGAGGCAATGGGTGCCAAAATTGAATGTTCTGAAAACGAACAGGGATGGATTGTTACAAGTATTGAATCACTTTCGGAAACACCGGGCTCGTCTTTGAAGCCACTTGATATTGCAATTCCCGGAGATATCTCTGCTGCAATGTTTTTTATTGTTTGTGGCCTGCTTGATCCAAATGGCAAAGAAACATTAATAAGAAATGTTGGTGTTAATCCGACGAGAAGTGGTTGCCTAGCTATTCTTAAGAAGATGGGAGCGAAGATAGAGTTAGTAAATTCTCGAACAGAGAATGGCGAAACTGTTTCAGATATCTTGGTTAAGAAAAGTAACCTGCAAGCTATCACTATCGATAAGCGTGAAGTCGCATTTGCTGTCGATGAAATTCCGATCATTTCAGTCGCCGCAAGTTTCGCAGAAGGCGAAACCGTTATCACGGGCGCTGAGGAGTTAAGGGTAAAAGAAAGCGATAGGATTTCAAAAACTGTCGAACTATTATCATCTTATAATGTTTCAATTGTTGAGCTTGAAGATGGTATGAAAATCATGGGCGATCCAAATAGGAAGGGGACACTGGTTTCAGGAGATCAAAGTTGGAAGGTTTGTGGGGATCATCGCATTTCGATGTGTGGTGCGATAATCGAATATTTATTAAAATTAGACGTGGAAATACGAGATTTAAAATCAATTGAGACATCTTTTCCCTCGTTTTTAGACGCTTTTCAGATAAATACAGAATAAAAAGTAAATAAAAATGATTATAACTATCGACGGGCCAGCTGGGTCAGGAAAGTCTAGTGTTGCTAGTGACTTAGCCAAGAGACTTCATT
Source organism: uncultured Bdellovibrionales bacterium (assembly GCA_964472005.1). Taxonomy (GTDB): domain Bacteria; phylum Bdellovibrionota_C; class UBA2361; order SZUA-149; family DAOLCO01; genus CAYYIQ01. The sequence goes on along the minus strand of CAYYIQ010000050.1, from coordinate 9,136 downwards.
CTCTCCATCTTAATTCAGGTCTATTATATAGAGCCGTAGGCTATGTAGCCTCGAGAAAACAGGTTTCTTATGATAATGAAGAGGGTTTAATTGGTATAACTCGCTCTTTAAGGTTTGACTTTCTTCTCGACGTGGTAGATTTTCGCACCGATATAAGGGTATTATTTGTACCTGATAATATATATATCGATACGAAAACCTTATCGATGAACGAGTGGTCCCAAGCTGCAAGTCAAATTGGAACACTCAAAGGTGTAAGGGATCTCTTAACGGAAGTTCAGAGAAATCTAGGGAAAGATAATAGTCTAGTCCTTGAAGGGAGAGATTCTGGAAGTATTGTATTTCCAGATGCTGATTATAAATTTTTTCTGGATGCGCCCTTGGAAGACCGGGCAATCCGAAGATTCGTTCAAATATACGGAAACGAATCTAAAGTTGATGACGAAGAAAAAAGTAAGATTTTATCTGAAATCAAAAAACGAGACGAGCGAGATTCTAATAGAACCATTGCCCCTCAGATTGTGCCTAAGGATGCGGAAGTAATTCAAACGGGGAAACTCTCCCTAGATGAAGTTGTTGAGGCTATTTGCAAAAAAATTCCGATCGAAGAGTGCAAGTAGGAAATTCGGCTTGGATAATCATTTGGATTATTTAAGTATATTAAAAACGTTAACAACAGGAACTTTTTTTCCTGTTTAAACATTATTAACCATTAAACATGAACCAAGAAATCATTACATCTACATCTGAAATAGATAACGAATTTGAACAATTATTAAGCAAAGATTTTGATGCTGTTAAGCCGGGAGAAATTGTCCACGGTAAAGTCACCGAAATTGGTCGAGACTATGTATTAGTCGACATTGGGTTTAAGTCTGAAGGACATATTCCAATTTCCCAATTCGCAGTTGATGCATCAGACACAAAGATTCAAGTTGGAGACACAGTAGAGGTACTACTTCTCACTTCAGAAAACGAATCTGGTGAAGTTGTTCTATCAAAAGACAGAGCTGTTCAACTAAAAGTTTGGAATGAACTAGAAAATCTACACAAAGACGATAAGCTTGTGTCAGGTAAAGTTGTTCAAAAAGTGAAAGGCGGATTGCAAATTGACGTTGGAGTGCCAGCATTTCTACCAGGCTCTCAAGTTGACGTTCGACCACAAAGATATTTAGACAAATATGTTGGTGAAACTCTAGAATTCAAAATTTTAAAGTTTAGCCGCGAAAGAGGAAATATCGTTCTTTCAAGAAGGAGCGTTTTAGAAGCTGAAAGAAAAGCTCTTAAGAAAGATACTATTAACCAGATCTCTGAAGGTGTGGTTATGGAAGGTATCGTCAAGAACGTTACCGATTACGGTGCTTTCATCGACTTAGGTGGTATTGATGGTCTATTGCATATCACTGATATGTCATGGGGTCGAGTTAATCATCCAAGTGAAATTCTTTCTGTTGGACAAACAATTCCAGTAGTAATTCTTAAGTACGATCGTGATAACGAGCGTGTAAGTTTAGGGATGAAGCAATTGGTTGATAATCCATGGGAAAAAGTTGAAACACGTTACATGGTTGGAGCAAACATCTCAGGTAAGGTTGTTTCGATCACTGACTACGGTGCTTTTGTAAGACTTGATGAAGGCATTGAAGGACTTGTTCACGTTTCAGAAATGAGCTGGAGCCGAAAGATTCCTCATCCATCAAAACTTTTAGCAATTGGTCAAGAAGTTGAAGCAGTTGTCTTAGAAGTAAGTGCTGAAAGTCAGCGAATTAGCTTAGGCCTAAAACAGTTAACTAAGAATCCTTGGGAAGAACTTGCGAAAGAATTCCCTGTTGGAAGTAAGGTTATCGGTAAAGTTCGATCTGTTACTGATTTTGGTGTCTTCGTTAATGTTAAAGACGACATTGATGGTTTGGTACACGTTTCTGATTTCTCTTGGACTAAGAAGATTAAAGATCCTAAGGATGTAAAAGATCTTTACAAGAAGGGCGATGAATTAGAAGCAATAGTTCTTGAAATCGATCCAGAAAACGAACGTTTAAGTCTTGGTGTTAAACAACTTACTGCCGATATCTGGGATTCAGTTCCACATTGGTACCCACAAGGTGCTAAGGTTAAGGGTAAAGTTAGCAGCATCACTGATTTTGGTGTGTTTGTTGAAATGGAAGAAGGCGTTGAAGGTCTTATCCATGTATCTCAACTTGGACTTGATAGAGGAGAGTCGGTTAAGGATAAATTTGCACTCGGTTCTGAAATCGAAGCAGAAGTTCTTAATATCGACAGAGCTGAAAGAAGAATTAGCTTAACTACCCAACAAGGTAAGAAGAGAAAAGATAAGGAAGAATACGCACAATACACTGATGACTCATCGTCAGCAGTCACTTTTGGTGATCTTCTCCAACAACAAATGAACAAACAAAAAGAGTAGAAATACTTTCTAAATAGTTCAAAAAAGGGCCTGTTAATTTTAACAGGCCCTTTTTTTTGGTTTAACCACCAAGACACAAAGGGGAAATTGTCTAATTCAACCCGAAGTTGACTCGAAAATTCTATAAGGAATTTAACACACATTTATGAATTCCACCTGAGGCATACGTTCTTTTGAGTACGAATTAAATTCCCCTTCGTGTCTTTGTACCTTAGTGGTAAACCTCAAAAAAAGCGCATTAAATAACCGACAATTTTGACTTGTACTCCGAAAACCTTAAAATGAACCTAGAGAAATAATGTAACAAGTTCGATAAAAGAATAATGACTAATGGATAATTCTGTAGCATCTCAGGGAAGTTTGTTTAAATTTCAAACGCCAAAGCCAGCTCTCGAAATACCAGTCGAGGACGTAAAAATAAGTCCCGCTTCCCGAGACCGCGCGAGTTTGCCACCAATGTTGCGTCATTATTTAGAAGTTAAAGATAGTCACCCTGATCGTTTAGTTTTCTTTCAAGTCGGAGATTTTTTTGAAGTATTTTTTGATGATGCTTACCAAGTGTCGGACTGTCTTTCGATTCGTTTAACTTCTCGGGATAAGGATAAGACGAACCCAATACCGATGTGTGGTGTTCCGATTCATGCGTTCAAATCTTATGCCGCAAAATTATTAGAAAATGGTCTGGGTTGTGTCGTCGTAGAGCAGATTGAAGATGCATCAGAAGCAAAAGGATTAGTTAAACGTGATATTACGAAAATCCTTACGCCCGGAGTGAGTTTCGAAAGTGAGGGAGAAGATCAGTCGGATTTAAACTATTTGGTTTCGATCCTTTCAAAGGATCGAAATACTTATGCATTGTCTGTAATAGAAGCGTCTACAGGGAAAATTATCTTACACGATAATGTTTCAGATGCGGATCTTTTAGGAGTCGTGCTCCGATATATGCCAAGAGAAATAGTTTTTTCGGATAAAGAAGAACCCGATTTAAAAGAAAAAATCGGTGTGCATTTAGCCTCGCTAACGAAGTACAAGCTGAGGGTCTCTGAACATCCGTTAGAGTCCGTGGCAATCGAGAAGATAGTAGAAGGGCTATATTTGTCAGATGAAAAGGCGGTCGAATTTAGAAACATAGTCGATTCAGTATCAAGCAAGTCGGTTGATAGCCTTACGTTAATCTTATCTTACATTTCGTTTGTATCTCGTGCTGAAAAGTTTCTTGTGTCGTCGATTCAGAATGCTGCGGCCGCTGCAGTGATGGCTTTAGACGGTTCAACGATAAAAAATTTAGAATTGATCAATTCATACGATGGATCGAAAGAATTTTCTCTTAGTGGTGTGCTCGATAAGACGCGAACGGCGTTGGGTTCAAGGCAATTGAAAGACTGGCTACTGTCACCATCGCTAGAAATGTCTACGATCAATCATCGGTACGATAAAGTTCAAGAGTTGATTCAAAATAACGAGATATTGACTGAGGTGCGACGAGAGCTTTATGAAATTAGAGATCTCGAACGACTGTGCACTAAGATGATTTCGGGCAGGGTGTCACCTCATGATCTTGGATTGTTACTTCAGTCGTTAAAAACAATCCCAGCAATTAAGAATATTATTTCCAAGTTAGGTCGAGAGAGCAGCTTAGGTAAGTTTAGCGCTAAACTAGTTGGTCTTCCAGATTTGGTTGCTCTTTTAGATTCAGCTTTGCTTGAAAATTTACCAGTGAGGCTAGGAGAAGGTGCGGTATTCAAAGATGGTTACAATGGAGATCTTAAGAGGTTTCGCGAGGTCGAATCAGGTTCGAAAGATATAATTAGTAATTTAGAAAAATCTGAAAAGCAAAAAGTCGGAGCGTCTAGTTTAAAAATTAAACATAATTCTGTTCTCGGATATTTTATTGAAATAAGTTTAAGTCAGTCGGATAAAGCTCCAAGCGAATATATAAAAAAACAAACATTAAGTAATGTTGAAAGATTTTTTACACCTGAATTAAAAACTTTTGAAAAGGAGATATTTTCGGCATCTGCCAAAATTGATCACCTAGAAAGAGAATTATTTTCAGAACTTAAGAAGATTTGTTTGCAGTCGGTTACGGAGATTCAAGCAATTGCACAGGTTGTTGGGGTTCTAGATGCTTTGGGGTCATTTGCAGTAATAGCAAAAGAAAATTCTTATTGTCGGCCAACTTTATTAGAAGAAAATAAGCTTGAGATAAAAAAAGGTCGTCACCCCGTTGTAGAGAAATCTATTGGGCGGGCCAAGTTTGTGCCTAATGATGCCTCGTTGGATTGCCAGGCTAAATACTTTGCGGTCTTAACAGGTCCAAATATGGGCGGTAAATCCACATATCTACGCCAACTTGGTGTAATTCAAATTATGGCTCAAGCAGGGAGCTTCGTTCCAGCCGAAAGTGCAAGTTTAGGTTTGGTAGACCGCATTTTTACGAGAATCGGTTCGGGAGATAGTCTAGCAAAAGGTGATTCTACTTTCATGGTTGAAATGAAAGAGGCGTCCGATATCGTTCTTAACGCAACCGACCGTTCGTTAGTTTTGGTAGATGAATTAGGAAGAGGTACTGCTACAAAGGATGGTTACGGTCTTGCGCTTGCAATTGCCGAATGGTTGATTGAGCATACAAAGTCTAAAACTATATTTGCTACTCATTTTCACGAATTGAATCTACTTGAGCATAACTTTCCGCAAGTGTCCTGTCTTTCGGTAGGTATTCTTGAAACGTTATCAAGAATTGAATTCACTCACCGCATCGAAATGAAAGCAGCTCACAAAAGTTATGGAATACATGTAGCGAGGTTAGCAGGAATTCCAAGCCAAATATTGAAACGCGCAAGTCATATCGCTAGCAATATGACTGCTACGGAAAGTTTATCGGATCAGGTCGAATTAGTAGCGACGCCAGCAGAAGATAGTTCTGTTCTAAATCAGGAATTATCGTCTTTTATTGAAAGCCTTAAAAACCTTGATCCCGATGAGTTGTCTCCAAAGGAAGCTTTAAACGTAGTCTACGAGATAGTTCAAAACTCTAAGCAATTAGGTGAGTTAAAATGAAGAAATGTCTATTGTTGTTTTTTGTCGTGACGACAATTTTAATTTCGGTGAACCCTGTTAGCGCAGAGTACGGTGATGAATTGATTGCAGAGGATAAAGAGGAAACTTCAGAATCAATTTATAGTGAAATTCGTGCGAAGTATCGTTCTTTGGTAATTGAAGATTCAAGCGTTCGGGACTTGGAACGTTGGAATCGCGTTGAAGCAGATCTAAGGAAGTTTATTCTAGGCGACGAGTCTGATGAAGTTTATCGACCCCGTGCTCTCTATCTTCTAGGAAGGCTCTGCGAGCAACGTTCACAAGTTTCTAATAGTGATGATGATAGAGAAAAGGCACTAAAGGCTTTTGATGAAATTGTTGATTCATATTCTAGCGATAATTTTGCGGATGAGTCACTTTTGGCAATTGCTAGAATTAACGAAAGACAAGGGAATCTTTTTGAAGCCAAGGAAGCGCTAACAAAAATAATTGGTAGTTATGGCAGCACTGATTCTGCTCCCCATGCTCAAAAACAATTTACTTTACTTGAAGAAAAGTTTACCGCTCAAGATAAAGCACAGGAGGTAGAAGTTGTTCCGTCAGATCGTTTAACAAATGAAATGACAACAATTGGCAGTCTAGAAGAACGAAGTGCGTTAGTGTTAATTGACCCAGGTCACGGAGGGGAGGAAGATGGAGCATTGGGTCCCGACGGAATTCAAGAAAAGAACGTTACTCTGGCTGTTTCGAGAATGGTTAGAGATCGATTGCGGGAAACGGGAAGAGTTCGGGTTCAGTTAACAAGGACAGGCGATGAAACTTTGAAACTTTCCGATAGAACGAATCAGGCGAATGAAATTAAGGCAGATATTTTTGTATCTATTCATGCAAATGCCAGTGAGTATAAATCTTCTAGAGGTGTCGAAACGTATTATTTAGACAATACGAATGATAAAAGCTCGTTGAGACTTGCCGAAAGAGAAAACTTAGTTACAGGTGGAGAGAGTAGGAGCGCGTTATCATTTATTATAAGCGACTTTATACAATCAGTAAAAATGGATGATTCAATTTCTTTGGCGCATTTAACCCAAGACTCCATAGTCGCTAGTCTAAAGAAGAAGTATCCAAAAATTAAAGATTTAGGAGTGAAACGCGCGCCTTTTTATGTCTTAGTTGGTGCCCACATGCCTTGTATCTTAACGGAAATATCTTTCATTGATCATCCAGAAGAAGGCGTCCTACTTTCTACTACGAAGTATCAGCAATTAGTTGCCGATGGGATTTTTCAAGGTATTGTATCTTTCTTAGAGAAGAAGGGTCGGTATTAAATAGTGGAAGAAATTTCGCCATTTGCAAAAGAATTAGCCATTAGTTTATTAGACTCTAGCAAGTTTAATTGTCAGCTTGTTGGTGGAGTCGTTCGCGATAGGTTATTGGGTGTTAAAGTTAAGGACGTTGATTTTCTTCTTGATGTTGAAAATCAAAGTTTGAAAGTAGTTTACGATCAACTAGTGTCTTACCTAACCTTGCAGAGTGGTGAGAAGTATTCGGTAGTGTCGTCCGAGAGGATTAAAGATTTTAGAACTTTTAAAATCGGATTTAAATCTCTGCTCGATAGTTTTGAATTCGACTTTGTGTTTACCCGGCGGGAGTACTACTCAAAGATTGCTGTTCGTCCAGTAGTGGAAGCAGGAGGGCTCATGGAGGATTTAGCTCGAAGAGACTTCTCGATAAACGCGATGGCCGCCAGTAAATTTGATTGCAGATTAGATTCGATCACAGACGTGTTTGATGGGATAGGCGATCTAAGAAAAAAACAAATTAAAATTTTACATGATCTTAGCTTTAGAGACGACCCGTCACGTTTAATTAGAGCTGTGAAATTTAAGAATCGCTTTGGTTTCACCTTAGAAGGAAAAACGACTAAGCTTTTTAATGAAGCGATAGTGAGTTGTTATTTGCCGCTGCTGTCTAGTGGGCGGAGATATTCGGAGTTTTTAAAGTTGTTTTCAGAAGCTACGCATGTAGAGATCTTGATTGAATTATTGGATACAGGCTTGTTACACCAAATTTTTGAAGTTGATGAAGGTTTATATCCAGACCAGCTAAGGGAAAGTTTATCAATGTGCAAAGTCTTGAGTGAAGAGGAGTTTCTTGTGATGTTTTTTAACTCCTTAGATGCGTCGAGTAAGCGGAAAGTATTAGCGAACTTTCCAATAATAAAAAGTATTAAAGAAAAGTTAAGATCTCTGTAAAATGTTAGTCGAATTAGAAAAAATAATTTTTGATGTTGCTCGCGATGTTGATTTGAGTAATGGCGTCGCGCCAAAAGATATTTACGCCAAAGCCGTAGTAGATTTAAGTACAGGGTTCCCTACGGTAAATATTGCTCCTTATGACGAGTTGGTGTTTGGGACTTCTTTTGCGGTGCATCTGTCTCGTTCTCTTGCGACTAAAGGAATTGAGCTAACACCAGACAATATTGCTAACACGCTTCTTCTTGAATTAAGAAAGAATGCGCCAGTCGGCGTTGATGTTTTTCTAGGTGAAAAAACATTTGTCAATTTCAGTCTCTCAGATAGTTTTAAAAAACTCCATTGCCTAGAGTTAGTTAAGATAGACGTTGATTGTTACATAGACTCAATTTTCAATCGTTTAGACCGATGTTTAACTAAAAAATTGACCCTCGATTTGGAGAAAGAATTTCTCACTGAAATTTCACTTAGAAGTGATATCGATTATGCCAAATTGCTTAGTGGGTATGACGGACAGGAGAAGCAAGATTTTTATATTAACTACGTTGCAGATGATGAAGCGAACGAGGTTGTTTTAAATCGCGAGCAGGATTTTAGCCAAATTGTTCAAGAGGTCGGAGTCGGCTATGCTGCAGGAAAAAAGCTTTATTCTCAGAGTCCTTATACCTATGCTTCAAGTTTAAAGAGGGTTTCTAATTTAAGCCAGCAAATCGAACGTTTAATGTTGATTTTTCCATTTCTGCTTTTAGATACTCTCAAGCAAGGTAGAGTTAAGATCATTTATAACGAGTATATTGAGGTTCGAAATGCGATCAATGCAATTTGGACAGATAAATTAGTAAGGGAAAGGCTACTTAACAGAGATGTTTTTGATAAGGGGGAAGTGTCATTTCTCCGAGATGCTATTTTATGGATGTTTAAATTAAACAGCTCGTTACAGGTGCGTTTTTTTGCTGGCCGCAAAAACTAGTCGATTGAGATTCTACTTATGATTAAAACTAGAATATGTTTTTTTATTGTCGTCGTTATAGTTTTATTTTCAAAACTTCTTTTCGCTGAACCTATAGATGTGTTGAAGTTAGGTTTTATTGGTTCTTTAACAGGCGTTGCAAGCAATTATGGGCAAGAGGCTTTAAGGGGAACGCAGCTTGCGATCTTTGAATACAATAGTCGGAATAAAGCAAAAGTTGAACTAATAGTTGAGGATGATTCATCGATTGCAAAAAATACCCTTTCTTCTTTTCGTAAATTACAAAGTATAAATAACATTAGTGGATTGATTTCTGGAACTTGGTGGGTAAACTCTATCGTAAAGCCCGCAGAAAACTCAAATATCCCGATAATGTCGATAGAAACATATTTTAACAATGAAACTCTTCTCGGAAAGGGCTATTTCCTAATGTTGGGTGAGTTAAGA
>CAYYIQ010000049.1:0-17753 GCA_964472005.1 uncultured Bdellovibrionales bacterium | reverse complement strand
GGTAGCTGAAATCATTCGTCCTCCTGGATTCCTGCTTTCGCAGGAATGACGGTTTGGAGTCGTACCTTCCGCAGATATTCGGAGGACATCTGTTTGCCACCAAGTGATGAGTTGTTTGACGTCCATGATCACACCCTTTCCGGTGATAGTCAGATACTTGCCATAGGTGTTCGTGCATTCGGCAACTACGAGTGACTCAACGTTACGTACCGAAATGAGACATGATAAAACTATCGGAAAGAATATAAAAAGTCTTCTCTTCCGAATAAATCTCCGAACCGTGATATACGGTGCGACGGGAAAGCCAGTCGGATTAGCCGTAATGGCTGCTTGAACATGTAATCCATTTGTTTCAGGCCCTGTCTATCAATGAAGTCTTTACCAGGCTCGCCATAATTCGACCAGCCTTGTCCATCAAAACGTCATTAGTTGGCTTTACAGAAGCCAAAAAGTTATCTTTTAATACCATGCTCACGACATATTTCCGAAGTAAGATAAATCAAATTTTAGTACCTCATGACACTCGCATGAAATTTAAGTTTGCTTGTACTTCGTGCGGAGAGCTTGAAATTTTCTACTCAGAGCTAGGATCAGACGACGAACAAGACTAAAACAACGCAAAAACAAGTTGTCAGCTATTCTTCTGTTAATACTGAAATTTAATTAGGAAAGAGCTGCTCGGAATCCCCTCATAAGCAACGCAAAATGATCATGTTGAAAATAATCTAACCTTTCTACCATAATCCCAAGTGCAATTAAGTTCTCGTCAACAAAGTGTTCTCCACTTGCTGCATAGAACTACTCGAGGCAAGCACTCACAAACCAAATGTCTAAGATTCATCTCCTTAGCCACCATCGGGTTGAAGAGTACAAATCGAGAGGTCGCTAACAACTCCAAATTAAAGAATAAAAGTCACTCACCATGCCACAATAGATCATAAAATAGACGAAGTAGCCCACTAGACTATCGCGACGACAAGGAATCCTACGACATCGGGAGTTAGATTAGAAATCAAAATACTTGACTAATTTAATCAAGCATTGTACTTACTTGAGTAACATCTAATAGTGTTTAGCATTCAGACAAGTAGATCCGAAAAGTGGGAAGACTAGAGCAGTTGTGTTTGTGCGAAATAACCTCAAGGCTATTCGGCACAGGCGCACTGTGTGTTTGTAAGGGTTTTTTCACTAAGAAAGGTTTGCACATGACATTAAAAAATATCACCATTGAAGACGTCCGTTCCAAACAAGTTTTGGTTTATCTCACCATAATTGATGGCGACGCCGAAACGAAGAAAATCATTGATGACACTTATCAATATCTTTCAGTCGAGGAACAGCACGAATTTTTGCTCGCGCTTCATCGACTAAATTTGAAAGGTGATGATCTTTGGAAATATTTCAGGCAGTTCAAGGATTCGGATACCGAAACCTATTGCCGACGCATCATCGATGCCGTCATGAATCCAACAAAGTAGATTACGGCCCTTCGTCCCGAAGACCAAGAGCAGATAGTCAACGATTAATCGAAAGTTGGGCACATTTTATTTTCGGTTTTAGATTCAAACGCACAGTGCCCGTGCTTAATCCTTTGCCTTCGACGGCCACAAATAAGACAGAGAATTATAAGAGCGTTGCACGCTTGTAAAAGTAGACAGATCCTAAGCAAAAAAATGACATTTTTTAATACCTTGGCTTTCTAAAGACCCAAAACGTAAATAAAAACGCCCCGAGATTCTTCCTAAGAGTACTAAAGGTAGTCTCTTTAGGTAGGTGACATTACTCAATCACTAAATAGCATCATAAATTACGACTCTATCAAAATACACTTTGAACTCTTCTAAGAAAGTTTTATGCAGAGTGTGCACTTGATAGACATCGTGAGCTGCTAGGTCATTAAAAACAATGTTCAATGAAAAAGTATAACTTGAATCAACGACAGCTCTAGTAATTGGCGCGGGAGTTCCGACATATAGTTCTTCCACAGTTTCAACTTCACGAAGAGACTCAAGTCCCTTTCGAAATGCTGCTTTTTGAACGTCAGTTGTTTCAGGTTTTAGCCAGAATAATACGTGATGTGTCAGCATGGAGAAATTCCCTCTTTCGTTTTAACTCAGTAAATAAGATTGTATTTGCTTAGCATGAAATATGTAAAGATCACAAACTTGTCCTCTAGATTTTGGTGGGTCTGTAAGCATAATTAGAAGAGAAAAGTAAGGCGGTTTCCACGGCCATTGGGTTAAATGGTTATTTAAAAATCTCTTAACTTAATATCCACGAGGACGTCCAAGATGCAAGAAATGGAATGCGAAATTAAATATTGATGACTCGATGGTCACTCCATTATATTGGAATTTACAAACTTCTCTTGAATCGACTTCCTTCCCTTACAATGACTCCCAATTCTTCTAAAGAAATCATCTCTGATCAAATTTTGATCGAAGGAAAATTTGATTTATCTTTGAAATTCCTACGCAGCCTTCCCGCGACGACACCGAAGCCTAGTAGTAAAAAAGTAGTCGGCTCTGGGACTTCGTTCAACAACGCATTTTTTTGCATGTAATCTATGTCCGTATTTAACATAATGATATCCGAGAGTGTGAGACTCTCAATGTTTAGAATCTCAGCAGCCGTCAATGTATTTAGATACCAAAATCGATCTCCGTCTCGAAGTCGGGTAAATTGATCGCCGATAATCCAAGTAAAAAGTTCACCTAGCATAGACCCAGAAGCATTTTGTTCTGAAAGACCGCCAACCCAAAGATCGATATCATCTGGACTTGCGTATACTGACGCTAATCTCTCTCCCACACCAGGAAGAAAAATATCACTCTCAAAGCTATCAATTCTATCAAATCCAAGAGAGACTCGAGCATCATTGTAACCGGGTAAGCCGTGATCCCGGCCTCTTTGAATATTGAGAGAAGCTAAATCAAAACCGCCAGCTCCTGGTTGTCCGAAAAGGAAATTACGTAAGTCGTCACTTATCATTGTATCGATTTTTTGTGCATATTGAGTGCTCAAGCCACGAAGTATCGGATCTATTCCACCATCTTTAATTAGATCGGGGCTGAAAAATCCATCTCGTAAATTAATATTACCTGATTCTATTACATTACCATCCTCATCAAGGCGAAGAAGCTCCGGAGGCAACATCGTGTGACCGACTCTAAATGCTGCTGTAGCAAACTCATTAGAGATACTCGGATTAACGCTTGGATCATATCCATTGTAGGGTTGAATATTGTTAGAACCAATAAGTAAAGGCAGAAATTCATTAAACGTAATTGACTGCATTTCAGCTATTACGAATCTTCTCGATTCTTGGAAAATTTGTTCGTCGGTCCAAGTTGGATTATCCAAAGACAACTGATCCGCTATTCGATTATGCTCCCGCATAAATAAAGTATGGGTTGAGATAAGTCCCAATTGTTCATTTACTCGTTCGTCTCCCGAAGCAAACATATTAGAATTTAATTCATAAGGTAGAAGGTTTCCTTCACTGGTTATTAAACGTCCACCTTCAAATGCACGCAACTCATTCGCCCGTTCTTCACTTGATCCATAAATATTAGACCCATCAATAAATGCAGTAATGCTATTTACTTGTTCACGCGGAGTATTAATGCCAGTCGTTAGGTCATATTCAGAACGTTCTAATGCGATAGAGGCAGCCCCAGTACCATGAGGGTCGAAGTATTCGTCTCCACGCGGTACTGAAATATTAAAGCTATCTTTGCCAATATGAGTCAACGTTATATCATGGTCTAAGAACTGGCCCCACTGCCAGAGTAAACTCGTAGCATGCACCGGGTTTGGAATTGTCGCTGGCTGAGCAGAGACTGCGTTACTGATCGCTCTAGCGCTTGGTTTATCGATCCCTGCTGGAGTATTTATTCCATCAGTGTATTGAGAATCAAAAAGTCGTATTAGGTTCGAACCAGCAGAACCCCATTCTGGGTTTTCTTGATTATTTCCACTGCCGTCATAAGTTCGATATGAAGGAAAAGCATAACTCTCATCAAGCCAACCTAAAATTAAGATTACTAATAACGACGAGATTAATTTTGAAAAAGTAAGTTTACTGCACATAAAAACAACTATCTACATTTAACACCTATAAGATCGGTATTATAAGTGTTTTAGTTTTTAAGAGCAACCTCCGGTCGGAAACGTTCTACTATTTAAGATACCCTAAATACTTTAACTAGAAGTTCTAAATATACATAAAATATAACCAATCGGATCAATTATACGACTCCATGATCGTTAAGATGATCCTAAAAACTCAGTAGTAAAAGTTGGTGTCCCAGATTAATTGATTTGCATCAATGGTGCTTCTTCTAGGGCGCTTAGTCTCGTTTTTTTATCTTATATAAAAACTTTGGTAGAATAGCTTGGCTTTTTTCGGTATCTAGTTCAAGAATGAACTCTACCCAATCAAAATATCCTCAATGATTCGCCATTATTAAGTCTTCTTGCCGTAAATTTTAAGGAAGATCAGAGTTTTCACTAAAACTAACGTGATTGATACGCTTTAACTTCATTCATCGATTTTTCATCTTCTACTTCACCCATCTCGAGTCACTATAGAAATTCACAAATCATTGCCCAGTAAAGATCTAAATATTCTTAATACGGCTCACTGGTCGCTAACTGCTTATAAAGTTACGACTCATTTTCCCTTCGCAAACAGGGATAACAAGATGAATAAAAGAACCATTGAGGCGGTGACAGAAAGTAGCAAACTAATTTCATCTTACATAATGACAGATAAAACATTTGATCCAAATCAGCTTATCGATGACCGGTCGCTTTTCTATTATCTTGCGATGGTAAATGAGGGATGCGTCAACAAAAAAATTGGCTATAATGGACCCTATGAATGCTTCACCGAACGATATCGTTATGAAAATTCAGATCCAAATGACTTTCAGTCTTTACGACCGCAACACCGGAATAAAACAATCCCCGTTACTGGCCAAACAGAGGTCGCAATTCTTGGCTTCGTGCAAGAATTATTGAAAATGGATCAGGATATTACGCAGTGAGTTTATGAAAAACTAGCCCAAGGCTTAATGTCTCAAGAAAATCCAGGAAATTCCACCTACCTTAAGAATATCGATTACTAAAATAATAATGCTTTTTTGAAAAGCTAATTACCAATCAGTCTATTAAGTCTAATCACTTTGAAATCATCTCTCAAGTGCTCGCCCATATTAAAAATAGAGTCTTTAATAAAATCCAATTCAACCCGAGGAGTGAAGACCTCCCCTACGTCACGAGGTACGATGAAAAACACAAAGTAGTCCCCTACTCAACAGCAATTGGAAATCACTTCCAAAACCTCGTTGAAAATCAATATCTAAATCGATCCGACCACAAGAGTAACGAAAATTCAGTTGCAGGAAAACATTAAGAATATCATCTCTCAGGATATTCTTAGACAATGAAGCTGATTAATAAATAGGCCCTAGTTTAAAATATTTTCATAAAACGCTACTTCCCCTGAAGAAATATCCTGAGTAGCTCCTATAATATTAATATCACCTGAGATGAACATTTCTTTTAGAATCGGACTTCTTTCAATAACCGATTGAACTGTGCGCTTCACATTTATTATTGAAACCTTCTCCACAAATTCACTGTTTGATGAATTTCGGTTTTCTGAAACAGTCTGTTCGTCATATACTGCTGGCTGAATTTTACTTAATAAAGCGGTTAAATTTCCCATCTCAACATGGTCGCACGCACCTTTTACAGCTCCACATTTTGTATGACCTAAAACGACTATAATTTTTGACCCTGCAATCTTACATGCAAATTCCATACTGCCTAAAACATCCTCATTTAGAATATTGCCGGCGACTCGAATGCTAAATATATCTCCTAGCCCTTGGTCGAAAATCAGTTCTGCAGAAGTTCTTGAATCGATACAACTTAAAATTACAGCAAACGGGTGTTGGCCATCAGAAGTCTCGTTTGCTTGTTGCAGTAGATTACGATTGATCTTTAGATTGCTAATAAATCGTTTATTTCCTTCTTTTAAAAGTTCAAGTGCCATTGCAGGGCTTATTTTATCTTGCATTACTTTTGTTAATGTTTTCATCGGATCTCCATAGGCTGGTTAATAGCATTTATAAATCTAAGCACATTTTCTTAACTTCAATATTTTTGGTTTTAGCATTAACACAAAAATTGCTAATTATTTCAGAAATATCGTGATCAAGCGATTGAGTTTTTGACGCATCGATTATCACTTTAGAGTTAGGCGGTAATTTATCTAGAGTTCTTAAGATATTCGCCTTGTTAAAAAAAGAAACGACTTCTCCCAAAATTAAATGATGGGTTTCTCTTCCTTCTTCATCTGAAACCGAATCTTCCATATAAAATGAATTTTTGTAATTCTGCCAGAGGGTAAACAACAGGCTAACTACTAACCCAACGGTAATGCCCGTTAGTAGATCAGTAAGTAGTATACTCAAAATCGTGGTAGTAAACGGTATGAATTGTTGTAAGCCTAGACTCCACATTTTCTTGAACATCGCAGGTTTTGCTAATTTATATCCAACCAAAATGAGAATCGCAGACAAACTAGATAAAGGAATTAGATTTAATAGTGAGGTTGCAAAGTATGCGCTGAGCAATAAGAAGAAACCATGGAGGATACATGAGAGTTTTGTTTTTCCACCAAAAGATATGTTAGCAGAACTTCTCACTATCACTTGGGTAATTGGAAGACCTCCAATCAAACCCGAACAAATATTTCCAATTCCCTGCGCAACTAATTCTCTATTAGTAGGTGTCACTCTTTTTTGAGGGTCTAGTTTGTCAGTCGCCTCCACGCTAAGAAGAGTTTCAATGCTTGCTATAATCGCGATAATAAAAGCCACCTTCCAAATCTCGAAATTGAATATCGCAGAAAAATTTGGGAAAGTGAAAAAATTTAAAAACTCGGAAAAATTACTAGAGATAGGCAGAGTTACAAGTTGATCTTTGGAGAGTGTAAGATTGATAATATTTTGTTGATAACAATAACTCATAAATATTCCAAAAAGGATTACTGCGATCGGGCCTTGAATTATTTTGAATAGTTTTTTCTTTGATAGAAATTGTTCCCAGAGAATAAGTAGAAGTATGGACGTAAAAGAAATTAAGATGGCCGCAGGTGACAATGAGAACAAAGACTCATAGAGGGACGTAAAAGTCGTCTTACCATCAGCTTCAATAAAAGAGAGGTCTCCTTCAAAATCTCGGTCATAACCTAAAGCATGTGGAATTTGTTTTAATATGATTAATAGGCCTATACCACTCAACATTCCTGTAATTACGGAGTTAGGAAAATAGTATGCGATGAACCCTGCCCTTAAGAACCCCATCAATACCTGAATGAATCCTGCTAAAACAACAGCAAGTAAAAAATTTTCCCAGGTGGCAAGAGTGTCAATTGCAGAAAGTACAATCACGGCCAAGCCTGCAGCCGGACCACTAACACCGAGGGCCGAGCCACTTAAGAGGCCAACTACTATTCCTCCGATTATCCCAGCGATTATTCCAGAAAATAATGGGGCGCCGGAAGCCAAGGCTATTCCTAAACATAGAGGCAGAGCTACAAAAAACACTATTATACTAGCGGGAAGGTCGTTATTGATATGCTTAAACATTTAATTCAGGGTAATTAATTAGTAAATATAGCGATTTATCGATGGGTGATAGTAATACTATTACAAGCTGGAAGTAAAGCTATTTAAAGCTAACTTTTCTAAATCGCCGACATAATATATAAGCCTTCTGAATTAAAAGGAAAAAAGCCCTGAATGGAAGTATTGCTTCAAATCAAGATGAATGAAAAACTTTTCGTCAAGAATCCTGAGAAGTCAGATTTAGGAAAAAAGATAATCAGCCAGAGCATAAAGTATATTCATAAGAACGGCTTTGAGACTCTGACATTCAAAAAGCTAGCCCGAGAGATTGGAACAACAGAAGCTAGCATCTATCGGTACTTTGAAAACAAGCATAAATTATTAATCTATCTTACTAATTGGTATTGGGGTTGGCTCGAGTTTCAGCTTAATTACCACACCAACAATATTAATGACCCTGTTACTAAGTTAAAAATTGTAATTAAGCTCTTAGCAACTAGTGTTATAGATGATGCCAAAACAAGCTATGTGGATCAAAGCCAACTTCATAAAATTGTTATTACTGAGGGCTCCAAAACTTATTTAACTAAACATGTTGGTGAGGACAATAAAGACCATTTGTTTGAACCTTACAAAGATCTTTGCGCTTTTATCGGTAACATAATTTTAGAGTGTGATAAAGATTATAAATATCCTCATTCTCTTGCGTCAAGCATAGTTGAGGTTGCCCACTATCAGAACTTTTTTATGAATCATCTCCCTTCATTAACCGATTTTGGAGTGGATAAAGATGAACAAAAAATTGCCGACTTCATAGAAGAGTTGATTTTTTCTAGCTTAGCTTCGTCAACAAAGTAGATCTAGTAACCTATAGTAAGTAAGATCTGGAACCGTGTTTAAACACTCAATTCGTAAGCAGCGATCTCGACCGAACCTTTACAGTAAAACTGACATACAGTAACATAATAGCATTCGAATTTAAGGTAAAAGAGAGTCATCCAATCTATTTGTACTTCTTGGGGAGAAGCTAATTTTCTACGCTAGCGTAGCTTAAACGTCGAAGTATAACTGAGACTAGGTTAGATGGGCCAGAAGGAATAGATCAGAATAAGACAAAGGTAAATCTTGTTTTCTACGTTCAAAGGATCCTTCCAAAAATATTCTCTTTCCATCCGAAGTGGGAAAAAAATTACTTAACACTAAGACAAATTGAAGAACAATGCCTAATAACTTTTGTGTCAAAAATAAATATCTGGTCAGAGAAAAGTAAATCTATCAGGGGTCAAATAATAATTTCCGTCTTGTTTAAGAAATTGAAACTTTTACAATATTTAGGGAAGCAATCGGCTCGTTGGGTATCACGTCTGGAGCATGCTTCCCATGACTTTTCGGTCTACTTAACCACCTTAACAGGTAAATGTTATCTCGTCCTAAAGTCTCAATATTATCTGTACGCCAATTTTCATACATTCCACTTTCATCTTCACCAGCTTCGTACAGGTTTGGAATAAATAGATCGGTTAGCTCGTGTTTTTTGATTCCTAATTCCATCTTTTCTGTATTCAAGAAAAATTGGCCTACCTCACCTTCTGGCGTTCGATAATCAATAATTAACTCATCATGAGCAAAACCTAAAAAATTAAAGGCAATACCTTCGGACATTTTATCTCCTTGTCCATGAAATTCCCATTTGAATTCCCATGAACTCAACTGCACTATGTGCCAACCGTCCTTATTAGGTTTCGCGGCAAAAATTTGTGAACAACCATGCTGATCATCTTTAACATAACAAATCACTGGGTCGTTATGTTTATCTACTATGATTAGCTGACGGCCGTTGTGCAACCCTGATCTTTCAGGGACATCGTCGACAGTAAGTTCATCCGTATCTGGCCTGAACGGTGGCTCAACTCTGACACCTGCTGAATTTTGCCAATCTAATAAATTAATACTTGATGCATAACAAAGTTGATGACATGTCTCTACCAGTGGACTTGAACGCCACATCCAGATAAAGTGAAAACGGCCGTCGATACCAAGTATTGATTTTTGGTACGCGATCTTGTGTTTTCCTTTGAATGGCTTACTGAATAGAGGAACCGATAAATGCCTTTTCCACCTTTCTTGAGCGATGTCATATTTGTTAATGATCGTGGAGCCGTCACCAAAGCTACCATTTCGGTAAGAAAAATAAAGATCCCCAGCTTTATCATGAAAAAAACAGGGGTATGTTACTCTATCTTCGTCCTCACCTATCATTGAATTAATTTCTGTCATTTGGCTAACCTCATAAGGCAACGCACTCCGAAAATAAATTAAAGGGCGAACATGCATATTCCCACTCAAGTGAATATAACCTCTTTTATCGATACCAAGTCTAACAAAATTATGAGAATCCCATACTAACTGACTAGGTAATATTGTTTTTACCCAACTATTTTCTCTAGTATCTCGAATCCCAACTGTCATCATTCGATTGACGTCGTAATAAGCGACAATCTGCTTACCTTTAGTTGTTGTAATTAGATCAAAATCTACTTGATTTGCAGCCCAGACGTTGTCGACTTTTAACTCTTCAAGCACCTGGATATTATGAGCAATAGTAGATAGTCTAGACATTGTTTTTTTTTTCATCATTGATGGCTATTTTAGATTCATTTAAATTATTTCTCGAAACTTCATAAAATCTCTTAGTCTAGAGTCCTCAACATTCTTGAGTCCCACTCTAGAATAATAATATTCTTCTAAAGTTCCTGCCTTTAGCTTTTCGTAAAGAACTAACCAAACTCTAGTTGCAGTTAAATTCTCATGAAAATTCAGTAATGCCTGAGCCCCTTGCTCTATTTTTTTCGCAAATTGGGCATAACTTCTCATCGGAAAATGTAAAATTTCAATGTTTTCGAATTTGGCTTTCTTATATCTCCGGAACATCGAGAAATTTTCAACATCGTGATTACCGGCCGAGATAGTAAATCCCTCAATCGGTCGAGTAATAATTTTTGGTGGGAGGGGCCTGCCTATACCATTCAGTCCAGACGTATCTCTGATGATCATTCTCTCGAAAATGCTTTTAGTCTGATCTTTCACTGGCATGAAATCGTTTCGCTGAACATACAGCACCGCATTATTTGGTCGAACGTTATCCAGTACTGATTTCAAGTTGCCTTTTTTGGGCCACCAAAACTCATCCGCATCTGAGTTTATTACCAAATCAGCTGCGAATTCTTCTCTTGCAATATCGAGCATCTGAGTAACCCACTTTGACTGCGAATGTGAATACTCTGATTCATATATATATTTGAGAACTTTTTGGTTTACAAATTCATGAAGAATCTCTTTAGTTCCATCTTTAGATCCGTTGTCGGTTGCTATGACAAAGTCAACTCCTTGGTTTAAATGATATAGTATATTCTGACGAATGATATCTACCTCATCTCGAACCAATAATGTTAAAATTAATTTCACTTTTACTTTAGATTAAATGAAAGCCAACTGTCCTCTATGTTATAACTCAACCACTTCACATCCGATATCATTATAATAGAAAGATAGCGGCAGTTTCGATTTTTCGGGACCCAGCGTATTTCCTTAAATTAACTTTAGTTCTAAAAATAAGCCGACTCCATTTTTTAGTCTTCAAAAGATTGTAGGGAAAAATACTAAAGCGAAAAGTTGAACTATTCCTAGGCTGACCTTTTCCTTTCCTCGTACACATATCCCAACTTATCAATATCTATCTTAAACACCTCATCCACCATCTTCCTCTTATCTTCGGAATAATATTCAGAATAATGGCTCTCACGATGAAGATTTTTTTTAGCATGTTCATTAAGAACATAGGGGAAATTTATCATCATGTTCAGCTTCAAGAGATCATAATGTAAGTTTTCAAATCTTGCTACAAAATCTAACTTGAACTCTCCTTCAAAATCAAAAAAGTCCGTTTGCGGTAAAAGATGATCTCCCCTATACGCCATTTTGTCCGAATTATTTAGAACCTCTTTATAGGGACCTGACTTTGTTAGATATTCTTCAAATGTTCCATTGATTTTAGTATCATTAATCATCCATAGGTAATCCGAGTAGGTACGATCCCAAGGATTCCTAACGATAGTAAACTTAAAATAACTTCTCCACTGTGAAAGATCAACCAAGCCTGTTTCAATTAATTGCCTCGCGGTCGCGTGCTGCAGGTGTATTCTTCTTTCGGGGCAATACCCATAAAGGACTTCGTAATTAGGGGTCTTCCAATTTAAATCCTTACCGTTAAAATAAAAATTCTTAACGCTAGATCCCGCGCATTTTGGGATATGAATAAATATTAACTTTCTCTTGTGACAGATCATTGGTTTTTTAAACCTCTCTCATCGGAATTTTCGGCCAGATCTCTATCTATTAATTGAATATCCCCATTCGCTCGCACTCTTTGAAAAACGAAATTTAAGTCTTTTACGGTTAGTTTATTATTCAAGAGCCATTCAGAAGCAATTTTTTCAGGATTACAACGCAAACCTTTTTTAATTATATTAAGGGCAAACTGCCTTTTATCAAGCCAGATTGCAATCTCGTCCTCTCTTCCAAGAGCAAAACGATCATTGACCCCACCCCAGCTATGAAATGTCGGTATATATATTTCGTCAGGTTTCACAATTGGGACTGTCAAATCATGCAGAAACTTCACATCTGGTCTCGCTGCAATAACGAAATCAAAAGACTTCTCTTTCATGGATTTAAATACTGACAAAGCTCGCTGCTGCGACTCGAGAGACCTAACATAATTTTTCAAGCTTGATTCCATTAGCTCTCTTTCGCTAATGAAGCCACTAAAAATTTTTTTACGATAAATCTCCCTCCAATTTATTGTCGAATCAAATTCGTCCTGCGAATCAAAATGTCCGATAGCGTCCGGCAGATGATGGTAAAAGTCCTGTGGATCAATCTTTACACCGTATTCACCAGCACGATTACTTGTAATTTCTAGAAGATCCCAAGAATGAAAAAAAATATCGACAGATCCGATATTGCGCAGCGGCATAATCAAATGCTTTCGAAAATGTTCGAAAGTATGCGCTAAGCTTCGATGAACTACGCCAAACAATATTATCGCAGTTTTCAACTTTTTATACTTCTCGTTGAATCGACGAAACGACTTCTTTATAATAACTGAACATTACCACCGGTTGCCTTCAATGTTTAATTCGCGTAGACCCATCTCTATTCGAAACCCTTTATATCTCAGGTGGACCTTGAGAGATAGATTAAAGTTTTCAAAATCAATTATACTCTAACCTAATAGACAATATCAATGTAAATTGAATAACCCAAGGACACCGCGACCGGTCCAAGACTTTTCTCTTACGACTCCACGGATCTAATAAAAAATGTTGTCTCACATATAATATTCGTATTGTCCCAGGGATCCACCCCACGAATCACGCTCTTACGCCAACTATCTGGAACGATATCGTGCATTAAATGATACTTAGCACTATCACTTTTTGGGAAGATAATCAGCCCACCTTCTTTAACTTTAGAAACTGACTTCCTCAGACAATTCAATCTATCCGCCCCATAAATCAAAATAATATCGAAGCACTTTTCTGGATATTCATCAATATGCTCGGCATAACTTAACGAAGTATTGTACTTCTTTGATGTTTTCTTGTTATCTATTTGAGAGTTATCAATAACGCCTTCGTTATAAACATCTGGCACATAGGTTAACTTATGCTGAACTGCTTTGACAACCAATCTTGTTTTCTTCAAATTTTCGTATTGAACCTCACTTGACTCTACCGATACCAAATCACATCTCTTCCTTAGAAAGAAATTAGTTGAACCACCAGATCCAAATTCGAAAACCTTCAAATTACGTTTTCCTCTTATGTAATTATTTAAAAAGCGAATAGCAGCGAACGACATTGAAGGCAGATGCTCATCAATGGACTCTACCTGGCGAATTCTCCTATAAAATATTCTCAATATATTTTTGAATGTGGCAAGTACTCCTCCCTGCACATTAGCGTGCTCTATTTGCACCGCTAGGTAATACTTGTTGAAACGTCTAATAATCTTAGGAATTCTGAAGAAAAACCACAACTTATTATACCATTTTGGCATCACACCTCTAGTGCGATATAGAAGATTATCCCGATACTTAATCTTCCTAAAATCTTCGTCTAAATCTCTAAACTTTTCATTAATAAATTTATGAATCTTCCTGCGTCTTTCATCGAAATCTTCAGTAATTGAACTAATTCTTTCTTCAACAGGCTTGTGAGCATGGTAAAAGGTTACTTCATGTACGACTGCAATCAATCCTCCTAACTGTTTTAATCTTTGACACAAATAATGATCTAGACCAAAACCGGTAGAAAAATTTTTCCAATCACCGATTGTGTCGCGAAGCAACTTTTTGCTAATAATAAAAAACTGTATTTCTACAAAACTCGCTATTTCATATTTTACGAATGGTTTCTTAAATAAAAACGAATACTCAAAAACTTTGCTAGCCCAAGTATGCGCCGGTTGGGCCAAATCCGAACCGATACTATCTACAATTTGTGAGAAGCGCTTGATATGAATACCCTCTATAGAAATATCTTCATCCATAAAGATAACATAATCGTAATCGAGAATCTGAGGATGAAGTGATAACAAGTAAAGAAAGTTATCTATTTTTGTTCCAGGTTTTCTTGCGAGAAATTTTAACGGCAATTTTCTAAACTCACTGTACAACTGATCACTTTGGCCATAAAACACCACAGCAAAATCGATCAAGTCACAGCTAAGCCACTTTTTTACGTAAGTCGTGGATACGGCTGAGGTAAAAACTAGAATTTTTTTGTCCATTAGCAAAGGCTTTTAAATTTCAAGGCAGGACACGGAGTATTCCATAAACAATTATTCCTAACTTAATAAAAAATTTGCATCTTAGCCTTTTTCAAATTTTGCAGTGCAAATTCGCCTGTTAAGACACATTTCCGACCTAGATAAATAGACTGCTTCCATGCATCGAAATTCCAATTTCATGCAATAAATCTATGCAATTTAAGATTAACTAAATCATTTTCGCAAGCAACATTAGGACTCTCGGCCCTCTATTCGCGCCGAATCTATGACAGTTTAAGTTCTTATGATGCAACATCCTTCTCCCACTCCTAAAAGAATTCAAAAATCCGACATTTCAGTATTAAGGTTAGATCCAAATCGAGATCACCACAAGGTGTTATCGTTTCTCGTTCTCGATTTAATAAACCCGATTAATCATTTTCACATCCTTCCAAGGTAAAAGCACTTGTCAATCAGCTCATATCTGCCAATGCAAATTAATATCACATTGGGTAAAACACTTCGAGGAATTTTTATATTAAAAATTCGATAGGGGTATTGCTAAATTTCAGACACACTTTCGAAAATCACACTTATAGCCTGACTTCAGAATTTTCTCTGAGCATGAGTTCTTCCTTGGAGCTTCTGGCTTGGCACCAAGAATAGTTTAATTAGGCGTAATATTTCAAAAGTGGAAAGACGTACTTTCCACATTGATTTTGTAAAACGCTAATAGTGAAGCTCACAGTTCAGAGTATTTTTTTTCGGGATACTCATTTCATCAAGTAATTGACCGAGCGCAATGCATAGATCATACCAAACGCCTTCCGACTTAATGAAGAGGTGCGTTTTTTCACACATCCCGAAATCTTCAACTCGCCCCGCAAATCTCCGTATACCAGGATAGTCAACGAACTGTCCGCTACCGTTCAGCCCTTCTGGGTTTAAATACCAGACTCTCCGATCTCTCACCGAAAAACCTTCTGCACTTGCTCGATTCTTGCCGGCAATCCAAGGATCCATGTCGGTTCCCTTTCGTAAATAAAAAGTTTAAAAACCCATTTCGATTAGCAGAATATCATAAAGCATGAAGTAACTAAAATTAGCCTTATTTGGAATTTTGACTCCATCTCTCCTATAGAACTAGACTGGAGCACGCCCCCAATAGAGAAAATGTTCTTCTTCAATAGTGAAGATACAAAATAATGTGTCCGAATACGCAATCTTCTCTGAGGAAAAGTTTTACGAAAAGAGTGAAAGTAAAGCAACCCGACGGCGAGATTTAGGCAAGTGCTATCGATTGCTACCTACACCACCAGGAATATCGTAAATCAACCCAAAATTCTCGCTTGTTATTTCGTTCGCAACCCGATTAAAGGTATAAAACGTGCCATAGATATTCGATCCAAGTCTGAATACAGTAAAATCGAATGTGCCATCCCCGTCTATATCTTTAAGAACCGGTCTGTCGCCTGGAAGTCCAAATTGCAATACTAAAGGATTCTTGAAGCAATCGTAAGAGTCTTCCGATCTACATACATACCAATGTCCATTTGAAGGTCGCCAGACTGCGAGGTCAGTTTTTTTATCTCCGGTGAAATCAGCAGCAAAAGGAAAGTCTCCAGGTAATCCCCATTGCCTTGCCCAAGTGTTTCCATTGGAGGAATTTTTAATCGCCCAAGTTCCAGTTTCAGGTCTAAAAATAAAAGTGTCTTGCTTGCCGTCGTTATCGAAGTCGGCAAAATTTATTATTTTTACAACTTCTTTTATAGGACATCTAGTGGTGATTGCGGAAGTAATTGAATTAGGACTTGCGGATAAGGAAAAGTCTAATTCAATCTCAATTAGGTTAGATGGACCGGCAGTGTTTGTATTAAACTGTATGTGAGATTTATTGCTACTAGATTCTTTTAGGCTCGAACCATCATACCTAAGTATCATTGTATGCAAGGAAGCGGGTGCTCCAGCGATACCGTTAATAATATCTTTTCCATCCGCTACGGTTAAAAACTGAATTCGAGTTTCTGAACCGGTTCGCTCAAGAAAAAAAATATAGAAAGTTAAATCCATAAGCTTTCCACTAGTTTCCGATATTCTCGTCGTATATTGGAAATTTGCATTCGCTGCGAGATTGGGAAATGTAATTACTGCCGGCACCGCAGTTAAAGGGGCGCCATTATTTAAATTTCCCCCTAGTTTTATCTCGCAAGTTTGCGCGGTCGCAGGTCTGATGGAGAGAAAAATGAAAGCTGTAAAAAGTATAAGTTTAACTAATTTCATAGTGAATGAAGACTTTGTTGTTTGGTTTAGGGTTACTATAATTGTACCATTCGACAATCTAATTTGTAAAAGTAAATTTTCTTATCCCCAAGTTTTTCTAAACGGTGTTTAGGCTTCCCAGTCTGGGGTAACTTCAAATCCTTTCCTCTCTAATAGCGAATTTGGATAGGCGGGGAGCAGAAAATTAATTTTAACTAGTTGATTTTATTCTGTGGGGGAATATAAAACCATTTAAGAAAGCAAGCAGTTATTCATTAAAACCTCCTGCCTTCATGTCAGACTATGAAATCTTCCCTGAGGATATTTTTTTACAGAATAAGTTCTTCTTGACGAAAATCCCACGCAACCATTTTCGCATCTTCCAAACTGCCATTAACTATCCGCTATATTTTGTAATTCGCAACAGTGATACTACAACCTATTGGGAAATTGAATAGACTCGGACATCAAGTAACACTTTAGACACAAAAATAGGATAAGTATTCGATGAACTTGGAACTCAACAACAAAACAGCCTTGGTCACCGCATCGACTGGCGGAATCGGCCTGGCTATCGCTACTCGCTTGGCTGCCGAAGGCGCAACAACGATCATCAACGGCCGCAGCGAGTCGAGCGTTGACAAAGCGATAAAAACGATTCGCGAAAGCAATGCGAAGGCCGACCTGGTCGGACTGGTGTCCGACAACGGGACTGTCGAAGGTGTCGCTCATACGATCGCCAAACATCCACAGCTTGACATCCTCGTCAACAACTTGGGCATCTTCGAGGCGGTCGATTTCTTCGACCTGACGGACGAAGCCTGGCAACACATTTTCGAAGTCAACGTGATGAGTGGCGTGCGTCTTGCCCGGCATTACCTCAAGCAAATGCTGGAGCAAAATACTGGACGTATCATATTCATCCGCAGCGAATCCGGCGTCGTGCCGGCCCCTGAAATGCCACACTACGCGATGACCAAAACAGCTCAGCTTGCCGTCTCACGTAGTCTGGCTCAGTTG
>CAYYIQ010000048.1:4366-17849 GCA_964472005.1 uncultured Bdellovibrionales bacterium | reverse complement strand
ACCTTGTTAAAATTTCGAAATGAAAGTCGAAGTTAGGATAAATACACAGTCGGGAAGGGGCTTATTTGGGAGTTTGATTAAGGCAAATTCTTGCAACTACCTCATTCTTTACGTAAAGTTAGGTAAACATTAAGTTAGTTAGTATTTTTTTACGAAAGAGAAAAGAAAGCTTCTTGTTAGTTCAATTTGACGATAGAAGTCTGGTTCAAGCTAAAGAATTAAAATTTGCTAGAATTAACGTCTAAAATAACATTCAAAATAAATCTACTTAAAGTGTATGAACGATATTTCAAAAGATTCCTTAAAGGCAAGACTTGTCCCGATACTTATCTTGGGATTGCTTACTAGTTTATATTTGCTCCATCATCATCTAGAAATCAAAAGCAATTATGTTGTTGGTTCCTCGATCTGTAACATAAATCAAGTACTGGATTGCGACAGTGTAGCTAAAAGTAAGTATTCTGAAATATTCGATGTGCCTGTAGCGTTGTTTGGGGCTGTCTCTTATCTTTGTTTGTTGTTGACGTTGATTATATTTGAATCAACAAAGCGAAGTACGCGTTTGTTTTTGTTGGTGCTCTCAGTGATATTTCTTGTGCCAACCATCACAATGGCTATCATCTCGTTTTTTGAACTTGGTAAGATCTGTATATTTTGCATGTTGTTATACTTGTTAAATATAACAGTTTTTGGATTGTTGTATTATTTTACTAGAGCATACGGAAGCTTCCTCTCTAGACTTGGAGAAGGTTTTTCATGTTTACTAAATCTATTAAAAGAAAAGTCAGGTCAATATTGGCTTTTAGGTAATATCGGATCGGTATTGCTTCTATACGCGCTTCAGCCAATTTATGTTGAAACAGTGTTAAGGCCGAGGTACGAAAGTTTCTTTGATAAGATGGTTATCCAGAACATTGTTAAAGACTGGGAAAAATCCAAAAAATTATTTCAAAACGAAGATGTTGAATCAATACCAGGGATAATTAGGGTAGGTAATCCGGGAGCCAAATTTCAAATTGTGGAACTTAGCGATTTTGAATGTCCATTTTGTCAAAGGGTGGCACCTGTATTAAAGTCTGTTCTAGAAAAGCACACCAAGAACATTGATTTAATTCTCTTAAACTATCCACTAGATAAAAGTTGTAATACGGCGATGCAGCATGATCTACATGAATTTTCATGTGAGTTGTCACGAATTGTAATCGCTAAAACTCTTGTTGATCAACAAGCGGGATTTGAATTGCACGAAAAAATAATGGTTGAAAATCTTGTGACGGAGTCCGATGTGAAAAATCTACAGGATCAAGTGTATACGTCGGATCTTAATATGAGTCAGGTTGAGGATTCGTTACAACAACAAATTGATTTTGGTATCAGAAATGAAGTTGCAGGCACTCCTTCGATTTTCATTAACGGTAAACGTTTAACTTATTCAAGTTTCTATCAAATCGAAGATGTGATTAATCAAATAGTTTCGGAAACTGAGGTTACGAGTTAAATCAGGGTCTAGGCCTTGAAGTAGTATTACTAGAATCCCGCTTTCGCGGGAATGACCTCCAGTTCGCGGGCAGCTCAATAACGTCAATTGGCTTTTGCTAAGGCAAGCTTGGACGAAATATGCTCGTTTAGTTGTTAACTTTCAAATTGAATGTGCCGTTGGAAGTCTTTATTTCGACTTCTGGATATTGTTCATCTGTTTTTGTCACATATCCGACCGCTTTGGCTTCAACTTCATAGTTACTTGCAATTTCGATGATGTTTTTAACAGCTTCTTTTTTGCAATATATTTCCATGCGTTGACCCATGTTAAAAACTCTATACATTTCTTTGTCAGGAATGTTTGCACTTTTTTGGATCAGGTCAAAAATTGGAGGAGGTGTGAAAAGATTGTCTTTTACGACTTTAAGAGGCTCAATGAAGCGTAAAACTTTGCCATGAGCGCCACCGGTGAGGTGAACCACTCCAGAAATATTTTTAAATTCATGTTGGTAAATATCTTTCAAAATGGGAGCATAGGTTCTGGTTGGTGAAGATAAAGCATCTCCAATCGTCATACCCAGATTGTCAGGTTGGTCTAGGACACTGTAACTTCCAGAATATGAAGACGCCTCGTCGATATTTGGATCCTTCACTTCGGGGTATTTATTAGTTGCTTCTTTTGAGAGTAGGGCATGTCTAGCTAAGGTCAATCCATTAGAACCAATGCCAGAATTGACAGAAGTTTCGTAAGTTGATTTTCCAGAGCTGGATAGAGCAACAATAACATCTCCATCCGAAATAGAATTTAAAGTTAAAAGATTATTTTTATAAATTCTTCCAACGATTGTTGAGTCCACAATCAGCGTTCGAACAATATCACCACAATCTGCCGTTTCCCCACCCGACATCGTGATTGGAATCCTTAGCTCGTTAAGTTTTTTTGCGAAATTTTGATAGCCGATAATTACTTGAGCCAAAATATCGTCAGTAATCAAGAAGCTGTTTCTTCCGATGGTATTTGCTAGCGTTAACTTTTGTGGAAGACCTAAACAGTAAATATCATCAAGGTTCATTACGGTAGAGTCTTCGGCCAATCGTGCAAAGTAGGTCGGGTCGCCGGTCTCTTTGTAATAGAGGTAGGATATTATTGACTTAGTCCCCGCACCATCGCAGTGGATAAAAGAAAGATAGTTGTCGTCTCCCGCAATGTCTTCAATGAGTTGGCAAAAATATTTTTGCTTTTCATTTGGATTTATTGTTTCAAGGATTTTGTGTAGACCGGCTTTCGTAGCGGATGCACCAACTTTTTCGTAACTAAGGGAGTTTGCCATAAATACTTTAGTCTCTAAAATTTATAAATTGTAAATCTAAGTCGGTAATATGCTCTTTTACTAAAGCGATTACTGATTGTAGGTCGTCTCTTTTAGGACCTGTTATCCTAATTTGTTCACCTTGAATTTGCGCTTGAATTTTTTTCAATCCAAATTCCTTAATAGTTTTTGTTATTTTTTTTGCATCTTCAGATTTAATGCCTTTTTTAAAAAGCACATTTTGTCGGAGCATATCACCAGATGCATTTTCTACATCTTGGAAATCTAAGGATTTCGGACTTACACCACGTTTGGACATTTTTTGACTTATTACGTCAACTAATGATCGGAGTTTCATCCTGTCATCTGCCAATAGGGTTAAGCTGGTCTCTTTTTCGTACTTTATCTCGCTTCTGGACCCCTTAAAATCGTAGCGAGTTTCGATTTCTTTTTTCGCTTGGTTGATCGCATTGTCGACTTCTTGAAAATCTATCTCTGAAACTATATCAAATGTTGGCATGATTCCCTATGAAATGAATGTGAAAATTATAAATGATCATAACTTATTTAAGTTAGAATTAGAACCCTTTATGCAAGGTTAAGACTTTCCTAATATTTTTTTATGTATTAAATGCGAGGTGAATTTTCTTTAATAAATTAATTTTATTACTGAATTAGTCTATAATTATCTTAATGATGTGCATTTGTGACAGATAAAAATACAACAAATAACAGCGAAATTTCGACCATCCCTGCAGTTCAAGTTGAACTCGAAAAATCACTTCGTGAGATTTTCGGCGAGGATATAGCTTTCATTGAACCTCACGCATGGAAAGAATACGGGTTAACAATCCAGGTCAGTCCATCTAAGATCAAGTCAGTTATGACTACTCTTAAAGATGACAATAGGACTCATTTTGACATGTTAATCGATGTGACTTGTGTCGATTGGTTAGACCAGAAAGACGAAAGATTTGAGATCGTTTACCAACTATTGAGCGTAGAGTTGTCTCATCGACTTTGCGTTAAGGTGTCATTGCCAGAGACTGCACCGGAAATCGATTCTGTGCGAGACTTATGGAGTACGGCAAATTTCTTAGAGAGAGAAGTCTTTGATATGTTTGGAGTTGGCTTCAAAGGTCACGGAGATTTACGGAGGATTTTGATGTATGACGAGTTTGTTGGCCATCCTCTAAGAAAAGACTATCATATTTTAAATAAGCAACCTCGAATTCCTTTAAGAGTTCCGGAGTTGAGAAATACTTCTAACGACCTTCATCGCGCACCTCTTGTAGGGATGCCAACAAAGAAACAAAGATTATAATTTCAGGAATTAGATCGAATTATGAGTGAAGTAAGTAACGACTGGGTCCCAAGTGAACTTAACGATGCATTGAGAAGCAAAACAATGATTCTCAATATGGGTCCTGCTCACCCTGCGACCCATGGTACAGTTCGATTAATTTTAGAACTTGATGGTGAAAGAATTGAAAGATGTGATGTTGATTTAGGATATCTTCATCGCGGATTTGAAAAACAGTGTGAAACTGTCGATTACAATCAAGTTATCCCATATACCGACAGACTCAATTACGTAAGTCCAATCATCAACAATGTAGGCTGGGTTATTGCAATTGAAAAAATGTTCGATGTTGAAGTTCCTCTTAGAGCTCAGTACATTCGAGTGATAATGAGTGAAATCTCACGAATTTGCGACCATCTAACATGCGTAGGTGCTGCTGCAATGGAGTTGGGTGCTTTTACAGTGATGCTTTATTTAATGCAGGCGCGAGAAGAGCTTTATTTCCTAATTGAAAAAGTTACTGGAGCTAGGCTAACAATCTCGTATACGCGTGTTGGCGGGTTGAAAGAAGATTTACCAGAAAATTTTAAAGAAGAAGTCTTCGTAGCATTTGAAAAAATTAAAGTATTTTTAAATGACGCAGATAAGCTTGTATCAAGAAATCGAATTTTCCAAGATCGGATGGCTGGTATCGGTGTGATTAGCCGAGAAGAAGCGTTATCTTACGGTTTAACAGGCCCGATCGGAAGAGCAAGCGGCGTTGATTATGATGTCAGAAAAACTTTTCCTTATTCATCTTACGAACATTTCGATTTTGATGTTCCAACCGGTTCTAAGGGGGATAACCTCGATAGATTCATGGTCCGCTTTAACGAGATATACGAGTCGATGAAAATTGTCGAACAAGCTCTTAGACGTTTGCCGGAAGGACCAATTAGAGTGGATGACCCGCACATTATTCTACCTCCAAAAGACGAAGTTTATAGTTCAATTGAAGGAATGATCAGTCAATTTGAAGTTGTCTTTGGCGGAATCAAGCCACCTAAGGGAAATGTTTATTTTCCAGTTGAAGGTGGAAATGGCGAGTTAGGTTTTTATGTAGTTTCAGATGGAACAGGGCTGCCATATCGAGTAAGAGTTCGACCACCGTGTTTTGTAGCGATGGGAATTTTTGGACCGTTGATAGAAGGTAATACCATAGCCGACATCGTTCCACTTTTTGGTATGATAAATATGATCGGGGGAGAGTGCGATAGGTAATATGGGAGATATTGTAGGAATAATCGGTAAGAAAACGTTCGTATCAGCTTCTAGCGTTGGTCAAAATATTGAGGCCATTCCAGAGGCATTTAAAGCGCGCTTAGATGAACTAATAAGAAAGTATCCAAATAAAAAATCGGCCGTTATGCCGGCGCTGTATTTGGCACAAGAATACGTTGGTTGGGTTAGCAAAGAGTCAATCGTCTGGGTTGCTCAGCATTTAGAATTACCACCTTCGCACGTTGAGTCGGTCGCAACATTTTATACAATGTATTATAAGCGCCCAGTTGGAAAATATCATATTCAATTGTGCCGAACTCTAAGTTGTATGCTTTGTGGAGCTAAAGAATTAACAGCCTATTTAAAAGAGCGACTTAATGTTGCTGCAAACCAAGTTACAAGTGATGGTTTATGGAGCTGGGAAGAAGTTGAATGTCTTGGTAGCTGTGGTACTGCGCCAATGATTCAATTAAACGATGTTTTTTTTGAAAATCTTACAAAAGAAACGTTGGGAACATTGATGGATAGAATTGAAAAAGATCTTCCAGATCTAAGGTACTCTACAAAGAACGCTAATTTAGGAACAGGCTTATCCGATTATCCAAGATCGAGAGTTATTTAGGCTTAAAAGTTTAAAAATATGAGTAAGCAACATACAAAAATTTTGACATCAAATGTTCATCACCTAGATCAACATAAGTTAGAAGCTTATGAAAGTAGGGGGGGATATCAAGCCATTCGTAAAGCTCTTAAGATGGAGCCCGAGACAATCACGGCTGAAGTAAAAACTTCAGGTTTACGTGGAAGAGGTGGAGCAGGGTTTCCAACTGGTGTGAAGTGGGGTTTTGTTCCGAAAAATACTGGTAAGCCAATTTATCTTCTAAATAATGCTGATGAAAGTGAGCCAGGTACTTTTAAAGATCGTGTCCTAATGGAGAGAGATCCTCACCTCTGTATCGAAGGGATGATGATTGCCGCGTTTGCCTTAGGCAGTAACTGGTCATGTGCTTATATTAGAGGGGAGTATACCTACCCAGTCGAAAGAATGGATAATGCAGTCGCTGAAGCATACGCAAAAGGATACCTAGGTAAAAACATTTTCGGAAGTAATTTTAGCTTAGATATCGTTGTTCACCGCGGAGCAGGCGCATATATTTGTGGTGAAGAAACGGGTTTAATTGAAAGTTTAGAAGGAAATAAAGGGCAACCTAGAATCAAGCCTCCATTTCCAGCTGTATCCGGATTGTATGATTGCCCTACCGTGGTAAACAACACCGAAACATTGGCGGCTTTACCATGGATTATTCTAAATGGTGGAGCAGAGTATTCAAAGTTTGGTACAGAGAAGTCTCCAGGAACAAAATTATTCAGTGCATCAGGTCATATAAATAAGCCAGGTGTATATGAAGTAGAGTTGGGTTATAGCCTTTTAGATTTTATCGAGAATGAATGCGGTGGTGTTCGGAATGGTCGAAAATTAAAAGCTGTAATTCCAGGTGGATCATCGGTGCCAGTTCTACGAGCAGATGAATTAGCTGGTGTTTGTTTGGATTACGAATCAATTAAAAACGCTGGATCGATGTTAGGATCAGGTGGTTTTATTGTTATGGACGACACAACCGATATGGTTGAAGCTTGTCTTAATTTACAACATTTTTACTCGCATGAATCGTGCGGACAATGTACTCCGTGCCGAGAAGGAGCTCATTGGGTAGAAAAAATTGTCGGGAGAATTCAAGTTGGTGAAGGATCATCAACAGACGTCGCGTTATTAAAGAGTATCACTGGTCAAATTGCGGGACACACTATTTGTCCCTTTGGCGATGCTTTGGTAACACCTGTTTTAAGTTTTATCGAAAAATTCCCCGAAGAATTTCAAACAAGAATAGATAATTTAGCAACTGGGAGTTCCGCTTCAGCTTATGTCTGATCAACAACAAATAGTAAATCTAACAATTGACGGGAAGCAAGTTAGCGTCCCAAAAGGTACGAATTTAATCGAAGCGGCGTTAACCGTTGGCATCGAAATTCCATTTTATTGTTATCACCGGCATTTGAGCATCGCAGGTAACTGCCGAATGTGCCAAGTTCAACTAGAAGGTAGTCCAAAGCTTACTATTGGTTGTAACACTGGTGCTACCGACGGAATGGTCGTTAAGACTCAAAATACAAGTGATGAAGTTAAAGATTCTCAACGAGCAACGTTAGAATTTTTGCTCATTAACCATCCACTTGACTGTACTGTTTGTGATCAAGCAGGTCATTGCAAACTTCAAGATTATTACTTCGAATATAATACAAAAGCATCGCGATTTATCGAAGAAAAAACTCATAAAGTTAAAGCCGAAGTATTGGGACCGGAAGTTATATACGACGGTGAAAGATGTATCGTTTGTACTAGATGTGTACGTTTCTGTGACGAATATACCGAGACTTCGGAGCTAAGTGTTTTAAATAGAGGTGATCGGACGGTAATTGCTGTTCACGAAGATGCGCCACTCGATAACCCATTTTCAGGTTCCGTTGTTGATCTTTGCCCTGTTGGTGCATTGACTCACGAGCGATGGAGATTTAATTCAAGAATTTGGTATACAAGCCAGACAAATTCAATTTGTAGCGGATGTTCCACAGGTTGTAACACCAACGTGGCAACACGAGACGGCGAAGTCGTACAAGTTAAAGCTCGTCTTAATTCAGACGTAAATGAAGAATGGATGTGCGATGAGGGAAGGTATGGATTTGAAAGATTCCAACCTAAGGAAAGACTTGTCACTCCACTAATGAGACAAGGTCAGTATCTTGAAGAAGGAGACTGGGCATCAACTCTTGACGAGTTAAAGAAAGTTTACAATGAAAATCCAACGACTTCATTAGACACAGCTTTCTTAATTTCGCCATTCTCGACAATGGAGGAAATTTGGACAGCA
The DNA here is from genome assembly GCA_964472005.1 of uncultured Bdellovibrionales bacterium. Classification (GTDB taxonomy): domain Bacteria; phylum Bdellovibrionota_C; class UBA2361; order SZUA-149; family DAOLCO01; genus CAYYIQ01. The sequence goes on along the minus strand of CAYYIQ010000048.1, from coordinate 9,570 downwards.
TTGAATTTCGCAGACAAAGTGTTTGGGTTGCCAGTTTCTTCACCACAGATCGCGGTACAGTTAAGAAAAAGAAAATTAACAGATTTAGAAGCAAAATTGATAAGTCCTGATTATGCACCAAACGCAAGATCGGCGCAGTTTTTTGGCTACCTAGCTCCAAATTCTGCGGGTGGGGGAGACTGGAGAGAAATTTACGAGTCTCAATATGACAGAGTGCTTGATCAAATTAGATCTGGGTCAATATCAAAATTGGTAGTGATTGGAGATCGTGCGATACTGGACGAAGATCTTGATGAAGTTTTAATAAAAAGAATTCTAGATATGCCTCTATCAATTGCACTCAGTTCACGTGGTGTCATCGGTCAGTCCGAGTCTAAGGAAGAGTCCTTGGGAATTCACCAATTGTGCCGATTTATATTCCCAACGCAAACAGTTCACGAAAAAGATGGTGTGTTTGTAAATGGAACTCTTCGCTTCCAAAAATTATCTAAGATTTTAAGAGCACCAGCAGGAGTTGTCTCAGAGTGGATGGGGCTTAAAAAGATAGCAGAGCATTTAGGAAAGCCTATTCTTCCAGCTAACCTTCAGGACGAGCGAGCGTTGTTCCAACATGTCGTCTCAAACGTATCTGCCCTTAATCAACTCACACTAAGAAAGACTAGTGATTTAGGAATTTCTTTTGCCGAACTTGAAATACCGACTGTGGAAACAAGTTCCGCTGACTCAAATGAAGGAACGACAGTAGCATGAACGATATTCAGTTTTTAGATATTCTGATTGTAGTAATTAAGGCGGTATTTGTGATGGTAGCCGTGCTTAAGTTGGCCGCATTAAACACATGGCTTGAAAGAAAGGGTTCCGCGCTTATTCAAAACAGAATCGGTGCAAACCGTGCGAGTATATTTGGATTTGATTTAGCAGGTATCTTTAATACTTTGATAGCTGATCCGGTTAAGGCATTATTCAAAGAAGATTTTGTTCCAAAAGGCGTTAGCCAGTTTATGCATTGCCTTGCACCTTTCTTAGGTGTTTTTCCAGTATTGATTTCACTTGCAGTAGTTCCGTTCGGTCCTCCAATTAAACTTGAAAGCCGAGAAATCAGCATGCAACTTGTGAATTTAAACATCGGAATTCTTTACGTGTTTGCAATGGGTTCATTAGCTGTTTATGGAACTGTGTTAGCCGGTTGGGTTTCTAAAAATAAATTTGCACTTTTTGGTAGCTTAAGAGCAACCGCGCAAATGATCTCTTACGAAATAACATTTGGTCTTAGTATTTTAGGAGTTCTAGCTGCCTACCAAACACTTGATCTAAACCAAATCGTAAATATGCAGACCGGAACAGTTTTAGGTTTCTTGCCTAACTGGGGAATCTTCATGTGCTTTCCATTTAACATTATTGCATTTGTTATATTTTTTGTTTCTGCAATGGCTGAAACAAAACGTGCACCATTCGATTTGCCAGAAAGTGAATCTGAATTGGTTGCTGGTTATTTTACAGAATATTCAGGAATGAAATTTCTATTGTTCTGGTTAGGTGAGTTTGCGGAAATCGTCGTTGCTTCTACTATCGTAGTGGTGGTTTTTTTAGGCGGTTGGCAATTACCTTATTTTGATCTTAGTACTACAGCCTCGTATATTACTGGCACATCGTTTGGGAATTTTCTTAATTTTGAATTGTTTTCTTACCAGTTCAATTTAATTCCTTGGGTTGGACCGATCATTGCAATGCATGTCTTTCTAATAAAAGTTCTTGCATTAAACTTACTGCAAATCATTATTCGTTGGACTCTACCACGATTTAGATACGATCAATTGATTAACCTTTGTTGGAAAATCATGTTGCCGATCGCATTGGTTAACGTGTTAGCTACGTCATTATTCATTGCATATGGGATTTATTAGTAATAGATGGAAATCTTAGATATCTTTATATACTTGTTTGGTTTTTTGATGGTGCTCTCTGCGGCCGGAGTGGTCTTCTCATCTAAAAGCTTGAATAGTGGTCTATGTCTTGTTGCGACCTTGACTCTTGTCGCAGTTGAATATGCGCTAATGAGAGCTGATTTTATCGCTACGTTACAGATTCTGGTTTACGCCGGAGCGATTATGATTTTGGTTGTCTTTGTAATTATGCTTTTAGGTGTAGAAAGAGAAATTGAAAAAGTATCTTTTGGTTTACCTGCGTATGTCGCAACCTGCTTTGGAATTATTTTCCTCTTTGTAGTTTGCTCAATTCTAAAACAAGGGTCTTCTGAGATTTTAAGTGTTGGATCTCAGTCTGGGGTTTCACCAAGTGATGCTAAAACAATCGGTAAGATGTTGTTGGTCGATTACATTTTGGCATTTCAGGGAGTAGGGGTGTTATTGCTAGCTGCGATTATTGCTGCAGCTCAATTAGCATATTCACCGAAACGTCGTTTGTTACCTGGAAGAGGTTTGCAAGCGATGAGAGACAAATATAAAGATTAGGTTGATTTAAAAAATATCTACTATGGCAGAACATCACTTACAATTTTATTTAATACTCTCGGCTATACTTTTTACTTTGGGAGTAGTTGGATTCATTACCCGCAAGAACGCAATTGTTGTTTTTATGTGTGTAGAGATCATGTTGAACGCAGTAAATCTTACATTGGTCGCACTCTCAACGGCATTTGGAAATGCTGAAGCGCAAGTTTTAGTGTTTTTGGTAATGGCGGTAGCGGCAGCAGAAGCTGCGGTAGGTTTGGCTATTATTTTAGCGGTCTTCCGAAATTTCTACAGCATCGATGTCTCCGAAGTCCACGACTTAGCAGGTTAAACGTCTAATTTTTATAGGATCCATAAATGGTCGAACACGTGTCAAATAGTATAACTCTTCCACTTGGTATGGTTGCAGCAGAGCCTGCGACTAATTCTTTGTTGTTATTGATTATTATCCTGCCTTTCATCGGGTCTTTATTAGTATATCTAATTGGATCAAGGTTTCTTAAGAATGACAATAAGGTTGAGCATGCCGATCATTCAGCTAGCGCTGAACACCATGATGAACACCATGAACCAGCGACTAGCAAAATCCCAGGATTTCTAGCGACGTTATTTTCTTTCGGAACATTCCTTATTGCATTAAATTTATTTTGTCAGCTTCAAGCAGGGGATGTCGCGATTACAGCCACAATGTGGGAATGGATTAGCGTTGGTTCATTAACGATTCCTTTTACTTTCTACTTTGATCACCTTTCTGGTGTGATGTGTTTGGTTATAACTGGTATCGGAACATTAATTCATTTGTATGCGACCGGATACATGGCGCATGATGCCTATCCAGCGAGATTCTTTTCGTATCTGAACTTATTTTTGGGTTCAATGCTGATTTTGGTGTTAGGAGACAGTCTTCCGTTAATGTTTGTTGGTTGGGAAGGTGTCGGACTTTGTTCTTATCTGTTGATTGGATTTTGGTATAAAGAAATGCCAAATGCGGTCGCCGGTCAAAAAGCTTTTATCGTTAATAGAATTGGTGATGCCGGGTTTTTACTTGGGATGTTTGTTTTGTTTGTTTTTACTCAAGACCTTAACCTTCAGAATCTTTTAACTTCAGTTCAATCATTACCTCCCTATGTAATTGAAACTGCGGCAATTTTATTGTTGATCGGTGCGGCTGGTAAAAGTGCACAAATCCCATTGTATGTTTGGTTGCCTGACGCGATGGCCGGACCAACTCCGGTTTCAGCTTTGATTCACGCGGCGACAATGGTGACATCTGGAATTTACATGGTAACAAGACTTGCTGGTCTATTTGCCGGTGCCCCACATGCGTTGTTGTTAGTCTCGGTGGTTGGTGCATTAACAGCATTCTTCGCAGCAACAATTGCATTAGTGCAATATGATATTAAGAAAGTATTGGCATACTCAACGGTAAGTCAGTTGGGATATATGTTCATGGCTTTAGGTGCAGGGGCATTCAGCGTGGGTATCTTTCACGTAGTCACGCACGCATTCTTTAAAGCCTTACTTTTTATGGCTGCGGGTTCTGTAATTGTTGGATGTCATCACGAACAAGATATGCGGAAATTTGGTGGACTATTTAAGTACATGAAGTTTACAGCTCTTACTTATATAGCTGGAACTTATGCAATTGCTGGATTGCCGTATGGTTCGGGGTTCTTCTCGAAGGACGCGATTCTTTGGTCGGTTTATTCTAATCCAAGTCCACTTGCTTCCCAAGAATTTATGTTTGGATACTCGCTAGCTCATTCACTCTGGTTTTTGGGTGTTTTGACTGCCGCACTGACAGCTTTCTATATGACTCGATCAATGATGATGACATTCTTTGGTGGATATAGAGGGAAGGGGCACCCGCATGAAACAAGCTGGCATATGGTTTTACCGTTGGTGTTGTTAGCAATTCCGTCACTATTTTTTGGATTGTTTTACGGAGATGCGCTTCTTGCATTTTTAGGAAACTGGACCAGATCCGATTTCGCACATGGTCATCACGGGTTTGAAGGAAATCACACTTATCACTTGTTAGAGCAGACTTCGATGTATGTTGCTATTTGCTCGGCACTTCTTGCTGGATTGATCTACGGATTGAAACCATTAATCGCTGAAAAAACAACCCAGCTGTTGCCACTTTTACATAAGGTGTTGTCGAACAAATGGTATGTCGATGAAATCTACGATTTTATTATCGTTAAGCCTTTAAGACTTTTTTCTGATATTACATATAAATTAGTAGATCGGATCATCATTGACGGGTTGTTTGTAAATGGTCTTGGTGTGTTAATTGATTCTTTTGGATACTCAATGAAATCCTTCCATTCTGGTCGGGTGAGGTCAGCAGCTTCATTGATGTTTTCCTGTTTTGTCTTTTTACTTATTTTTTGGATGGTGATCTGAAGATGGATATCTTGCTCTCAAGTAATTATAGCTTGTCGCTATTATTAATTTCTCCTTTGATAGGGATTTTCCTTTTATCATTTCTAAATCTTTCTGATAAAGGATTTCGTTTTACTGCGATTGGGACTAGTTTTTTAAGTTTCCTTTTGAGTTTAAATTTGTTTTCCGCATTCGAGTCTGGTCGAAAGACGTTTCAGCTTGGTGAAAGTTATAACTGGATACCTAGTTTTGGTATTAAATTTGTGTTGGGTATTGATGGGTTAAGTTTGTGGCTCATAACTTTAACTACGTTCTTGACGTTTTTAGTGTGTGTCTCTTCTACGA
>CAYYIQ010000048.1:0-4356 GCA_964472005.1 uncultured Bdellovibrionales bacterium | reverse complement strand
GTATTGAAAAGCGTATCCGAGGATATCTGATCTCTATTCTATTGTTGGAAGTTGGAATGTTGGGAACCTTTATGGCGCTTGACCTTCTGAGCTTCTACGTATTCTGGGAATTGATGTTGATCCCAATGTATTTCTTAATCGGAATCTGGGGCGGTAAAAACAGAATCTACGCAGCGTTAAAGTTTGTTATCTATACAGCGTTAGGAAGTCTTCTAATGTTGGTAGCAATCATTTATTTAGAGTTCAAGTTTGTCAGCCAGTTCGGACAGTACAGCTTCCTATTAAGTGACCTTGTTAATATTAGTTTAACAGTCAGTGAAGAAATGTGGTTATTCGGAGCATTTGCTTTAGCATTCTTGATCAAAGTTCCAGTATTCCCATTTCACACCTGGTTGCCAGATGCTCACGTTGAGGCACCAACAGGAGGTTCGGTGATTCTGGCAGGTGTCCTTTTGAAGATGGGTATTTATGGACTTGTTCGATTTGCTGCGCCACTTTTCCCATACGCTGCTTTGAAATTTTCTCCATTGTTCGCTGTTTTAGGGATCATTGGAATAATTGCAGGAGCATTGATTGCATGGGTACAAACCGATATGAAAAAATTGGTTGCCTACTCATCGGTAAGTCACATGGGCTTTTGTGTACTTGGTCTTGCAATGCTTAATCTGCAATCGGTACAAGGTGCATTGATTCAACTAATCAACCATGGTGTGTCAACTGCCGCGCTATTTTTCTTGGTCGGAGTGCTTTACGACAGAAAACATACCAGAGAGATCTCCGCTTATGGTGGACTAGCATCTAAGTTGCCGATCTTTTCATTTGTCTTTATGGTGTTTATGTTAAGTTCGATCGGACTTCCTCTAACAAACGGATTTGTTGGTGAGTTTTTAATTCTCCTAGGAACTTTTCAAGGTTTTCACGCTTTAAACGGCTCAGAAGTTTCAAATCTTCCAGCAACTATATTTTATTCGACCGGTGCCGTCGCAGGTGTGATTCTCGGAGCCCTCTACATGATTTCACTCTATCGACGTGTTGTTTTTGGTAAGTTTGACGAGAAAGCAAATGGTGATCTTACGGAACTCTCAGCAAGAGAATCTTTTATCTTTACTCCTTTGATGGCCCTTGTGTTTTTTATCGGACTGTATCCACAGTATATTTTAAAGGATCTTGAAGCATCTTCTGAAAATTATTTAAGAGAAGTTCTTGGATCGGAATCAACATCAGGTTCGCTTGCGGAGACAAACTCTACGCAAGAAGAGAACCGTGAAATGTCACCTGTAATATAAAAAGAGAAAACTTATTTTATGAATAGTCAGGATCTAATATCACTCGCACCGTTTGCAGTCGTTGTAACCGGCGCATGTCTCATGATTTTATTTTACATATTAAACCTTTCAAATTTTGTAAGGCCATTTTTATATGTTTTAACTTTATTGGTAGCGATCTTCGCTTCACTAAAGCAGGGGATGTTTAATGAGTTATCCCTAAGCTCGACATATTTTTTGAATTCTCAAAGTGAATTTTATTCCATCCTGTTATTAGTTGGCGCATTGTTTTGTGGATTTTTATCTTTTGGTCAGCTTGAGCGACAAGGCGTAAAGCAGAGCATGGAAATAGACGTGCTTTGTCTTTTTGCAGTAGCTGGTGGTTTGTTGCTAGCTTGCGCAGCAAATTTATTAATTTTGTTTATTGGCTTCGAATTGTTGTCGGTTTGCGTATATGCGTTGTGTGGTGTCGCTTTAAAAGAAAGGGCATCTGCCGAGTCCGCGATGAAGTACTTCTTATTAGGTGCATTTAGTTCTGCATTTTTGCTTTACGGTATCGCGCTTGTGTACGGTGCAACAGGCTCATTTAATTACGCAGTTATCGCAAGTAAGGCTTCGGTAAATTCTCCATTGTTACTTCTTGGAATTGGAATGTTAATTTTTGGGTTTGCCTTTAAGGTGTCTTTGGTTCCTTTTCACTTTTGGTCACCAGATGTTTACCAAGGTGCGCCGATCTCAATTACAGCGTTCATGGCCGTAGTTGTGAAGATCGCTGCTTTCGCTGGATTTTTTAGACTATTTTCGACTGCCTTCCATACCGTTCCTGGTATTTGGACTGATTTAATGTGGATACTTTCGGTTGCTAGTATGACGATAGGTAACGTGCTTGCAATTCAACAAAAGAGCATCAAGAGAATGCTTGCTTATTCAAGTATCGCTCACTCTGGTTATATCGCGATGGGATTCATGGCATTTAATGCTAATGGACTTGAAGCGTCAGCGTTCTACCTCGTCGTTTATGCGATGATGACTATTGTTTCTTTTGGTTGCTTAGTGATGGTTACAACACCAATTACAGCTCAGTATGAAAGAGATTCGATCGATAATTTGAATGGGCTTGGCTGGAGCCGACCATGGGTTGGTTTCGCGATGGCAATTTCAATGTTTTCTTTAGCAGGTTTTCCTCCTCTTATCGGCTTTTTTGGTAAATTCTTTTTGTTTTCAAGTATTATTGAAAATGGCTTTTACGGGTTAGCAATCATCGCCGCATTAAATTCCGTAGTATCACTTTATTACTATTTAAGAGTAATAGTTGCGATGTACTTCAAAGAATCTTCGATTGAAGTTGCTGTGGAGAGAGACACCGCTAGCGACGAAAAATTGTTAGATTTATTTCCTGCGTTTGCAGTTTTTAGTGCGACAGCAGCCTTGATTTTAATAGGTCTTTACAGTCAACCATTGATAAATTCGATTGATAAGGTTTTCAAGTAATCTTAAGTGAGTAATTTATTAGCATTCTCATGTCTTGCTAGTGGCAGTAAAGCTAACTCATATTTGGTTCGGAGTGAAAAAACTAATCTCTTAATTGATTGCGGGTTGAGCGTTAGGGAACTTGGGAAAAGGTTACTTTTTCATGAATTCAATATCTCACAGCTCACGGCCGTAATTGTAACTCACGAGCATGAAGATCATATCGCGGGGATAAAAACTCTCTGTCTTAAGCATCAAATTCCACTATATGTAACCGAACCAGTTTTTGAATCAGATAGTCGTTTGCAATGTATCTCCTTGCATCAAGTATTTTTCTTTTCAAGCGAAAGCAGTTTTGAAATAGGTGATTTGTCGATTGAGACTTTTAATGTCTCGCACGATGCGGTTCAAACAGTCGGATTAAGGATTTGGAATTCTAATAAGTCCATCAGTATATTGACCGACATAGGGGAGTATGACGACACCATTATTGAAAGAGTTTGTGGTGCGGATGCATTGGTAATTGAGGCAAACCACGACCAAGAAAAGTTATGGGCGTGTGCCTATCCTTGGTATTTAAAAAAGAGAATCGCCGGAGCAGGCGGTCATTTAGGCAATCATCACACAACCGAATTTTTAAAAAAGCTCTGCAAAAAGAAGAACTATCTCAATTCACCGCTCAAATTCCTTGGGGCCGCCCACATCAGCGACAATAGCAATACCCACGAGCTAGCATACAATGCGATCGAAGCCGGGGTAGAAGAGTCCATCAGCGCCCCCAAATTATTCGTCGCTCGCCAGGATAAGGCTAGCGAGATGTTCATTATTTCCTAGGTAGATAAACGAATAGTTGATTGGTCGAGTGACTTTCAATTGGTGTGTCATGAAATGGAGTTGAGCTGAATTCAGCTGTGCTTAAGGTCATAAATGGTCATCACGTTAAATTTTCTTTGCTCCGTATATCTTAAGAAGTCAGGAATTCAAGAGGACTCCGTCAAATCTCCGGAGCATAAAAGTCACACACCTGGATCCCTGCTTCCGCAGGGATGACGGCGTGATGTGGGAACACGGGAAAATGAAAAAGCATACAATTCTCAAATCATGCATCCGAGCCTATTGGTCAATAGCGACAGCCAGCGCCCAGCCATCATCCCAGCACCCCATCGTCGTCCCTGCGCCCAGCCATCATCCCAGCACGCCATCGTCATCCCTGCGCCCCGCCGTCCTTCCAGCGCCCAGCCGCCATCCCTCTGAGCCCCGTCGTAATCCCAGCAGCCCATCGTCATCTCTGCGCCTCGCCGTCATGCCAGCACCCAACCGTCATCCCTGCGGAAGCAGGGATCCAGGAGTTGTATGAGTTCTGCACGTTCAATAACCGCTGTTTTTGCTGAAACAGTGCCCTTGAAGTTTGAAATATTCTTCCTGGATTCCCGCTTTCGCGGGAATGACGCCGGGACGCGGGAATGACGCCGGGACGTGGGAATGACGCCGGGACGCCGGAATGACGCCGGGATGCTAGAATGACCGCGGGCGCGGAAATGACAGTTGCTTGCTTTACGGGGTCAATTTTAAATTATCGTTTTCCTTTAATTATCATATTACTCGGACAGTCTCGAAGGCA
>CAYYIQ010000047.1:0-17951 GCA_964472005.1 uncultured Bdellovibrionales bacterium | reverse complement strand
TTTTCAAATGGAAATTACGCAAAAGTAGCTCAACCCCAAGAAAATTTGCAGATGGCTGCCAACGACTCGCCTATCACGCTTGGCAAACCTTCTACGCAAAAAAGTCCCGGTGAAATTAAAAGAGTATCGGTTATCGTATGTCCAAGTAGAGAAATTAGTTACGCGCTCTACACTGCTTACGAACTAGGGACTGAAACTGTCTTGGCAGACTTTGGGCTTTACGGCTCATCAGACGGCTGGAAAGGGGTAGATCGATGGATCGACCTATCCACTTCAGAAACAATTTGGAGAGACTAACCTGAATCCGACTTTAGATTAGAGCCGCGCCGAACCTGCAATATCAGGTCTATATATTTATACAAAGATTAGTTAGGCTCTAATCTACGGCAGTTCCCAAATTGGACGCTCCAAACCTAAATTCAAATAATCAAATAGCTATATATATAGTAAACAATTGGCTGATGATATTTTTAGCAGTCAGTCAAAAAACACCGTTTCTGCCAAATAAACCTTAACAACGTATTTTCGACACATGCGTCTTCAAATCTATCTGCATGGATAATCTCGGTTTATCTTTCTCTCAGACCTCCACTCAATAAATTGAAAAACTCGTACCTAAAATGCTTCAACGCTGGCGAACATATCCATCTTAGGATAAATAACCTAAATGGAAATTTATACTAAGATTGGTGTACTGCACTTAAATTAATTCCCTATCTATAGAATTAATTGCTAAGAATTTTTAAACAGTAAATTTATAATGACCAGTAAATCCAAAAATCCAATTAAATTACCAAGTCCCGCTCAATTCAAGGCGACCAGACAGCACCACAGCGAGGAGTTGGCCGAAGACTATACTGAGATCATAAGCGACCTTATTCTAACAAATGGTTCAGCCAGAGTAGGTGAAATTGCTAAGCATCTGGGAGTTAGCCACGTGACGGCAATAAGAACTTTGAAACGATTAGAAGATCAAGGTTACGTAAAAACCCAACCTAAACTTCCTGTCGAGTTAACCTCTAAAGGCAAGGCACTCGCTAAATTCTCTAAATATCGGCACGAGTTGTTGCTAAAGTTGTTAGTCTCCCTAGGTGTTCCCAAAGCCCTAGCGGAAATTGATGTCGAAGGTGCAGAACATCACTTCAGTAAAAAGACTCTTTCCTATTTGTCCAAATTTCTAGAAGTTCATACTCGTGATCAGTAAGCTTCCTGCAATTTTCTTATTGCTGGTAATTTTTCTACCACTAAAAATAATCTTTGGAGAAATTAAGGGTTTCAAATGGACGACGTCACCTTACACATGGTTACTATCGATCACAATTACAATAAGCTTAGCGTGGCTAATAAACGCAATTTTTCCTAAATCTACAAATTACATACTTAAAAAAAGTTCACATTACTTTAATTTCTTTATACAACTGTTGCCACGATTCGCCTTTTTGGTCATAGGCATTTCTCTAGCTTATATATCCACTTATGCATTTTCAAATCGACCGCTACTGATTGATTCCATTGTTCAACTTTTCCAAGCTGAAATTTTTAAAAGCGGTAATTTTAAAGCAGTGCTTCCCAGTCATCTTGAATTTTTTGTTACCCAACATATGATATTTGACAACTCGGGTTGGTATGGACAGTATCCTCCTGGACACTCTCTTTTGCTAATACCGGGACTGTTAATAGATATCCCTTGGATCATTCCGATACTTCTTAGCATTTTCAGTGCATATATAATTTTTAAGTTCACTGAAAATCTTTTCGGTAAATATACAGCTGGAATTTCCTTACTACTTCTTTGCTTATCTCCTTTTTACTTATTTATGGGAGCAAGCTACATGAATCACGTAAGCAGTTTACTACTCTGCGCGTTGGTATTGTATTGTTTTGAGAGATGGGAAAAAACGAACAGCATATTTTTTTTAATCTTGTTGTCATTTTCAGCTGGATACCAATTATTGGTAAGGCCATTAGATCTAGTTGCAATTTCGATAGTTTTAATAGTTCCATCAATTAGAATATTCTTGCAAAAACCAATACATATATTATCCGCTCTTTTCGGACTATTACCTCCTCTGCTATTCGGCCTGTATTACAATAAGAAAACAACTGGTGACTTTTTTCTACCTGGTTATATCAAATTGTGGGGAGCTTCCCATGGGCTTGGTTTTCACGAATCTCCTTGGGGACATCAACACACTCCGCTAACAGGATTACGAAATGAGTTAGTGGATCTTCAATTAGTCCAAGAAATGTTGTTCGAAGGAAGTTTGCCTTCTCTCTATTTTGTGGCGATTTACCTCCTAATAAAGAAACATTTGCCCATATGGCCTAAGAGACTTCTTGCAATTGGATTTACCTTTCCACTTATGTATTTTTTTTACTGGCACCGAGATTCATTTTTGGGTCCGCGATTTATGTACTCAACCATCGTCGCTTGGATTCCCTTAACTGCGTTCTCAATAGTACAGCTCTTTCGAATAATAGGCGAAATTGAGGTAAGGCCTTTCAATCTTTTTAAAACATTCTACTTAAAAAACTTCTTCATCCTTACAATTCTAATTTCATTTATCTTTACTGTCTCGATTAATCTACCCGCTCGATTTTACACCTACTCATCAAGTTTAAAATCTTTAAAACACGATATATTTAAAGAAGCTGAGAACCATCAGATTAAAACGGGCTTAATATTTATTAAAACATCTTGGGGAGTTCGAATAATTTCACGTTTACGTGGGTTAGGCTTGAGTGCATCATTAGTCCAAAAAGCTTATACTTTTTTAGATCACTGCTATTTACATGAGCTGCTTGAAGCTTCAGATACAAACGACTGGGAATCTAAAAAAATAGAAGAATATATTTTATTAAAACTAATGGCCCCTGCTCCCACAAAGTTTTTCAACTACAATTCAGATCTAACCTTAAGGCTTGATCCAAAACGAAAAATAACCCCATCATGTATTAACGAAATGAAGTATGACTTTAAGAATAACGAAAGAAATTATACGGTCTATGAGCCTTATATGCCTGCAAACGACCCAAATTTTAACGGTCCTTTTATTTTCGCAAAAGATTTAAGATCCAAAAATCATATTCTCACAAAAGAACATCCAAATCTTAAGGCGTATATCTACGACGGCAAAAAGTTTCGCGAATACGTTTACTGAGATCTTTTTCGAACGATAATGCTGGGGCTATTTTTTTTAACTACCTTTTTTTCTTCAGGTGTTTTTAATTTACTTATTAAGCTATCCTGCTCGGCCCTAAGCGAAACCGGAGATTTTAATTCGCTATAGAAGGCTTCCCGATGCCTCATTACTGGAACATGAGAATCCCAACATTTCACACTGCAAAAAACCATCCCAGCACGTTTAGAATTACAAGTTGAAACACTGCACTTAATATATGTGCTTCTAAAATTAATTGACTCTTTGCAGATACTGCATTTTTTCCACTGGATCTCTTCGCCCATAATACCTACTTTTGCTATAGTACATCCTTTGCCCTTGTTATTGCGATTAGACTAAGAGCATCATTGATTTCACCACTTTCTACCATTTTATCTAGATCTGAAATAGATACTTTTTTAATTTTAAGAACTTCACTACCTTTACGTGAATGTTCCGTGAAAGTTAGGTTTCTCGCCAAATAGATTTGTGCTTTTTCACTTGTATGACAATTCGAAATATGAATTTCTGGACCTAAAGGAACCCAGGTATCCGCTTCTGCTCCAAGTTCCTCTTTTAATTCACGCTTTGCAGCTTCTATGGGACTTTCTCCTATTTCAGCCCCACCTTCAACGATCTCCCAGGCATACTGATTAACAGCATATCGAAATTAACCAACTAGAAAGAGATCACCTCCTTCGTCAATCGCCACAATCGCTATAGCATAACGTATATTGTAACCCGCATAAACTCCTAGAGAACCATCAGGGTTAACTACTTCATCTTCACGTAAACTCACATAATCATTGTCATAGACAATTCTCGATGAAAGACATTTCCATGGATTCCTTTCGCTCATCTAACGGCCCCAATTTGATTGCAAAACATCTATAGATCCCCAGCAAATTAGCTATGTTATAAATCTGAACCAGATGCAGACAGAATCAGTTATTAATAACACGTATTTACGAACATTGATCGGCACACGGGAAGCACGTTCGTACAACTAACACTCATATAAATGATAGCAAATTTTTTGAGGTTATGTTACCCTGATTCGTCCGAGCACTTCCCAATTTAAAGTACATCTATTTATCCTCTTATCCCCAACTCTTTTGATCATAGAGATAAAACCTCTAGCCCCTTCTTTCTGCATTTCTTGGAAATGTCATACAACCAAAGCAACAAACTTGCTGGTCTCGAGAAGACACTCATATTGTAAAGTTTTATTCGAAAATCGTCGTTAAAGATGATGGATGAGAAAAGCATTAGACGGGACAATCATGTCAGCATCATTGCATAAATAAATTGCACATGATTGTCGTTATAGAATAATATGTTCGCCTATAGTAAAGTCACTTATAGATGGCGAGAGGTCTCCTACAATATAAATAAAATGTGAGAGACCGAATAAATTCTGTTTATTTGCGCACGAATAAAAAATGATTTAGTTCGTAAGTTGAATATTCGATTGCTAATAACAGACGATCATGGAATATATTATTTGTGAATTCTAAAACTACAGCGAAATTAGATCTTCCAATCGTAGCACAAAAGATTATTCTGCGTTTGAAAGAAGATCTCCCATCACGTTTAACATATCATGGCCTCCCGCACACTTTTGAAGTAATCGACGAATCGATACTTCTTGCCGAAACTGACAATCTAGCTCCTGAAAAAATTGAATTACTCAAGATCGCTGCCGCTTTCCATGATGCAGGATTCCTATTTAAGAACGGTCAAAACGAATATTTGGCGGCAAAATTAGCTGAGCGTGAAATGAAAATAGACGGCAATTATAATACATCTCAAATAGAAGAAGTAATGAATTGCATTCTTTCAACTAAAATCAGTAAAGATTACCAACGAATTTCTCTCTCAGACCTTTCAAAATACCTAATGGATGCAGATCTAGGAAATCTTGGAAGAGCAGACTTCTTTAACCGCACGGAGCTACTCTCAAAAGAATTAGATATAGACAAAACGACTCTCTTAGAAAGATCCGTTTTTCTATTAGAAAATCATATTTGGCTTACACCTGCTGGCAACGCACTTCGTGAAACTGGAAGGAAAGAAAATCTTTCTAAACTTAAAGAATTACTTTCGGAAAAAAACTAGTACCAGCCCGATATTATAGCTAGTTCAGAGTTATAAAGATCAATCAACACTATAGAGCGTACCATCCGCTTTTTTGTATAGTCTTTCCATCTCCATTAAATTCAAAGGTCTTGATCCTAGCCTACCAAATATACTGACTTGGTTACCAGTTTCATCTACAGCTCTATCTCGATCCAATGGTTTGGAAATCGCTATGGCTGGTCCGTTTAGTTTCTTACTCGCAATCACAACTGGTTTTACATCGGGCGAAAAACCATAGTACGTAGGGACACGATCCGGATCAGTGAGTTGTACTACCTTCAAGCCATTCTGGCCGTCGGCTAAGTAAGCAAACAAACTGGCATTGGTGCTTGCAATCTTCACATCATTAAGATCATTTATTGTCCCGCCATTATCGAATTTCATATAAATAAATGGTGATTCTGGCTTTTCGATATCTATTATTACAAGTCCTTCTTTTCCACCCGCAACATACGCAAACGTTCTGGCTAAATAAATATTCCTTGCATCACTTAGCTTGATCTTTGCAGCAAGAATTTGCATTGGCGTACTGTAATCATCGATATTAATCACATTTAAACCATCGCTATCGATAAGAAAGAGATACCTAAACTGTATTTCTACCGACTTAGGATCATTGAAACTCATCTTTGAAATTAACCGAGGATTGAGTGGGTCATCTAGGTCCAAAATCACTAAATCATTCGTAGTTAAAATAAATGCGCGATGCCCCGCTAATTTTATTTGTTTAGCCCCATTAAGAACCCCATTTTTGTTCCAAGTTAATGCGCGTGCCAAAAAGTTATTAGTTCTATCCCTATCTGCAAGGGTATTTACATCAACTAAAATTAAACCTTCCTCAGAATCGACGATAGCTGCATAGTGATAAATCTGATGCATCGGGAGTTCCATATTTTCTGGACCTACTTTGCGAAATGGAGCGATCGGCATTGTCGTAGGTAATGCAAATGAAGTCGCATTTTTACTTGGGACATGAGTGTCGTGACCTAACGGAGAAAAAGGTGCGGTAACAATTCTTTCTGAAAAACCCTTGTTAGCTATATTCGCAACGTCATAGACACGAAATCCGCCTTCACCTGCGGTTGTGAACAAATATTCACCTCTTAACTGTATGGAATTAACCGAACCACCTTCCGAAGGATGAGAATGACTCACCTCAAGCGTTTCATTATTATCTTGGTGGTTTTTATACCAGTCTGGATACGCATATTTATGTAAATAGCTTCCGATAACAGCCTGTGGCTCTTCCCACTCGGTAACTTGAACAGCTTCAAGACCAGCATCACCGATTGCAACGTAGCAGTAATGACCCATGAAATTTACGAAATTTGTTCCAAGTAAAAGCAACTGCGACATGATCGCATTATTGTCGTTCTCTTTACTGACATGACAGTCACTACAATCCTTTGTTTCTTTTGACCTAACAGTATGTGGAAAATGTGGTGCAAAAGCTTGAGAACTATAGCCAGATGATGAGATTGGAGGCTGCTGTACGTATATTTTCTGTCGATTGATATCTTCCGAACTTAATACAAGAGCACTTGAAGACCGCACAGGTACAATTTTACCATTCTTCGCAGGACCGTGTTTACCAATTTGGAACATATCGTCCCTTACGACTTGAGGGTTATAAGTCGCCCAGTTTCTTGTTTCCTTCCCATCATAATGTTTTGAATCTTGCTTCCAATTTGATTTAATAGGAAGATGGCAGCCCGCGCAACTTGTGACCCAAGAACTATGGCAGGTGAAACAAGACATCTCATTGTTATCATGAGCTAATTTATCGCTATCAAATTTAGTTATATTTTTAGCTTTTGCAGCTTTACTATTATAATTACGGCTACCCTTAGTAACTGTATCGATCACCTGCTTAACTTCCCACCTAAGATTTTCGTCAACACTTGAATTTTGAAACAGGAGTCCATCTCTCCACTCAAACCTTGGTTTTCCGAAACTAGTGCGTTGCAAACTAAAATCAGTTCCATTTGCTGGGGCAGCTGGTCCAGAAGATCTCAAATTTGCTTTCTTTTCTTTAGTTCCATGACAATCTTCACATCCTATTTCAACTGCATGAGCAACTTCTCCATATAAGTTTCCATCGCCATGACTATCGATTGAAAAATGACAATCGACACACTGCATCCCCCCTTCCGCATGAATATCCATTAAATGAACAGCTTTTTTAAATTTATCAGGATCTTCGAACGATACCTTGTCGCCCTCTTTATCCAATAAATTTCCTTTTCTATCTTTTTTATAGACCGCTCTAAAATTCCATCCGTGACCATGATAGTCGGCAAATTGAGTATCTTTCAGTTCACCATTCATCATAGCAAGGTTATTTAGGAATTCTGAATCTTTCCACTTACCACGGATGACCGCTTCTTCTGGATTGCGATCTAATGCATCAAACATTTCTTTGTTTGTTGGATAAACTTGTTTTTCTGGCCACATAAATTTGGCATCAGATTCGTAATCCCACATCGTGAATCCAAGAAAACTATTCACGAACATATTTGGTTGATGCATATGACAAACCATACACTGGCTAGTCGGGATTGCCCTTGTAAATTCATGCTTTATAGGATGTCCAGATTCTCCTTTAGGAATTGTTGGGTCAACTGTTTGAGTTGTCCCAGTGTTTCCATACTGGGCATAGGGTCCCGACGAAGTTGGGTTTCTATCATTCGCGTAAACAACATGACATGCCGTGCAACCACTACTTCGATAGTCACCAGGATGATCATTTGTACCAAAAAAGCTTAAATGAGGGTCGTTCAATCTTGTCTTATGTATATTTAGTACCGGAACGGAAATTCTTCCACCCGTTGCAGGACCACGGTTTGACGCTAGAACATCTGGCTTGCCTGGCTCCTCAAGAAGATTTGGATTCCCAATTTCAGGGAATTGAGTATTTACAAACAAACCACCTCTCTCGAAAACCCTAAAAACATCACCCGGTTCTGTCACTTCCCACTGCGGCATAGGAAGCAATTTGGGCAATACCCATTTATTTTTTAGATTTCCTAGTGAATAATTATGAGTATGAATCTCTTGAGGCAGACCGTCAATATCATAACTTTCACCTAGAAAAGCTATTTTATTAGGTAAAATTCCGTTATTGTAAGACGCGCCTTCCCAAAACATTGCCGCCGTCGTCATAAGTGAAGTCTGCACAGCCTTAACGATGGAATCGTGACATCCACCACAACTCTGGTCAGCAACTCTAAGATCGCCAGGATTAACAAATTTAATAAAATCTAACGATTCTTTTAAAGTTTTAGAATAAAGTCTTTCGGGATTTCTTGAACCATCCCATAACTCTTCAAGCAAAGGTGCAACATGTGCATTTTTTTTTGCGGCTAAATACTCTTTTGAATCTTCTGCTAAATTCAAAGCCCTAACAGAAGGATTTCCCCCGTGACAATCAGAACATCCAAGAACCAACGCTTTGCTTTTATGCATCGTAGGAGCATCTGTTTTACTATGACAATCTTGGCAGCCGACACTTTGCTGGTGCGCAGCTTCTTCAGAGATACCAATTTTGGGCGTGCTAGTATCTGCCGACGCAAAACTCGGCAAACCTAATAAAAATATAATTAAAAATTGAATCACGGATTTTAAAAAGCGAAAATTAAATTGCTAAAAGCATCATACAGAGCATCTTGACCATATAAATTTTTCAATCCATCACCTAGCACCAATGTTGCGACCCCTACTCGAATTTGCACGTTATTATTTAAAAATGGTCGGTACAAAATTCCCGACGAAAAATCAAAACCTATATCACGACTAATCGAACCATCATGCCTGGCAAACTCAAGACTAGCAGTATCGTCAAACATCAAATAACTCGCATTGTTAATTAGTTTTAACTTAGGTGTTATTTCAAAGTCTATCCCTGTATTAAATAAAAACAAACCAGGATTTACAAAATTCGCTTGGCCCTGCTGCTTGCCAGCCCTCAGACTGGGCACCAAACTCAAATTATTAACTAGATTCACACCGCCGCCGCCTACGAGAGGAATCCCCTGTCTTTGCCAATAAGAAAGGTCACCTCCAGCAAAATTTGGAGTATCTGAGATCGTATCAAACCCGGTTGCCGTGCCATCAGTCGGATCAGAATCACCTGAAGAATGAAAAAAGGAAACTCTCACTCTCGTCCAATCGATATCGTAGGATAATTCCAATGCTGCCATATAAGCCGATATGGTAGTATCGCGCTGTGCTATTTGATTATTAGTTTCCGACCCAAAAGTGTAGTAAAAAGCACCCGAGGTATTAATTCGTCCGATGTGACCATCTGCATTCAATCCAAGATAGGTGTTGTAAATATTCTTTGGTCTTTCGTTACCAATCGCTGCTGGTCGAACTAAAAATCCATTTTGATCGTACTCGCTTTCGTGATTCCCTGCGCGATCCTCTCGATGCAGAACCGAAAGTTGTAAGTTTTGTCCGAGGATCGGCTGATCTTGAAAATACAAATTACCCACTAGGACCTGTTCAAATCTATCTTCGAATGATGAATTCAGACCTGAATTAGTATCCTTCTCAAGTCGATTAAACCAAGCCAAATTGTATTGATAGAGATTGGAGTCCCATGTCCCAAAAATCCTTGCACCTGGCGCATCATCATTAAAAATAAAACCTCGAAAGTCGCTATTGAACCGTTGAATCCCAAGGCGGGTTGAGACGAAGTCATAGCGATCACTTATGTCTGCAATGTGGGCATCAATAAAAAGCTCTTGAAATCCAATATGAGAATCTTCGCGATATGTCCCCTGATTTGGGTTAACATTCAATGCCCCAATTTCGCCAACATCTGTATAATTATAATTAAGAACAGGCGCGACACGCAGTTCAAAAGCTGGTGGCTTAAAAACCGTATTTCCTCTGATTAAAGAGAATCTTGTCAAAAGGTTCTGAGAGAGCATAGATTGTTCATAATCACCCAAGACATCATTGCTTTGTGGATTGTTTGTTGAAGCGACTCCAACACCCAATGGAACATTTCGCAACTCAACCAACGTATCAGATACTAAATTTGCCTCGAAAAACCATTCATGCCCAGGAGATCCGAAGATAGGGACATCACCCTTCAAAATATTCTGGTTATATGGATCGTACCACTTCCCCTTATAAAATTGCCTCCACCTATCTGGGGCAGACACAAATTCTGACGATGACGAATCTTGGCTCTGAATTGAATCATAAATACTTTCATTGAAAGGTTCCGAGTAATGTCCCTGCAAATCTTCTTCAGCACCTGGACGCTTTCGAGTCATTACCTCATCAACATCATCCGAAGTTTCGGCTTTAAGTTCGACAGGACATAGGAATAGAATCGTCACTAGAAGGACGAAGTGTATAGAAGTTCGAATCTCTATATTAGTAAAAAAAACTCGGTCAAAAGTGATTTCACAGTATTTTCTACGTGTCATTATTATTTAAATTCTCTAGAATAAAGTTTCAAACAACTGCGAAGATTCGATAACGAAACTATGCTGTAATAAATACGTTAACATTAATGCAGATTCACGACTATGCAATGAATTTTAGAAGAATCTACGATGTGTCTTTCAAACTCATTCAAACTATCTAGTCGCGCACGAAGATGACTATATTGTGGCTTTGCCAGATGCGCCACCCTAAATTTCATTTTTTATACAGCAATTCTCACAAACCCAATCAATTTTAATAAGAAATATACATTGGAGAAATGGTCAATTTTCAGTATTAAGTTTAATTAATTGACATTAACCTTTAAATATTTTCATATACACTCATGTTCTTAAAAAAATTTATTGTTTTCTACTTACTTTTGTCCGCACCACTTTTACTAAGTTGTGGTGGAGATGGTTCTGGTTCGAATGGCTCAAATCCGAAAATAGAGCTGGCACCGGTTAGCGCGTCAATAAACTTAAGACTTGGACAACTCGCAAAATCCTCTTCACCGGTCGCAATTTCTGCCGCATTAGAAAACGGCGAATCAATAATAATTTTTTCAAGAAATGACGGCATAAATGCAGGGGATCTAAGTGTTGTATACAAAAACGCCGCAAACCAAGCGTTACGTGTGACTTTTGACAAAAGTGGCAGACCAATTAGCGCGGAATCAGGCGATTCAATTTTAACATTCAGCAATTACACTTTAACGACCGTTGATATTACTCTCTCTTATGGGTCTCCCCTCGAAACGAAAACTTTCTTAGGACAAGCTATCGATACAGACTCTCTTGATTTTCTTGACAGCAACACCATCATTCGGATCTTGCTAAACTTAGATAACGACGAAGATTCACCAAATCGAGCATTGCTTGCGAATGCTTTTTCATCTCTTAAAATAGTAGGCTGTATAAGCGACGATATTTTGGTTCAAATCGACAACCTACAAAATAGCTTTCCACAAATTTTATCAGACGTATCTAATAGCATCTGCGAATCCCCATTACTCCAATCAATTAGAGATGTTTTAGATAAAAAAGACTATAAGAACATAAGAGTGATCTTCCTAAACAGCCTTCCAGTCTGCGATATCGCTGCTGATTTTGACACCGAAATATTATGTTCTTTTGATATCGCAGAGCAAAATGTCTTAGTCTCTGGAATTAGTTACGTAGGAGTCTACCCTCCGACCAAACCCACTCCCGAGCCTGAAGCGCAACCATCCGAGACAGAAACATTGCCAGTGCAATCGCCTACACCTTCTGTAAGTCCAACTGCAACGCCGACGATCGCGCCACCACCAATTCCATCACCTTCTCCCTCAGCGACTCCGACTCCTACTCCAGCCCCTCTCCCTCCGAGTGAAAACCTTGGTAACTGGTTTGGTTCTGGCATGGGTAATACTGGCGTAACGGGTTGCAGAGGATTCGATATCGAATTCACAGTCGTGGCTGGTTCGGATAGCTCGTGCAGTGCTCCAAATCTTTGCTCACTTACCGGAAATTTTGACGATCAAGAAGGTTTTTCCGACGTCCCTATAACTGGTACAGTAGATCACATCGGTCATTTCACATTTACAGGAAGCTCTAGTTTCGGCAACGTCGCTGGGGATGGAAATTTAGCGAGTGGTTCTGGAACAGGAAATTTCAATATTGGGAATGGCATCTGTCCAGGAACGATTACACTTTATATGGGTGGCCAAGGATAGAATACTGTTAAAAATCCCACATCCAGGTCAAGTAACTTAAGAGGCATTATCTTTAATTAGACTTCTGCCTCTCTATTAATCCGAACTGAACTCTACACGTATCTTGATAATTTATCTAAGATAACGAAAATAGTCCTAAACGAATAGCTAACTATCGATTAAAAAGACATTCAAAAGCTCATCAACATGATAGCTCAACCGCAATTTTAAGAGTAATCCTAGGTATCAGTTGTATTTAAGTTTGCCACGAAAATCGGAAAGAAACCAACAAAGAAAGAATTATTTCTACCCAAGTTTGATCAGAGCCTATTTTTAAATTTCCAATTTTGAGCCCCTCTATCTTAGATGGCTAAACCTAAAAATTATAAGGCATCACAAACTTTTTGAATGCTCGATCCAATAAACGCAGACTCAGGGCAATTGATATACCTAAGCCTTAATCGCTCAGCTTGAGAAACTAAATTATCACTTCTTATTTCTTTAGGCGCATTGAAACCAAGTACAGGATCTCCTACAGTTAAATGGCCAGCACTATCGAGAGCCTCCCGACTGACGCTATAGAAAGAGATAAAATCATCTTGGTCTACTCCATCTCCACTGACTCCGATACCTCCAACTAGAGTGCCGTTTTTATAAAGAGGAACAGCACCGGGAAAGATTTGCACTCCATTTGCGAGTCTTGAACCAACTACTTTACTGTCTACGCAAGTCTTTGGAATAACACCGCTCAATGGAGCTAAAACGTTTCGTAGGATAAAATCAAGTTGTAATCCGGTATTGAATGGACTCCAACTTCTTCCAGTACTACTCACTCCCTTACCCGGAAACGGCAGCGAAAATGGACCATTTAAAGTATTTTCAATTCCATCTGGGAAATAAGGTCTTGTTAAATTACCAATAGACCTATTTGAAAATGCATAATTACCTGAGATCTCGGAATTTCCAAATTTTGAACTTAAATTAGAGTAATAATCCTCAATTTGCACACCATTGCTTCGCTCTAATTCCTGAATCGCGTTTACTTTAGATTGAGAGTCACTAGAACTAAAAAAAACAACAGTTCTAGCTTTTTGCAAAGCGACGTCAGTTCCAAAAACGGGAGCATCCTGCGATCGAACAAATCCTAGTTGCCGACCTGTCGTATCAACTATCCATATTGAAACGCGAGCTGGCGTATCTTTTGGATTTCTTATTGCAGATCTTGTTTTAGATGCCGTAAGAATTGCAGAATCTAACAAAGCATCGACTTCAACTTTGCTAAGCTCGCTTCCCCCGATTGATGAACCATTCACGCTCGGGAAACGTACATTTGAACCTTCGACCAATACGGCAGTAGGTAACCCCATACGGGTACTGTTTGCAAATCCTGACTCAAGCGAACCAAACGTCGTTCCACTTAGAGGCTGACCAGCAAAAAAAGGTGGTACAGCAATATATTTTCCAGCATCGAAGCTTGCCGAAGCAATTTCTACTACATTCAAATCTGAATAAGTTACATCCGAGTATCTAAAGGACTTACCAATTAGAAAGATTGAATCCCCTTTACGATTATCTGGAGCTTCAAAACCGACAGTACTAGCCAAAGCGATAAACTCATCTAAATTTTCAATAACTTCAGCATTATCGAAATCTCTGATATTTTTATCGAAGGTATACAAACCATCTATTTCGACTCCGACTCCCCCGACTACGACTCCATTTTTATATAATGGGAATCCACCAGGATCTGCAGACAACCCCAACGGCAATCCTCTAGGTCCGTTTTTAGAAGTATTTTTCACAGTTAAATCACTACACAGTAATTGGGAGAACTGTGCACCAAAAAGCGGTCCTGCTGGCTGATTCGCATCACCTGGATCAAAATGTTCTTGTACGATCTGACTAGCTGTTCGGGTCGAAAATGCATTTCCTTGGGAACTCAAATAAGCAGCTGTCCCAGCCTTAGAAATTGCTACAAGACTCGACGGAACTCTCGCACCTTCCAATCCTCCAACTGCACCTATTTGTCCATCAATTAAAGTTGTTGCATTTGAACCGTCCATCTCATACACCGCGAGGACATTTCCGACTCTATCAACGACGGCAAAAGTACCCGCGACACCATAGGCATTTGATGCGGCCTGAGCCTGTATAATTATGCTTTTTACCTCAGACTCATCCAAATGGTCTTGAGCACAAGTTCCATCGCATCCACTTTGAAAGGATGTTCCCTCGATATTACTATCACCACCAGAACACGAAGCTAACAGAAGTAGGCCTAACGCTAACAAAGTTCGATTAAAACGCGTGTTTAGAAAATATATTTTGAGCATCTTAGCAACTTACTTTAAATGAAAATGGAATTATAACATGAGAAGGAAACACTGATGTCATCAATCTCTCTAATACAATAGCCTATCAAAAAGAATAATTATCGCACGCTCTAAACGCTAAAACCTTAAGATATGCGTAGTTTAATTAAAGCGACGGACAAACATGCAATATTGGAAACAGCTTATAGATCTTATTTTATCTTACTTAATATGTCTACAATGCTTTTTTTACTAGCTTCATCGAAATCGACGGATTCATGGTACGCATGACAGGAGGTACAATTTTGAGTCGCTCCACCCAAACTACTATGACAAGTATGACATGTGTTTACATTTGGAAAAGACTTCTTATCAAAATTTTCAGATTTACGAATGTCCTCATGGCAGCTCTCACAGCTAACTATATCGTGCATACTATGGTTGAAAGCACGTCTCGTACCAGACTCATTGCTCTCTTCATTCCAAATGATTTCAAATTTGCTTACGTTTTCATTTGATTCAATATCAAAATTTACTTTTTCTTTAACTTCATGACATAAATTGCAACCGACTTTTAGGAACATCTCTTCCTCTGCATTTCTTGCACGAGAAAGGATAATAGATTTCTCAATTCTTAGCTCGCTTTCAGAAATCATTGTATTTTTGCCAGGCCTAAGTCTATCTGCTTCCATAGTTTTACTTTTATCAAAGAATGCAGCGCTATATTCTTTAAATAACTCTGAAAACACTTGATCTTGATTTACATGAGGCACATTTTTCACTGTATTTCTATATTCTATTTCTAACTTATGGCAGGAACGACAATTCTTTTCATAGTTAACTGGCAATATCGCTCCATTTTGTTGTACTGAATGACAATCAGCACACCCAAGTGTTTCATAACCATTCTCACCCCGAATATCTTTAGCTAGGTGAACATTGTGATTTAGTTTCAAATTAGGATTGGAGAATGATAAATATCTAAATTCTGGATGTTTATCGAAGTTTTTAACGTTCTCTACCTTTGGATTCAAAATTACGCGGTTAAGATCGCCATGACAATCGACGCACATTTTATCATCTTTTATAATTAAATTAGTTTCTCCGGAATGCTCAAAATGACAACTTACGCAAGAACGCGCCTCTATTTTAGCGACCGTATCCTCTGCTATTTCATCATTCAAAACATGTGTTGATAGAGCATGACAATTAGTGCAGCTTTTATTTTCGATCGGCTCAAACTCGTCCTTGTGGCAAAGTGCGCAGTTTTTCTCAATAAACTTGTGAGAGCTAGACATCTCTCCAATAACCCATGCTGATTTATCATCCTTCGTCACAGGAATTATATAAAAAAACAACAATCCGATCGCCGAAAGGCCCACGGAGTATATAAAAATATAGGAAGAAAGTTTTTTAACAGTTTTTTGATTAAACATTACAATTCTACGTCCGAAACATTAATGTTGAAAAGATATGCACGAACAATAAAACCAAAAGCAAAAAAGTTAATGGTATATGAAAAACCAACCAAATTTTCAAAAATGCGTTGGCTCTAGCTTCATTGATTATATAATTTATTAATTTCACCTTATTTTCTACTAAAGAAACTATCTCGATCGCGACTGAACTTTCTGCATTCGAAAGATTTGCCAAATACGACATAATACGTTCTTGTTTTAAAGATTTTTTTCTAAAAGTGAAATTTCCCTCTCGATAATTCCCCGCATCAAAATCTATTTTATCTGAAAAATCTTTTAATTTTGGATGGGCGATTAAAATTTTCTCTATATCTTCATCAATAGAAGATACTTGTTCGAAAGTCTTATCTAACTTGTCTCCCCCACGTTGGGTATTAAGTGAGTAGGGGAAAATTCTATAGAAAATTGCACCAAAGATCCCCGAGATTACGACTAAAAGCATTACGACATAAGTCAACGTATGGACATTCGCACCAAAATGAAATCCAGAATGGAATGGGACAACAATAATTAAAGACAGACCAAGCCAAACATGACTAGACAATATCTTAACAAGATCACCTCGCCCACTTTTGTATGAACGCTTCCTAATACCAAAATAAGTTAAATATAGGATGACTATTGCAGCAAAGATTCCAAAACTATAACCAATTAACGTATTTCCGCGCCGCCCCCCAATTGGAGAGTCATAGAAATAAAGTAAAATACTAAATGACATTAAAAAAAATAAAATCTTCGCGAAATGCCACTCTCTATAATTTAAAAAATTTTCTTTTTTCACTTACTTATATCAATTAGATCCATGATCGACTTTGGATTAGTTCTCATTGCGGCTCCGGTGGGACAGGCTCTAACGCACGCTGGTCCCATTTTTAAATCTTCGCACATGTCACATTTAGCGGCCTTGGCTGACTTCGATTTTGTACTTGGTTGAGACACACCAAGAAGCTCAAAGATTCTCTTTAAAGGAGAGCTCTTCTTATCATAAACCATTTGAATAACGCCGTACGGACAATTCCTTGTGCAATTTTCACAGCCGATACAGCTCTCGTTTATTATAACCTCACCATCGGCCTTCCTCTGAATTGCATCGGGAGGACAATCCAACATACATAGGGGGTTTTCACAATGTCGACAAGAGATTGGTATTTGGATAGAAGCAAAACTTTTACCTCCTTTCCTATCTAAACGACTTGTACCATGGTGGGTGCTAGCGCAGGCCTTTTCACAATTATCGCAACCGACACAAAGATCTGAATCAATTATCAGAATATTATCTGCATCAGTAAGACCTTCTCCAAAAGCAAAGCCTAGTAAGGCTCCCTGGGTTACGGTAGTCTCATCAAGTAAATTTTCGATTTTTCTTCTAGCAACAGTTTCATTAACTGATTTTTCGATTGCTGGATTTGCCGATAAAAATCCTGAAACATATTGACGATCCAAGACTAAAGTTTCACATCTCACGGCTGCCTTTACGGTGGCTGTTCTTAAACCCGGAGATTCTCCAACTAAAGCCATTTCGCCAAAATAATTACCGGCTGGTATGTAACTTTGAGGAACATCTTCCCCATTCAAAATTTTGCGAGAAATTTGAATTGAACCTTTCTTTATAATATATAATGCATCACCTACATCCCCTTCCCTGAATACCACTTCTCCTTTTTTAAAATCGATACCTTTTAATTGAGCCATTATTCCTTTCAGACTTTTCCACTTCGCCCTTTTAAAA
>CAYYIQ010000046.1:13640-17952 GCA_964472005.1 uncultured Bdellovibrionales bacterium | reverse complement strand
ACGTTGGACTTGGGGCAACACGTTGGACTCGCGGGCACACGTTGGACTTGGGGCACAGGTTGGACTCGGGGGCACACGTGGGACTTGGGGCACAGGTTGGACTCGGGACGCGGTGGGACCTTGGGATGAAATAGAATGGTGACGGCCAGCGGTGTATTTAGGTAATGTCTTGTGAATTTAGAGTCGTTTTAACGACTCTACCTGGATTAAAGTGCTAGGACGCTTTCGACTTCTCTTGCGAGTTCTTCGATTGCGAATGGTTTTTGGATGAAGCCTTTTGCGCCGTTTGCTATTAGGTTTTGGGTTTTTCCGTCTGAGGAGTAGCCGGATGAGATTAGGACTTTAACGTCGCTATCAATTTCTTTAAGTTTATAGAACAACTCGTCTCCTGCCATATTTGGCATAATCATATCCATTACGACCAATGAATAAGAAGTCGGATTTTTTTCGAAGACACCAATCGCAACTTTTCCGTCTTCGGCTGTATCGACTTCATAACCTAAAATTTCTAAACTTCTTTGCAGAACTAGACGTACCGCTTCTTCATCGTCTACCACTAAAATCTTTTTTTGCTGTTGCCTTGGATGTACGTTTTTAGTTTCTTCTAGTTGCTCTTTGAATTTATTTTTTACGGCGAGAGTTTGGCTTGGTATTTCAGCTTCAAAAGAGTTACTTAACTCACTCCCTAACAACGGCAGCAAAACATCAAAGGTTGTGCCTGTTCCGACTTCGCTGGAAACGTCGATCGCACCACCTAGTGATTTTACTAAAAAGAAAACTGTAGCCAAACCAAACCCCGTGCCGGTTCCACGTTTGGTTGTAAAGAATGGATCAAAAATTTTACCACGGATTTGAGCTGATATTCCATGACCTTGATCCGAGACCCGAAGTTTCCCATAGATACCTGGTGTGAGAATAAATCCGTTGATCACAATATCTTCTTCGAAATTGACTTTATCAATTGAAATATTGATCTTACCACCCGATGGCATTGCATCGCGCGCATTCATCATCAAATTAAGAATGATTTGCGTCAACTGTGCTTCGTCTGCGGTAACTATAATTTGAGATTCCTGAAGTTTTAAACCAAGTGTTATCGTCTCAGGTAAAGATGGTGAAACAAGTGGGATCGAAGAACGTACGAGAGCACAGATATCACAATTCTTCTGGATATTGTCTTCGGCCTTTCGTGCGAAGTCTAAGATTTGCTGGACTAACTTGGCTGCTCGCTTAATCCCTACTTCTGCGGCTTCGATTGATTCCATCGAACTAGTGGATTGGTCGCTGAACTTAAGAAATGAAATATGTCCTAAAACGGCCATCAAGAGGTTGTTCAAATCATGGGCGATTCCACCCGCGATGGAACCCAATGCTAACAACTTTTCGCCTTGTATATCCTGATCTTTCAATGTGCCCCTAATTATTTACTGCGTTTAACCTACATTACAATTCTCTTAATTTAAATTTAAGATTTAGGGAATGTAATTTTGAGATTTTTAAATGACATTTATTTATCATTGGTCGGTTACGATATCGAATAAAGACCAGCCTGATTTTGCTGTCTGGGTTAGCAGATCAACTATATAAGCTAAGTATAGTTAACCACAGAGCAAGAGGAACAACTAGAGGAATTAAAAACAATTGATAGCCCCCGTTGGCAACGGGTAGATTTTACGCCAGGTTAAATAAGTAGAAGGATTCTCTCGGTCTGTCGCCTTTGATTTCGCAGAGCCCGACAATCATCCCGATATTCCTGCGACCGGGAGTCACTCCTATGCAGACAGGAATCCAGGAGGACTATTTCAACCACCAAGACCCCGGCCCATGTTTTCTCAAAGATTGCGGAGGTAGTTCGTGCACGGGGCAATAGGAAAGCATATACGGTCGAGTTTAAATCGAAATTATTTGATAAGTGCCTATCGATATTTATCTTTCAGCAAATCAAGAAAGCTTACAAGGATAAATTATTTCCGGCGCCCGGCGCACTAAATAAGATAGAATAACTTCTCGAATCGAGAAATCTACTATCCAAAATATTGACGCTGTCGTTTAAATCTACAATCGGACCTGCAAGTTTAGGTCGAGATCAGCAAATTATGCCGAGTAAGATAGAATAATAATTCTACTAGATTTAACAAAGAAATATTAAAGATGTAAAAGATTTGTAATTGCCAAAAACTGATAATTACCCTAAACCATTAATGTCTAAAGACTTAAGAGATTTTTTAACCAATTGTTATTTAAAAGAAGTCGATAAATTCCATTATTGGCTTGTTCTTTGCAGTACCAGTTACGAGTTTGGATTGAGATAATTTTTTCTCAATTTATGTTTTATGGGTTTTTTCCTCTAAGTCTACTGGGATATTTTCCAGTTAACATTAAGAGGTCGAAGTAATCGATGTTTAAGGAGTGACTTAAAATGGCAGATTTACTAAAAGGTCAAGTAAAGTGGTTTAACGACGCTAAAGGCTTTGGCTTTATTGAACACACGAATGGCGAAGATGTGTTTGTCCACTATTCTGTAATTGAATGGGATGGTTTCAAAACATTGAAAGACGGTGAAGAAGTCGAATACGAACTTAAAGCTGGGCAAAAAGGTTTACACGCAGCAAGAGTTGCTAGACCTCAGGCTCTGAAAAAACGACTTGAAAAAAGAGCGTTAGAAGGCCTAAATGGCGAAGAAGCTGGGCACATCGCGCCAAATCTTCAATCCGGTCAAGTTTCTCAAACTTACAAGCCATCACTTAACATGGTGGAAGTTGAAAATGTTGAGATTACGGAAGATGGAGATAGTCTCGGAATTACTATCCAAAAGGATATAAGTATCGAGAAGGAAAAAGAAAGCGAGTCATAATCCCTCGCTTTCTTTCTTTTAACTTTTTTCTGTTGGGGACTTGCACTAAGGCTATAAACATACTAACTTAGTCGCAATTATGATACCACCAGTTTTACTCCTCGGCGACCAAATTGAAACTAGCATACGGGTTTGTACACAAAACCTAGGGTCTCACTTTGGCTTCAGGGGAAAACGTATAGACGAAAAGCTTCTCGCTAAAAGAAGTCTATACGAATTAAATCTGTTGGTTCCTCCCTTCCTATTCTATTTAGACAAATCTGGTTTGCCAATCTCAGAGCAAATTAATATTTCAATCTTTGATACCCACTCATCCTTCAGATCAGGGAACGGATCATATTCCAACTCACGATCGTTTTTTACGAAAAACAATGGGGATGCCCTTGAGACATCCCTAAGTATCCTAACTTTATTAAAGCTAGGACAGTCAACAAGCACAAGTTACCAGGCTGAAATTTATTCGTCAGTCGAATGGTTAAGTAACTTTCTAACCCATACACCATGCGCAAGAAAAAAAGGTGAGGTAAACCTTGATTGCATTTTTGCCGCATATACAATTTTACAAGTTGCAGGATTTTTCGAAGATCGCTCTCTGATTAAAATCGCTGTTGATAGTCTCGCAAGTTTAAAATTTACCGATAGCGTTCACGCAGCACACAGTTCTAATATTGAAATTTCTGAAGAGATAGTTTTACCTCTTAGTATTCGAATACTTATTGAGATTGCCCATCTCTCTGGTCATCAACACTTTTTCACACTTGCACAAAAGAGTGTCGAAGATAATGCTGAAGAGTATCATGACATAATACAATTCATTTCGACTGGAATACAAAAACGTTACAAAAAAAAGAAATATGACTTAGGCGCATGCTCAATTTGGGCCTACAATTCATTTCAACTATATGGTCAAACAAAGAATCCAGACTTTCTAGAAATCGCCTCTATTTTAATGAGGCTTGTTTCAGACATGGTAATCATGTCTCATACAAATAACTATGGAATGATTCCTCAACATTTCAACCTTAAAACTGGAACCTATAGCGAAGAAGGATCCATCGCTTCCATCAGATACTACCTCGACGCCGCAGAAATCAGTAAGAGTTTTATCTCGACTTCGGTTCAATCGGAACCAAAGATTGTCGAAAACAATATCGTAAGATTAAAAGGGCTTCGATACGAGGCTTAGTGAGGGGGTTGGGGTTTGTGTGAGTGTCGTCGTGAAACCTCGCGTTTTTTTGGGGGCGACACAGATACACAGAGGCACAGAGAAAAGCAATCGTTTCTATTGTAGACGTTCTGGCACTTCAGAGATCCCACACTTTACGCATGAACCTCCCTCTCTGCGTCTCTGTGGTCGGCCCCAAAAAAACATGAGGGTGCACGACCTATTGAATAGAAACGACCTTAACCTTAGTTATTTACCTGGATCTTTGGGGCTTCGGCTTCTTTTTTTATGGA
>CAYYIQ010000046.1:12230-13630 GCA_964472005.1 uncultured Bdellovibrionales bacterium | reverse complement strand
TTGTAAACTGTTTCTGCTAATTCGGAGAACATTTTACCAACTGGGCTTTCGAGGTCTAGTGCTTTTGGAGAACCGGTGTCTCCGCCTTCACGTAATGAAATATCGAGTGGGATCTGTGCCAGCAGTGGAACTTCGTATTGAGTCGATAGTGATTCACCACCACCTTCTCCAAAGATATTTAATTTGCTGCCATCTGGTAAAACATACCCCGACATATTTTCAACGAGACCAAGTACTGGAACATTTACTTTCCTGAACATATTGATAGCACGTCGTACGTCCGCTAAGGCGACTTCTTGTGGCGTGGTCACCATAAGAGCGCCCGATAGAGAAACAAGTTGTGAAAGTGAAAGCTGGGCGTCTCCTGTGCCAGGTGGCATATCTACAACCGCGACTTCGATGTCACCCCAATTAACATCCCCAAAAAGCTGGGTCATTGCTTTTCCAAACATTGGTCCGCGCCATATAACCGCGTCATCTTTATTTTTAAGAAAGAAAGCAATCGAAATATACTTTACCCCATGCTTGAAAGCAGGAATAAACTTTTCATTTGTAGGATCGACTTGTAGCTCCCCTCCTCCCATTAAAGTTGGGATACTTGGGCCATAAAAATCAACATCGATTAAGGCAACTTTCCCTGCAAGCCCAAGCGTTGGCGAATTTGCGAGTGCGACTGCTAAATTTGTAGCGACCGTAGATTTACCTACTCCGCCCTTTCCGCTACCAACTGCTAAAATATGCTTCATTGCTCTTCCTTAAAATTCTAAATTATAAAAAAAGGGGGCGCCTTTATCATTTCGATAATGCTGCCCCCTTTTCGACTTATCAATAAGTAGCTTTTACTATTCCGCTTGTCTTCTTAAAAAAGTTGGAATTTCATACTTATCGTCATCTTCACCTAATGTTGGTGTTGAGACTTTTTTCATTCTCATAGCATCGGTAGTCACATCTTTTTGCTTTCTGCTAAAAGTTGGAATATCCAATCTACGTTCACTCGCTTGACCAGTACCATTCATTATTTCAACAGTGTTGTTTAATGTTTGGTTTCCAGTAACAGCGTTCTGTGGAAGGCCAAGTCCTTTTTTGGATTCGATCTTATCACCAAAACCTGTTGCGATAACAGTTACTCTAACAGTGTCAGACATATCTGGGTCAATTACCATACCCCAAATGATATTTGCATCGTCGTGAGCTTCTGAATGAATTAATTCAGCAGCTTCGTTGATTTCTTGAAGAGTTACATCCATTCCAGATGTTACGTTAATCAAGATACCTCTTGCGCCGTGAATAGATACATCTTCAAGCAATGGACTTGAGATAGCTTTTTCAGCAGCTTCAAGTGCACGATTTTCACCAGTACCTTCACCAGATCCCATCATCGCCATTCCCATTTCGCTCAT
>CAYYIQ010000046.1:0-12220 GCA_964472005.1 uncultured Bdellovibrionales bacterium | reverse complement strand
TACTGCGCGAACATCCGCGAAATCCACGTTAACCAAACCTTCGAAAAGGATTAAGTCTGAAATTCCCTTTACAGCTTGGAAAAGTACATCATCGGCTTTTCTAAAAGTGTCGATCAATGTTGTATTCCGACCAGCAATAGATAGAAGTCTTTGGTTTGGAATTGTAATTAATGTGTCTACTTCTCTTTTAAGAGCAGCAATTCCCGCCTCAGCATTTGCCATCCGACGCTTACCTTCGAAAACGAAAGGCTTAGTGACGACACCAACTGTCAACGCACCGATTTCTTTTGCAATGCTTGCAACAACGGAAGCAGCTCCACCACCAGTCCCACCGCCCATTCCAGCAGTAACAAACACCATGTCAGCTCCAACAAGGTGCTCACGAATCTCATCAGCACTTTCTCTTGCAGAACCTTCACCTATTGCAGGATTAGCACCGGCTCCAAGACCCTTTGTTAAAACAGCGCCAAGTTGAATTTTTGTTTCAGCTAACGAAGAATTAAGTGCCTGGATATCAGTATTAGCAGTCATGAACTCAACACCTTCAAGCGAAGATCTGATCATGTTATTTACGGCGTTATTTCCACCACCGCCGATTCCGATTACTTTAATTCGTGCGCCAAGTGGATCTGCGCCATAGTCTCTTGATGGATCTCGTTTTTCTTCGTTGTCTTTCACGGTAGTAACACCTCCCTGCGATTTTGTTGATATGTCTTCTTGCGTATTTACTAAATTTGTCGAAATAAGATCCGGTTGAGAATGACTTTTTTCAGGCTCAGCTTTTATGGACTTGGTTTCTTCAGGCTCTTTTAAAAGATTTTCCTGAGTTTCGGTTTCCAGTTTTATTTCAATTTCTTTTTCTTCAGAAGTTTTCACCTCTTTTGAAATCTTTGTGTCTTCTTTCTTAGTTTCTTCAGAAGCTGTTTTTGATTTAGACTCGTCTAAATTAGCACTTTTAGCTTCAACAGGAACTTCGTCTTCTTTTATCTCTGTAGCTGTCGATTTATCGACTTCAGTTGGAGCTACTTTGCCATTTCTAACAAGATGTTCAACGTGTTCTGGACTAGTGGCCCAAAACCGACTCCCGGTGGTTGCTTTTGCTTTGCTTTTCTTTTTCTTGGAACCCACTCTTAAATTATACTCCTACTTTTCAGGTTTAAAGATAAAAAATCTTCATTTGAATTAATACGGCACATATCAAAATACTGATGTAGCTTCAAATTAGTTGAAGAAAAAAATGTAAGGTATTAGTTATTGGTTAATAACCCACCATTTTAATGCCAAACGATCACCGAAATCTCACCCTTTAATTATTTTTAATGAGATTTATTTATTTAAATAAAACCTAGTTCTTTTTATTTTTAGTAAAACTTAAAATCAATGGCGATGCTATGAAAATTGACGAATAAGTACCAACAATAATTCCAATCACCAAAATTGCTGATAGTTCTTTAATTGCACCACCACCTAAAACATATAAAGCGGAGCAAGAAAATAATGTAGTTCCAGCTGTTAAGATCGTTCTTGAAAGAGTTTGATTTATACTTAAGTTAATTATTTCAGTAAGAGACATATCTTTCAAACTAAGGCTTCCGACTTTGGCGGACTTAGACTGGTCTTTGAGAGTTAGGTTTTCTCGAATCCGGTCAAAAGTTACAATGGTATCGTTCACCGAATATCCAAGGATTGTAAGTAAAGCAGCTAAGGCCCCTGCCCCGATCTCACCGCCGGTATAAATAAAAATTGATGCTGAAATAAAAACGTCATGGAATACAGCAATGATAGCACCCATTCCGTATGTCCACTCAAATCTCCACGCGATATAAATTAACAAGCCGATTATCGAGATTGCGACAGCCTTAAATCCATCAACTTTGATTTTTTCACCAATCACTGGACCAACAAAATCATTTTTCAAAACGGTAAATCCACCGCCGACACCTTCAAATGCTTTTTGAATATCTTTGGTTACGTTTCCGTTATCTGTCCCCTTAAAACGAATTGAAAATTCGTTTGTGTCTTCTTCGAAAGCCTGAACGATTGCACCAGAAATCCCTGCATTATCTAAAATCTTTCTAATTTCGACTGGGGCAATTTGTTCGTTAAACTTTACGACAAGATCTGTACCACCTAGGAAATCGATTCCATACTTATTATTTCCAGTGCTTGTCCAAATAAATGCACCCCAAACAATTAAGAGAAAGGATACGGCAAACCAAAAATATCTGCCTTTCATGAAGTTGTAGTTTGTTGAAGGCTCTGTTGTTGACATGATCTAATATTCCTTAAATGCTAAGTTCATTCTTTGAATTTCTCAATCCAAAATATTCAAACCCAAGTTTGCAAGCATATAGAGCTGCGAACATACTCGACATAATTCCTAAACATAACGTTACCGCAAACCCTTTAATTGGGCCTGTTCCAAATAGGATTAAAACTATTCCAGTAAGAAGCGTCGTTAGGTTAGAATCGACAATTGTTATAAACGCTCGATCGAAGCCTGCACTTATTGCAGTCTTCACTGACGACCCGCTCCGTAGCTCCTCTCTTATTCGTTCAAAAATAATTACGTTAGCGTCTACCGACATCCCGACCGTTAACGCGAGTCCCGCAATTCCCGGCAAGGTAAGCGTTGCCCCAAGTAATGCAAGAGCTCCAAGCAAAACAAGCATATTCAAAAGCAGACAGCACACCGCTAACAAACCTGACTTCTTGTAGTAGAAAACCATAAATATAAGAACGACCAAAGTACCAATTAACGATGCTTGAACACCCTTTCGAATTGAATCAGCACCTAAAGTTGCACCAACTGTTCGTTCCTCTTCAAACGTCAAAGGAGCAGGCAATGCACCAGAGCGTAAGACAACAGAGAGTTGCTTTGCTTCGGCTTTTGTAAATCCACCGTTGATAACAGCTCGTCCTTCACGAATTGGCTCATTAATTTTTGGATACGATTGAACTCGCCCATCAAGCACAATCGCAAGGTTTCGACCTTGGTTTTCTTCAGTTATTCGTGCAAAAGTTTGCGCACCATAGGAATTAAGTTTTAAACTGACTTCAATTTCGTTTGTTCTAGGACTTACTTCGACTTGCGCACTTTCAATCGCGTCACCTGACATCAATATTTCATCTTCAAGTGTAACAGTACCACCTGACTTAGCTGGCAAAGTTATGGTGTAAGAAGCTGGCGTTGATTCACTCGCGACTAATCTGAAATCAAGCTTAGCTACGGATCCAAGTGTTTTTTTGACTTCGTCGATATTGGTAATCTCTGGAAGCTGAACCATCAAACGGTCTTCACCACTTTTTTGAATTGTTGGTTCTGCAACTCCAAATTGATCGACACGATTTCGAATTGTTTCAATTGCTTGAGTAACTGAATTTTTTTCGTATTCGATCTCTGTTTTTTTCGCAATTTGATAAAGTAAGGTTGGGTCGTTCGGAGTCGCTCCCTCTTGTCCTAACTCTAATTCAGGGTAATTTTCTTTTAGGTAAGCCTTAACATCATCGATAGAATTTGCAGACGCAAGTTGAATTTTAATTTGGTTCTTACCGATCTGTCTTGCCCGCAGTACTCCTAATTTCTTTTCGCGAAGTTCAGCTCTAAGGTTAGTTGCAATACTTGCCATGTGGCTCTTGAGGGCTTCTTCGGTTTTAACCCCAAGAATCAAGTAAGACCCACCTCTTAGATCAAGACCCAATTTTATTTTTTTAAACGGATAGCCTTGCGGCACATGAGACGGAAAGAAGGTCGGAAATAAAACGGCGGATAAAAAGATCGTCAACAATCCTAAAAATATTCCGTGTTTTCGATATCTATTCATTTATTTATATCCTCGAACTAATGTAAAAAATTAAATCAATTTTTTCGAATTTTAAGATTTTGCTACTTCTTTATCTTTCTGGACCATTGGATGGACCTCTTTAGCTAGCACTCGAATTGTAATTTTTGGTGAAATCTCTAAGGTTACAATGTCGGACTTTTTCTGAGTAACACGCCCGATAATCCCCCCGGATGTTACAACTTCATCGTTTTTGCTTACGCCTTCAAGAAATTTGTCATGAGCATCAAGTTCAACCTTACGAGGTTTAAGAACAAGAATGTAATACGCAAAGAATCCAAGACAGATAAAATTAATAGTCTTCAATATCAATTCAAAATTACCGCCAGCAACTGGGGAGTCTGGAGCTTGCGCACTTGGAGAAAGAAATGAACCTTCACATCCCGTGAATCCCACTAGAAGCAATACTGCGAAAGAACTAATTAATAATTTTAACAACTTTTCTGACCTATCCAGCCCATTTTTCTCGACATTCATAAACAAATTTTTCGAACTCTCTATTTTTGATCTTTTCTCTCATTAAATAAACTAAGCGCTGATAAAACCTCAGATTGTGTAAACTCGCAAGCACCGAGGCTAATATTTCGCCCGAGTGAATTAAATGTGAGAGATACGCCTTAGAATGATTTAGACATGTATAACAATCGCAATCTTTTTCCAATGGTTTTTCATCAGTTCTGTACTTAGAATTTCGAATATTGAAGTAACCATCGAAAGTAAATATACGACCAAACCGCGCGCTCCGAGTAGGCATTACGCAATCGAACATATCAATTCCCGACCAAACTGATTCGACAAGGTCAATTGGAGTACCAACTCCCATCAAATAACGCGGTTTATCTTTCGGCATCATTGGAGCAGTGAATTGAGTAATCTCTCGCATTTTTGGAATTTCTTCGCCGACGCTCAAACCACCGATAGCAAATCCCGCAAATGGCAAACCGCATAAATCCTTTACGGCCTGTTCCCGTGCTTCTTTGAACATTCCGCCTTGAACAATTCCAAAAGGTAAAACTTCGGATTTCTTTTTAGCATCCAAAGATCGCTTTGCCCAATCCAAGGTTCTTACCCAAGATTTTTTGACTTCAGCCAAATCAGTTGCTGCTGGCAAACATTCATCCAGCACCATCATAATATCTACGCCAAGAGTTTCTTGAATTTCCACTACTTTTTCTGGTGAGAAAAAGACCGGAGAACCATCGACATGAGACTGAAACTCAACCCCCTCATCGGTAATTTTCCGCAAACCTTTCAAACTGAAAACTTGGAAACCTCCACTGTCCGTTAGGATCGGTCCTTCCCAACCCATGAACTTGTGTATGCCACCTAATTCGGCGATTAGTTTTTCACCAGGTCGGATATGAAGATGATAGGTGTTAGATAGAATTATTTGCGCCTTGATATCTTCTTTCAGATCTCGCGCCAAAACACCTTTAACAGTTCCTTGAGTTCCCACAGGCATAAAGGCAGGAGTATCAAACGACCCGTGGTTGGTATGAAACCGACCTAAACGCGCCTCCCCTTCTTCAGCAAAAATTTCGAATTTACCTATACTCACGATTTTCTATCCACTTCCAAAAAGCTTGAATCACCATAACTTAAAAATCTATAATTAGATTTTAACGCATGTGTGTATACTTTTTCTAAATTGATTTTACCAATCAAAGCCGCAATTAATAATAAGTGAGTTGATTTAGGTTGATGAAAGTTCGTAAAGCAATTGCTTACCACCTTAAACTCGAAGCCCGGCTGAATAAATAGATCTGTCTCTAAATACCTATCAAAATAGGATGCATAATCTGAAATTCTCGCGAAGGACTCTAAGGATCTTATTACAGTGGTTCCAACTGCAATCACTCTCCCGCCTCTAGCTCGGGTTTCGGAGATACTTTTCCACAACTCTGCCGAGACCGAATACATTTCGGGAAATGGTTGATGGTTAATTGGATCATGAACAGGTAGGAAACTTGCGGGTCCGACGTGAAGAGTTAAAAATCTAACGTCTACGCCTTTTTCGTGCAATTCTCCCAAAATCTCCTGTGAAAAATGTAGGCCTGCGGTCGGCGCCGCTGCTGACCCAAGATGTTCCGCATATACTGTTTGATAATCTAACTCGTCTGAATCATCGGA
This sequence comes from uncultured Bdellovibrionales bacterium, assembly GCA_964472005.1. GTDB lineage: Bacteria > Bdellovibrionota_C > UBA2361 > SZUA-149 > DAOLCO01 > CAYYIQ01. Next base: position 6,248 of record CAYYIQ010000046.1, on the reverse strand, counting down.
CATTCCTTTCCGAATATAAGGTGGGATCGGTGTCATCCCCTCCTCTGTTACAATTTCGAGTATCGTTCTTTTATCTGACGGATCTGTTTTTATAAGTTCAAGTTTTAAAAAGCGTTCTGTTTCATCGCGCCCAAGAATTTTTGCATCCAAAGAATCTGAAAGCTTAATGGTCTCATACGTTAAAATAGATTTTAATGGTTTTGCTAATGCTATCCAGCTATTAAAATCAGTCGAAGAATCATTGGTTGTACATAAAAGAACTTCTCCTTTTTTGCCACCTGGGAGTTCGATTTTAAATCTTGCATTTAAAACTTTCGTGTTATTTAAAATAAGTAAATCACTAGGATTAAGTAAATCTTTTATTTCAGAGAATTTTCGGTCCGAGATGACGGTCTCGTTTGCCTGGACCTTGGCGTGAAGTAGTCGCGACTGACCGCGTTTATCTGGCTCTTGACCATGCCATAAAGGTCGAACAGCTATTTGATCTTCGTTTAATGGGTAATCGAAAAAATCCCAGGAGTCCAAACTACATACCTTAATTTAATCTCAAAAGCAGGCTGTCGTCATCCCCGAGGATCGGGAATCCAAGATATTTAATCAATTAAATTGCCTGGATCCCTGCTTTCGCAGGGATGACGGATGAGGAAATAACTTTCCCTATTTATCTTTAGGTAAGAACGCCTTTAACAAATCCATTGGCAACGGGAAAATTACAGTCGAACTATTTTCGGTTGAAATTTCACGTAGCGTTTGCAAATATCTTAGGTGTAACGCACTTGGAGCTTGATCGATAATCTGAGCCGCTTCAAGTAACTTTTGCGCTGATTGAAACTCACCTTGTGAGTTGATTATCTTGGCTCGTCTTTCTCTTTCGGCTTCGGCTTGTTTTGCCATTGCTCTTTGCATTTCTGGAGCAAGATCAATGTGCTTTAACTCAACGAGCGAAACTTTAATTCCCCATGGATCTGTCTGACCATCTAATTGATCTTGGATCTTATGGTTCATTGTTTCACGACCCGAAAGCAAATCATCTAATTCGGCTTCACCACAAACACTTCTAAGCGTTGTTTGTGCTAACTGGTTTGTTGCATACTGGTAATTCTCAACTTCAGTAATAGCTTTGTTTACGTCTATTACTCTAAAATATACAACGGCATTAACTTTTACGGATACGTTATCCTTAGTAATAATGTCTTGCGGAGGAATGTCCATAGTAATGGTTCTTGTATCCATTGTAATAGATCTTTGGATTCCTGGAATAATAAAACGAAGTCCCGGACCTCTGGCACCGTTTAGGCGACCAAGCGTAAAGACAACAAGTCTTTCGTACTCCGCAACGATTCTCCAACAAGATTTAAATACTATGAAAAATGCTACTATTATAAAAACAACTATTTGGATTATTCCCATTTTTATCTTCTCCTAATGGTATTAAAATTTAAATTTATGGTTTTACTGTAAGAACTAAACCATTGATGCTTATTATTGTTACTTCTGTATTTAGAGCTGGTGTCTCAAATGCAGTGCTACATTCGGCATTCCAAATTTCTCCTTTTACAAAGACCTTACCGACACGAACCTCACTGTTTGATGGGGAGATGGTAAATTCACGATTAACTGTCGCAGTTGCTCCAATCAATCCTTCCTTTCCGGTTACGACTTTACGCTTCCGCTCTTGAATTGCGAGGAAGACTAGAAATAGGAGAACAAGTCCTAAAGTACCTGCTACCCCACCTATAAGTAATGGATTAAATTGAAATCCTTCAGATGCCCAAATCATACTGGTATCGATAGCGTAGATAGATCCGAGAATCAAACAAATAAGTCCAATAAATCCAAGTATCCCCGAGGTAATAAACATTTCTGCGCTAATTAAAATGACCCCTAACATCAGTAATAAACCGCCCCCAACATTTATTGGTATTACCTGCCCCGCGACCAAAGTTAAAACCAAAGAAATTATCCCTATTAGGCCTGGGAAAATTAGGCCAGGATGGTAAAATTCTGCGGTTATCCCACCCATCGCCGCCAAACTCAAAAGCGCCATGACATTAGGATCTGAAATTGTACTGACGACACGTTGTTGAAAAGACATCGGATATTCAACGATTTCAGTTCCCGATAAATCGGGTATTACATAGCTAGCAGAATCCAAAATAATCTTCCTACCTTTAGATTTCTCGAGCAAAGCATGAATACTTGAAGCACTGTAATCCACAACATTTTGAGTGATGGCTTCAGAGTCGGTTAGGGCTACACTTTCGCGCACAGCTTTTTCTGCCCATTCCATATTTCGCCCACGTTGCTCAGCGATGGCCTTAACAAGAGAAGCTGCAAAGTTTTCAGCTTTACTTCGCATATCGTCGCCAATATTTTCACCGTTTGAATTCACGGGATGAGCTGCTCCAATTGTTGTCCCCGGTGCCATGACCGCAATGTGACCTGCTAAGGTAATAAAAACACCGGCAGAAATAGCTCCACCACCCGAAGGGCTAACATATACGAATACAGGTACCTTTGATCGCAACATTTCTTCGACAATAGTCTGCATCGAAGTTATCAAACCGCCTGGGGTATTTAAACTTATCAACACTGCTGCCGCATTTAGACTTTCGCCGTGCGCTATCCCCTTTTGCACATATTCCGCAACCGCCGGGTTTATCGTTGTCTCGATGGTTAAATGTAATATAGGACCATCGAATTTCCCCTTACTACTTGGTGCAACTTGCTTATCTCCCACTTCGGCGACTGCAAAAAATGGAACAATAATAATAGTGAAAATTATTCTTACGATATTTACAAAACTCATGACATTCCTAACCTTTCCATAACTTTCTTTAAATCTTCCCAAAAATCTCTTTTCGCAGAAGGATTGTGCAATATATAATTTGGGTGAATCGTTGGCATCACTGGAATGTCTTTCCAAGTTTGCCACTGGCCCCTGATCTTAGTTATTCCCCTATCTACCCCAGATATCGCCATCTGAGCAGTGCCACCAAGGCAAATAATTACCTTAGGATTTATCTTTTCAATTTGCTGATGGAGGAAATCTCGACAAGTCGTTTTTTCATCATCATCAGACTTGCTACCTTTCGTAATAGATTCACATTTGTAGATATTACAAAGACCGACTTCTTTAACTTTAAGTTTCAATCCCTTAGTAATCGCGCCTGCAAGAAACTTACCGGCGGGATCTTCGAACGGTTTAAAGTTATTGCCATCTTCTTCTGATGGAGCCTCTCCGATAAACAAAATATCTGGCGAGTCCATTTTACCAGCAGTGACTACAATTTCATTTGCAGTACCCTGTTGACGCTGACATACGGCACAAAATCCGTTTATAGGACTAGATACTTTAGCTGATTCGACCTCGATGGAAGTTTTATCCAATGCCTCAGGTACTGAACTTACTGCAACTTCAGGAGGATTGCTTGGCAGGTGAAAATAGTTCAATCCTGACTGTTTTAAATGCAGTAATGCAGACTTTAAAACTAAATCCTGCTCATCCAACTTTTCGTTTTGCGGTAAATCACCCATTAGCGAACCCTACTCCAAATTAAAGGATGAGTTGATAATCTTATGCGCAATTTGGCGTTTCGAACTTAAACTAACTTCGAGTTCTTCTCCATCTTTGCTAAATACCCAAACCCTAGTTGAATCATTTTTAAATGACTCGTCTGCAAAATTACCTACGATAACATCGGCCTTCTTCTTTTCTAATTTATGGCGGGCGCTTTGGACTAGAAGATCCAAAGAATCTTCATCCCCAGCAAAATTTTCAGCGGCAAATCCGATAACGAATAACTTCGCCCCAGAAACTTGCTCAATTTCAGCTCGAGAATGTCCGATCGTGTTTAACGTATCAGGAGCGGGCTCAAACTCTAACGAATAGTTCTTAGCTTTGTCTTTCTTTAGTTTCTTAGTTGAAATGTCTTTAGGTCGATGATCACTTATAGCTGCGGCCATTATCACGGCTTGCGATTTATTCTCCCCAATCGGCTTTTTAAGATTTTCAATTACCGCTTTATGCATTTCCTCAGAAGATTCAACTGCAATGAATTTTATATTAGTTGGAGGAGTTAAGTTCGTTGGGCCACTTACCAAAACAACTTCCGCGCCCATTTTTTTACAGACATCCGCAAGTGCATATCCCATTTTACCAGAGGAATGATTCGTTAGGAACCTAACAGGGTCTATTGCTTCTTGAGTTGGGCCAGCAGCGACGACGACTCTTTTACCTTTCAGCTGTTTTTTGTAAAACACGGTTTCGATTTCGTTTCTAATAATATCAAGATCAGGCAACCTACCACTTCCGATCCAACCACAAGCTAATTCACCTTCCGATGGCTCTATTACAATTCGACCGGTGGATCTTATCTTTTCAACATTTGCTTGAGTAGCTGGGTTATTCCACATGTTGATATTCATTGCCGGGAAAAACAGCACAGGACATTTCGCAGCTAGCAATACCGTACTCAATAAATCATCCGCGAAACCTAATGCAGATTTAGCGAGCAAATTTGCAGAAGTTGGGGCCGACACAATTAAATCAGCACTGTCCGCTAAATTAATATGTCCTATTTCTCTTTCAGAATCTAAGTTAAATAGATCTGTGTACACTTGCTCAGATGAAAGCGTTTGCAAACAAAGCGGCGTGATGAATTTTTGAGCAGATTCACTCATAGCCACCCGAACAGTTGCACCTGATTTTTTTAGGTCGCGTACTATTTCTGCGGATTTATATGCAGCTATTGAACCAGACACTAACAATGTAATTGATTTATTGGCCAGCATATCTAATTTAAAAATGGGTTATTCTGCATTTCAAATCCAATCGAAGTATTAGGACCATGGCCACTTAATACCACAGTTTCTTCCGGTAATTTGAATAGTTTCTTCTTGATCGAGCTAATTAGCACTTCATGACTTCCACCTGGCAAATCAGTCCTTCCAATCGAACCATAAAACAATGTGTCCCCCGCTATAAGAAACGAGCTAAAAGAAATTTCACGTTCTCGAAATTCGCTAACTGGGAAAAACAACGAAACATGTCCGAGGGCGTGACCTGGCGTATCTAAGATTTCAATCTTAGTTTTACCAAGATAAAGATCATCTCCCTCTTTGATAAATCGTGATGCGTCCGGTACGTTTTGGTATTCGGAAACTGCCAAACCATAGAAATTTGCTTGCAATTGAATGCTATTTTTATATTGATCAGCATCCTGATGATAAAGAAGATCAACCTTATTTTTGGATTCTTCTTCTAATGCAGCAAGGAGATCCTTGACTCCTCCAACGTGATCAATATGCAAGTGAGTCAGCAAGATCGTGATTTTTTCTAATGAAAAAAAATCATATTTTGACTTTAAAATTTCAAATATACCCGAAGCATTCGCCCCTGGATCGATTATTAATAACTCATTAGCGTCAGATTCGAATAAGACTCTACAGTTTTGCTGGAAGTCAGAGACAACAATTGTTTGGATTTCAATCATAAATAGAAAATAGGTATATTTAAATGCTTAGACAATGATCTAAGGAGTGCTGTTTTTAAATTTCAAACAAGCCTTATCATTATCACAATTAGCTCTCTTCTCAAAAACACGGTATTTCAATGTGTATTTCATCCAATGTTTAGATTTAAGAGCGCATACAAGACACTAGGAAGCCCGATGGCCAATATTGCGTTAAATATATAGCTATTGAGTTTTTTTAGTTTTCATCCTCTCGCGCGACGATGTCCGAGTAATACGTAATTGTTAGATTCACTCGCCCCGCCGTCATCTCAACGCTTCGCCTTCACTGCTATGCCCCGCAGTTATTTCTACTCCTCACCGTTGAAGGAGACTGTCCAAGTAAAAGGGAATTTGAGCGTCTCTACCGTAATTCCCGCGCCCCGACGTCATTCCTGCGAAAGAGTCAGTCCGAGTAATATGAAATTAGGCCAAACCCGTCATCCCTGCGTCCCCACGCTATCCCTGCCTCCCGACGTCATCCCTGCGAAAGCAGGGATCCAGGAGAATTAATGTATTCAGTCACCTGGATCCCCGCGTTCGCGAGGATGACGGGAAAAAAATTCAACTTGTATTACCGGACAGACTCGAAAGCATGGATCCTAGACTTGTACGAGTCCTGTACGTACAACGACCGCTAATGATACTAAAAGAGTGGTCCAGGAGGACTATTTCAAACGCCAAGGGCCCTTGTTTTGGAAAATCGACCTCATAGTTATTAAGTTAAGAAAACTA
>CAYYIQ010000045.1:0-18150 GCA_964472005.1 uncultured Bdellovibrionales bacterium | reverse complement strand
CGGAGCATTTGATTTAAACCTTCATGAACTAAGTGTTGTTAGTACTATAGTTCTGCGACAAATGTATCTACTTCGTCAGTCGCGACTTGCTTCAAGTTCGCGGTGCTGTCTGATGCTGGAAAACTTCCCCTTGCGATGGCTCTCGGTGGGCAGTATTGCCACGATACAGCCGGCGGGGGACAGACTACTGCTGGTGGATTGTAACAATGAACGATTGGTGCTGGTCCGACGCATCGTCGCGACTTTCTGAAAAGCCCGACTAGGTAGTCGCCATTACGATTTAGTTCCGTTACACTTTCGTTCTCCGAATGTGTAACTGCTTCTTCAGCTCTCGCTGGAGAGTAGTGGAACAGGGCAACGAGTACCAGACCTACGCATGTCTTCTTGAACATAACAAAACCTTTCAAGTGTTGAAGCGACGAGTATAATTCCGACGAGGAATTAGTCGTTCGCTTAGAACTTAGGTATAATACTATTTTGCTGTTTGAATTGGTAGGCCTAGATGAAAATAATATTATTTTTTACAGATGAAAATGAAATCTCGAATCATCTTGAAGCATTAGCATTCGCGAATTTTTAGTCTCAACAGGATTTGTGCTGGGAAGTGTTTTGTTAATTTCTTGGATGACTTCGTTGGTGGAAGTGAGACTTGTATCAATAATACATGGCCCCTGGCTACCAAGCATTATCCTTTGTGTATATTCACTATCTCTATTGTATGAGTGCTTCCATTGTTTTGCTAATTCAGTACTGTAACGCCGTAATGAATCTGTGCTAGCTAAGACCTCTAAGCCTGTCAAACCCTTGTTGTTACTGTAGTTCGAAAGGCTTTCTTGAAATAAGCTCATCTCTCCGCCTTTAGAGTATTCATCTCTCCCGCCACTCGATATCAAGGTTGGTATATTCCCAGGGGAAACGCCAGCACTGAGAAAACGATTGTGAATTTGTTCTAAAATAGTTCCAGAATGACATGTGTCTAACATTAACGTTAGGTGATTTAATTTCACATCGCCGTCCACCTCACGAGAAGCTGAAATGCATGTTTCTATGATTTTATTGATATCAATTACGGTGCTTCGTTCTCTTGATCCGTGCCCCCAAATATAAATTAACCCGGGTTTCGTTCTAATTTGACTAAGGCAATAAAGACCATCCATTTGAGGATCTGTAATTTTTCGATCAGAGATCGAATAAATAAGAGCGTGTTCTTCAGGAACTCCGAAGGAATGTAGGACTTTTGTGACACTCTCTGGGTGAGTTTGGGGATCTTTTTCGACGAAACAAATTGCGCGACTCCCCGTTTCTAAGATCGATTGTGTTTCAAACCTCTTGCGTTTTGAAATTACAATGCTTGCAATTGCCAATGCTATGTTATTGTGGTGATTTTTGGTTGAGACCTTGTCGGATTCATCTAATGGTAATTTAAAAAGTTCTGGATGCTGTGAGTATATTTGGCTTAGGTTTTCAAGTATCGCAAGTGACGCTGTCGTAATATGCGGCGCTATTGCAAGATTTCGTTGTTTTGCTTCATCTTCTAAAAGTTTTCCTAGACTGTCGGCAAGTCTGTATTGAAATCCTTGGTGAGTTTGGGAACGAGCTTCTCTCATCAATGAATGCAAGGTGCCCGCACCTGTTTTAACGATGCCTTCGATGTCGCCTCTTGATTCGAAGTATTTTAATAATGCCTCAGTCTTCTTTCTCGTAAGATATTGGCTGATTCGATTATTTGGAAAGTAAACTCCGTTAACTTTAGTTGCTTCGTTGTCCCGTTCAAGCAATTCCTCCATTATCCTTTTAGTGTCGGATACTTCTGTAAAAGGCGGTGTGTCGGCAGTTCTCGGTGCGGCGAATTTTAGCTCTAGCAAATTGGTCTTTTTATCATATCCTTTGGTCTCTTTGTTATAGTCGTAACGGTAGGATGTAATATTTTTTAATCCAAATAGAATTTCATTTTTAGAATCACTGAGGTGAGTCAATTGGAATCCTAATGTTGCTAATTCACTTTGATATTTTGCGAATGCGCTAAGTTGCGGTTCTAAAGGGATGTAATTGAAGTCATTTGAAGTAGTGCCGATGCTATTAATTGAATTTCCCTTAATAACACTTGCGCAGATGCTTTCAATTGTTTGGAGAACTTGATTCGCACTACCCATTGGTACATTAATAGACATCATGGTTTGTTTGCTTTGGGGATCAACGATTTTTAAGCTTAAAAATTCGATATTCAGATCTTGCAATTCGTCAGGTTTTTTAACGCGTTCTATCTTTACCGAATTCGGAGCTTTTTCTAATATTGTGCGCAAATTTGGATACTTTGATTTGTTAATTGCTCCTTTAATTCCTATGACCTGTGGTTGCTCAGCTGGTTCCCTCTCTTTTGTTTCAGTTAAGGGCGTTTTAATTAAAAAATATGGACTGGGTAGGTTCACGTCAGTGAAGACTGCTGCGGGCGATACCTTAGAGAATTTAGGACTCGGCTGTTTATGTTTTTGTTGAAAATCAGTCATTGTATTTGATGTCACTTAGGTTGTTTAAAATGGCATCTCCTTTTGCGACCGCTCGTGAAAATGAAAAATTATCAGGAAGCATGCTCTCCTCGACAGCCATTTTATTATAGATGTCTACATTATATACATGATTTGGTACCGCGTAAGTTTTAGATACGCTGGAATCTTTTTCGGAAGTGACTTTGCTGCCCATACCAATTACCGCATGTGGGTTAAAAGTTTCCAGCGCTTTTTGGATTGATTTTTGAGAGTTGTCGATACTGGAACTTTCAACTGAAAATGAAAATCCTAATAAATTTACTTTGAGTTGATTTCCGTTTTTATGCGTTGCGACCATTTGTACTGCCGCGTTCGGATGGCTTACAGTATCTTTTTTCCGATTAAATTTAATTTCTGTGTAGTCTGAAAATGCAGTCGAGCAAATTTCTTTAAGTACATCAGAACTGCTTGCAACTTCTCCCGTGCCATTATCACCGACCACGTTAAACTCTTCAAATCCTAAGACGAAACAAGTGAAATTTCGATTTAATGATTGTTTGCTATTTTGAAAATCTTCAGCGTATCCTCTAAGTCCATAGCCTAAAAGTTCGATAGTCTCTTTGTGTCTTTGTAAAACTTCTTGTGTGGATTTTTGTGTTTTTAAGCTTCTGGTGTATTCGTCCGCTGGTACGTGAACGAATGCGGTTAGAGGTTCGTTCATAACGTTGCGAACAATTGCAGATTTTTTGTTGTATTCGGCCTGTTCTCCAATTATGTAGGCCATCTTGCCGCAATAAAAATCTCCTAAGGAAGTTTCAAGTATTAAGTTCCAGTTCCGATTGGCTGAAGCTGGGTTCGGTACGTAAAATGCTGAGGGTTTGCCACCTTGCAATACTGAAATTTCCGATTGAAGCGCTTTGCTCAGACGACTGGGAGCGGATGGTGATAAGGTGCTATAGAAAATTTTATTAGAAAAGTTACCACTTGAATCTCTTAGATAATAGGTGTCGATGAAGCCTTCCTTTGAACTTTTTATTTGTTCGTGATGAATAAGTGAGATGTCTTTATTCAGTTCTCGTATTATTCTTTCATCCTGAATTGGATCTAAGTTTAAAACCGGATTTCCATTTTCGTCACGGATTTCAAGGACTTTGCTTTCAGCAATTTTATTAATAAGCGGGCCAACTATTTCTTTAAGATTTTTTTCCGCACTACCTAATTGGAGGTTTGTAATGTTAATTACTGGTCCTACTGGGATCGCAGCACTATTTGCAGACCTGGGATTTGCCAAGTGTATTCTGAATTGAGCAGATTGTATTTCGTCCTTTGTATGAGATTGTTCAAAATGAATTGATATGGCTCCAGATTTTAAGAGAGTTTCTGCCTCGACAGTCACAGGCAAGCCAGGTTTTATTATGTTTGGAATAAACCTCGTATACGATGCGTTTGGAAGATCTCTAATTGGAATAGAATGTGAATAGGATTTAAGCCTAGAGAAGTTACTTGCCGGAGGCAACTCTAAACCCTCTTTCCATGCGTTAGGAAGACGCAGATTAGCGAGGTCTCTGGTTTTCTTTACTGTTTTGTTAATTTCCTGGGGAACCTGAGGCATGACTGATGAAACTGATTTCTTTAGATTGTACCTTATCAATATCTTTTCGCGGGAGCTTGGAAGCTTTTTGCATACTTATTATTACTGCTTGATCTAGAAGATGCCTTAAAAAATCGAAATTTATTGGGTAACTTGTGATGAATGATTGATACAGTAAGCAGTTGAAATTATGCGTGAAAATCCAGCAATCTTACTTTCTAATTAGAAGAGGGGAAGTTGTTTGCAAACGAGTTAATTTTTAAGTCGGAAAATTAACTCGTAGTGTTTGAGAGGTCGTTTAATTTACATGACGTTTCGAACAAGCTTTTCGATGTGTTTTTCAACAAATTCTGTAAATACTTTTTTTGGTTCTCCAGCGCCAGCGTTAATTTTTAGTCGATGAAGTAGAACGTATGGTGCAAGATGTTTTACGTCATCCTCCGTAACAAAGTCCCTGCCTTTGATCATTGCAAAGCTTGCTAAGGCTTGTTTAAACATAATTGCTGCTCGGGTTGATGCTCCGTACTGGAATATCGGATTAACCCGAGTATCTTGGACAATTGAAACAATGCATTCGAGAATTGAGTTAGAGATCGACATGTTTTTTATCTCTTTTCTCGCATTCAATACGTCATCTCGCGATACAATTGGCGAGATGTTTTCGACATTTTCTTTGATTTTATCTGATTCTTTTAAAATCACTAATTCCATCTCTCGACTGACATAGTTCATTGGAATTTTTAATAAGAATCTATCTAGTTGAACCATTGGTAATGGGTAGGTTCCCGCGAGATCAAGAGGATTTTGAGTTCCCAGAACGAAAAACAAATCGTCGAGAGGGTAGGTTTTGTTGTCGATTGTGACTTGTCTTTCGGCCATACATTCAAGAAAGGCAGCCTGTACCTTTGGACCAGTTCGATTCATTTCATCCGCAAGTAGAATATGTGAGAATATCGGGCCTTGTTGAAATATGAACGAGCCAGATTTTGGTTCGAAGATATTCACACCTAAGACGTCGGTTGGAAGTAGGTCTGGTGTGAATTGAACTCTGCGGAATGGGGAAAGGGTTACCTCAGCAGAATTGTTTTCAGGACAATTTATTAAATTGCCTAGAGTCTTAGCTAAAGTCGTTTTTCCGGAACCTGGGTAGTCTTCGAGAAGCACATGTCCGTCTGCAAATAATCCAGTAAGAACCAAGTCAATGGTGTCGTCTCTTCCTTTGATTATATTTCTTAATTCAGTTTGAAGTTTTAGAATGGTTTCTTCTGCAGTCATTTATTGAGCCCTCTTACTAATTTTGTCAGATATTGTCTGATGAAAGACGCAATGGCAAGGATTTAAATTTAATTAAAAAGTATAATTTAGCGTAAAGACTGTATGTTTTTAAGTGGATAGGATAGTTAAATAGTCGAGAAATATGAATAAGATTTAATCCTTCACCAATAAATTTAGAGTAATGCGATTAAAAGATAATTGGAGTAATTAAATTTTGAAAGAAGAAAATTCTAATTCAGTTTGGGGAAATGAAAGTACTCAGTTCTTTACTTCTCTTGGGCCGGATCAAGTTTTAAAAGCGGCAGAATTATTTGGCGTAAAATGCACAGGGAGAAGTTTGCAGTTAAACAGCATGGAGAACCGAGTATACCAAGTTGAAATAGAACCTGCTGATGATTCTATCCCGCAGAATAGTCCCGAAAGATACAGGATAATAAAGTTTTATCGACCAGGCAGATGGTCGTTCGATCAGATTAACGAAGAGCATATTTTTCTTTCAGATTTGGTCGCAGAAGAGTATCCAGTGGTGTGTCCAATTGAGTATGAACCAGGTTCTACTATTCTTAAAGATCCAGAAACAGGGTTGTATACAAGTATGTTTCCGCGGATAGGCGGAAGAAATGTTGATGAATTAAGAGATCACCAAATTCCAATAGTCGGAAGATTGTTAGCCAGACTTCATGCGATTGGAGGTAAAAAAATAAGTTCACATCGATTGCACTTGAATTGCGATACCTACGGCGACCAAAATTTGGATTTAATTTTGTCGCTGAAAGTATTACCCCCTAACTACGAGGATACGTACGTAACCTTAATTGAAGATCTGCTTGATATGATAGAACCAATGTTTGAAAATGTAGAATATCAAAGAGTTCACGGGGATTGTCACCTAGGAAATCTTTTGGATGGTAATGATGGTTTATTCTGGGTTGATTTCGACGATATGGTCATGGCGCCACCGGTGCAAGATATCTGGCTAGTTGAATCAGGTCGTGATGACTACTCGTTACGACGTCGTGATTCTCTATTGTCAGCTTATGAAACTTTTAAAGCCTTTGATTATGATAGTTTGAAGTTAGTTGAGCCATTAAGAACTTTAAGGCTACTTCATTTTACTGCGTGGATTGGAAAACGATACCAGGATATGTCATTTAAAAAAGCTTTTCCTGAATACGGTACTGATGGATATTGGCAAGATCAGATCGAGACGATGCGAGAGCAATCGGAGCTTGTATCTGCTCTCTAAATAGATTAATGGTATTTGATTGTTTTATTAAAATTATTGTTTTAATAGTTATTGTTAACGATGAATTTTAGACTGCGTAATAGGCCCCGTAAATGCTAAGTAAAAACTTAAAGACAATTTCTAAGCTATTAATATTTCTGGTTCTGTTCGCTGGGAACTCTTTTAGTGATCCTGCTAGAAATTTTTATTCGCAACAGGCGATGGAGCGTTTTGCGCAGTTGCCGCAAAACGCGCGTACTCTGGGAATGTCTGGATCTTCAATTCAAACCTCAGCTGATAGTTCTTCCATCTTAGGAAATCCGGCTGGTTTGGGTCGAATGAATCTATTTGAATTTTCACTTTCTGGTGGTCAGGAAGATCGAAAGGGAGAAGAGATATTTGAAGGAGGCCGTTTTGAAGAGTTCGAGAATAAATTGCAAGGTTACCTTGCAATGCCTATTGGGCCAGAGTCAGCTTTGGGTACCAAATGGGGTACGCTTGCGTTAGGGTTAAGTAGATATCAAGGGTCGACTAGTGATTCGATCAATTCGAGTCCTGATGGGCATCTTCGATCTATTGCTTATGGTGTTGCGCCATTAGAAAACTTTTCATTAGGCTACAGCTTGACCTTCGTCGAAGATCAGCTGCACAGCAATCTTGCAGACTTTCATAGCACGAATCGATTTATGCATTTAGTTGGCGCTCAACTTGTTGCAAACGAAAATTTAGTTTTTGGTGCAACTGTTGGCTGGTTGATCGGACAGACTGATTTTGAAGAGTTCTCAGTGATGTCAGATGGTTTGAGTAAGGCTCGGCAGCAAAGGGTTTCAATCGGAGCAGAATATTCAATAGAAAATACGATTGTTACTGCATCGATGAATTTTGATCGGTATAAATCTAAGGGAAATGTTGATCCAGTGTCTCCATTGATAATTGTTGGTAATAGAGAAGAAGGCGAAACTTTGGATGGCAGGATTGGTTTAGAGCAACGTGCATTATCGTGGTTAAGTTTGAGGATCGGCTATCGTTATACAAATGTTCTAGAATATGAATTCAAACGAACGGACTTAGAAGAACTTAGTGGTAAATATGATTATTCCGCATACTCTGGTGGGATTGGCTTCCATTATGTAAAAGGAGACCCGAAAGATCGAATTGACTATTTTAGAGTAGACTACGGCGGAGAGTACCGCGACCTAACCAATGGCGACTACACGCAAATGCTAACGCTGGTAATTCCTTTTGATATTTAAATAGAGTCGAGTCGTCCATAGATCCAATTTCGACCAGCGCCGCAGATGAGTGCCAAATAGTCACTAGAAACTACAACACTTCCCAATATTTTCGGATCTTAGTGTCTTTCTGTCTTTGTGGTAAGACCTAATCCATAATTGAAACTATTGGGACATTTTGTGGGTATTACCACCAAGACGGAAAGACACTAAGGGAGGAGGGTTATTAGTGTTTAAGGTTCATGCGAACTCCGCCTATTTAGCGATTTTTTCCTAGAGATAATTTCACCTCTTTGGGAACAGCGAGCCAAGCCTTTGTGGCCTTTGATTTCTCAGATAGAATAGCAATGAGTGGTTCGACATCTACTGCGTCTATAAGTGAGCCGTCTTCACGAAGCACCTTTGGTGGTGTTTCAGATTTTCCTAGGTGTTTGTCTTTTTCCTGAATTAAGAGGCAATAGTAGTTTGGATCAAGATCTAATGCGAGGCATTCTTTTTTAGCCTGTTCTACGACTGCTAAGCTGTCTTTGCTGAGTCCCCCTGACTTGTTTAAGGAAAGATTTATGGTCTTAAGAAATTTTCTATCTCTCAACCTTAAAGCTAAATTTTTAACGATATCGTCACTTGAATAACACCAATGTGCTAGGTGATAATTCCACCAACTTTCATCAATTTGGAAGAGTTCCTCAAGAGATAAATTGTCTTGATAGCTCTCGCTGTATAACATTTTATCCATTATCTCATCGCGAAAAGATAGTTCTTTGTCGGATTCCCTAAGCCTTTCAACGAGAATCTTAGTCATTGAATCCGCAGTTTGCAAAACTCGGTGTTGATACACTTGGCGATACATAGAATTCCTAGCTACAAAGAAGTGACTTAGAGCATCGACACGGCTCTCTTGGATAACTAGTTGGCCAGCATCAGTAAGGCGAAATGCATCGATAAGTGCTGTTACATTATATCTGCCATAGGTAACAGCGCACATTACAGAATCAACAATGGACCAATTACCACGATCTACGTTCCACCCTCCTCCCGAAATAAGAGAAGTCGTCCACGAAGGGAGAGATGGATCTTCTGCTAAAATTCGATTGACCATTGAGCAAAGATTTGGATCTCGCTTGGAAAGTATTTGAGATATTTCGGGGTCCTGCTCTATTATTTTTTGAGTCAGCAGTTCGTGACGAAATATTCCTGATTTTCTTGACCAAACATTTTCAGCCAGGTGGGAGCCAGGCGCTAAATGGCCGACATCGTGTAGTATTGCTGCTGCAACGATCGCTTCCCCGTAAAGCTCTATTTCATTTTGGCGTTGATGTGAAAGGTGTTTGAGAATGGTTGAAGCAAGGAACGCCACTCCAAGGCTATGTCCGAATCTAGAATGCTCGGCAAACATATATACGAATTTGGTGTTTCCTGTTTGGCTAATTCTTCTTAACCTTTGTACCCACTTGGTGTCGATCAATTCTAGTATAAGCGATTCGTTTTTGTCTCCCTTATCAAAAATTAATGTGCCGTGGGCTACGTCGGCGAAATTGACGGTTTTAGATTTGTTTATTGAGGTATTCAAGTTGTTATGTAGATCCCGAGATGCGTTAATATAAAATTTCTATGGCAGAGATTCGGTAGGTCAAGTTATTAATTCAATGTTACTTGTTCGCTAATTGTTATTCCATAGGCTTCAAGATTATGGAGAACTCGCTTTTCAGTGGTCAGGAGTTTAATCTGAGAAATTCCTAGTTCTCTGAGAATTTGTGCTCCGAGCCCGAACTCGCGTAATTCAACGATTTTACCCTGGTGCTCAAATTGTTCCGTTGAATCTGAATTTACAGTGATACTTGGCTCTACTTTTTCGATCTCTAACTGCTCTGAAATCAAATTTCGTTTAGCTTTGTTTATGTATACCAAAACACCTCTGTTTTCTGCCGATATCTTAGAAAGAGAAGTTTGAAGCTTCGTTCTCTCTGGAATATTTTTCAAAGAGAATATATCCCCCAATTTTTTTTCGGAGTGCATTCTTGTTAAAACGGGTTCGTTGCTACTTAAATCACCTTTCGATAAAACTAGATGTTCTGCCCCATCGTGTTTCGATTTAAAACAATCGGCTCTAAAATCTCCGTATTTTTCTGTTGGTAATCGTGCGGATGAAACTTTTGTGACAATTTTTTCATTTATTAAACGATGTTGAATAATCGAAGATAGAGGGATCAGTGGAGTATTTTCAGAAGCAGAATACTTTAATAGTTCGTCGTAGCTAGTAAATCCACCGGACTTGTTGAGGCAGTGAGATATCGCACCTATTTCCGTGAAGTCAAAAATTTTTAAAAGATCGCAACATGCTTCGGCAATTCCAGATTTAACTAGTAATCCGTTTTTCAAGGCAGGCAATGGAAAAATGTGTCCCGGTGCGACTATTAGGCGATTTGAAATAGTCGTTTCCAAGATAGCCGAAACTGTTTTACTGCGATCTGCCGCCGAGATTCCTGAGCCTACTCCTAGTCGAGATTCGACACCGATGGTCATCGGGAAGGGATGTTTAGTGTCGGAAGTTAGCGCAGAGAGTCCTTTTTCTTTGGCTAGGTCTTCACGGAGTGGCACCAAAATTATACCCTTGCCATTATTCACAAGTAATTTAATTTTTTCTTCACTAATCGTTTGCGCTGGGTAGAGGAGATATCCACACGGTGTTTGTGATCCATCGTCAAATATTATGACAGGTTGACCATTTTTTAAAGCGTTACCAGATTGCTTAAGCATTTTGATTGTCTTGTTTTATTTTATGACTAGTATGTTTTTTTCGTTGCCTATTGGTATCATCCTATTGGCAGAAATTATAGTGCTCCTGAGGTAAATACAAGAAACTATCTAGATTTTTTCTATATTTTACTTTTGGTATGTTGCAAATTGTACCGCCATATTTATCGTCTTAGTATTTTCATCTAGTTAATTGTCTTGAGTTAACGGGGAGATACCGTCTCGTTATATAATGAAACGGTATCTCGCAAGTCTCAGTCTAGCTGATGACTATTTTTAGAAGTGATTGTTGTTAGCAGTGTCTAGAAAACGATGGACTGTGCGATTTTCGCGACCTTTGTGTTCCGGTCTGTCCGAGTACCGCAATAATGAAAAGTTCGCCCGACAACTGGCTTTCAGCTATTAATCCGACGCTGGCGCGAATCTAGAAGATGGGTGTTTGATCCCAACCATCGTAGTTATGATATAGAGTCAGATTATCTTTAATTTTTATTGGAAAATTTTTAGAAGCTTTCTTAATAGTTTTGCACTTTCTCTATTTTTATTGCTCGCTTCATTTAATGGATTAATCACCCAGCTTTCATTTTGTTTAGGATTGTCTAAATCTAATCCAAATTCATTTTGTGAGGCAACGGATCCGCCCAGTTTCTTTTCCGCTTCAGGTGCTTGATGATTGATTAGTCTCCAAAATGCATAACGACCGCATGCAGAAGAGAATTCTGTCTTTATGCAAAAAGTTAATGTTGTTAAATCTGAAACGATAGTTATTTCATAATCTCTCTCAGGCTCAAGAAGGAAGTAGTCGTGAAGAACTTCTTTCCAGGTTTCTTTTGCGCGCCAAGCTGATAGCTCGTCCTCGTATTTTCCAAAAAGACTTACGTTGTCTGCATCGAAAATAAGGCCCATTTTAAATTGACTTAGGTCAATTTTATCTTGATTTGTTGAGTAGCTCATATCATTTTGATGCATGCAATTGCCCCAAGTTTTAAAGAATTAAGATTCAATGACTAAAATCGACCTAATGCCGTAAAATCTTTAGTGAGAGTATGGCGATAAATTTTAATTATGGGATTTTTATTGGATAATTTTAGGTGAAATAAAAGGCGTTATATTTTGGTGACTTAGAAACTAAGGTTGAATTTTTGCTAATGCCAAGTTTCTGGAAGGAGATGAGTTATTAGGAGTTCTGTCCTTTTAGGTCGTTAAATTTATTGAAAGAATTGTCTATTCGTCTTGCAAGTTCGATATCAAGTTCACTTAGTGAGTTAATCTGATGTGTGGAAGTTAAGATTGTAACGTTCTTCCAGTTTAATGTGATTTCAGGATGGTGGTTAAGTGATTCTGCTAAATCGCCAACGATATTGACAAATTCAAGACCAGTTCTAAAGTTATTAAAATTAAATTTTTTAGTTATTTGATTGTTTTCTGTGACCGTCCATCCTGAAATGATGTTCTCAAGGTTTATTAGAACAGATTTTTCTAAGGCTTTGATTTTCACGATAACAATATTTTTTTATTTAATTAAATTTAATTGTAGATATCAATTCTTTCATCTGATGATAGCAAGATTTGATGTCGATCAGCAAATGTTCTTTTTCATAGAACATCTTTATTATCTTCCTTATTTTATATAGTGGGAGTGAGTGGTCTTGGTAATATCCGAATTGACCAAACAAAAAGAGGCTCTAAGTAAATTAACTTGAGATATGACTTCAAGGACCAGCGCGATCGAATATTTTTGATAGATTCCGAATAGCAGCTCTTGTGCTCGTGTCGTTTAAACAGATTCAAATGTTAGTTTGTAGACGTAAAGGTTTTAACGCAACTAGATGTGTAAATTAAAATCCTGAAGTTGGCCTGTTATAGTATTCAAGTTGGGGGTATGATACCCACATAATAGAAGTCCTTGTTTTAATATGTAGCCTTTCGAGGATGCGTGTTGAGTTATTTTAAGTCAGTAAATTTACGGTAGTAAGATCCGATGAAAAAGAAAATTTATATAATTGATGGTTCTGGATATATATTTAGAGCTTATTTTGGGATTCAACAGCCGTTGTCGACTAAAGACGGACTTCCGACTAACGCGCTATATGGCTTTACTAAGATGTTACTGAGCTTTCTAGAAAAAGTTCAGGTTGATAAAGAAAACCCTCCTATTATTATAATGGTCTTTGATGCGGCCAGGAAGAATTTTAGACACGATCTTTATGAGGCTTATAAAGCTAATCGGGCGGAATGCCCGGAAGATCTCGTCCCGCAGATGCCATATTTTAGAGAAATATCTTACGCATTAGGTTTTCAAGTACTTGAGAAAGAGGGGTTCGAAGCTGACGATGTCATAGCTACGATTGTTAAAACTCATAGTGATGGTGAGGAGGATCTGGTTATCGTGAGCGCAGATAAAGATCTAACCCAGCTCGTGACAAAAGATATCCATATGTGGGACCCCATGCGAGATCGGGTTTTTACTGAAGAAGAGGTGATTAAGCATTTCGGTGTTCGAGCAGACCAAATAGCTGACTATTTAAGTATTGTGGGTGATGCTTCTGATAATATACCTGGTGCAAAGGGTTTAGGCCCTAAAACAGTTTCTCAGTTATTCCAGCACTTTAACTCGCTAGAAGATCTTTTAGAGAACGTGGAGAAAATTTCTCAGATTCCAAATTTACGAGGTGCTAAGGGGGTACAGGCAAAAATTGAATCAAGCCTTGAGTCAATCCGTCTAAGTCGGGAATTGGTTAAATTGGATTGCAATGTGATTTTAGACGAAATTGATAAAGATTGGACGGGCTTTAGAATCCCAGAACTTGAAAAGATTATTTCGGATCTCGAATTCGAATCCATCTTTAAAAATTTTTCCTTTGATAAAGGGCCAGTTAAATCAATGGATTTTTCTGAAAAAGATTATCAGATAGTTTCACTCACCGAATTGGAAAATGTTCTAGCTAAGGCAGGCAAGATAAAAGAATTTGCGTTTGATACTGAGACTGACTCTCTTGATCCTTTGACTACGAATGTCGTTGGGATATCTTTAAGTGTTAAGCCAAACCAGGCATTTTATTTGCCTATTTCATCAGAGACTCCTGTCTCGAAATTAAAGCAAGTTTTTGAACCTCTGTTATTAGACACAGCGGCTTTGAAGTATGGCTCTAACTTAAAATTTGATTTGCGTGTTTTATATAATTTAGAATTGGAAGTAGCGCCGCCATTGTTTGACACCATGGTTGCTTCGCAAGTTCTAAATCCTAATACTCGAGTGCATGGATTAAAAGGCTTAGCTAAAGAGTATCTATCAGAAGAAATGGTTAGCTATGCGGATATGATGGACGGAAATGATTCTATCCATACAGTTCCAATCGAAAAATTAGGTAAGTATGCTGCGCATGATGCAGATGCTAGTCTGAGAGTAGGGCAAGTTTTACGCGATAAGTTTAAAACTGAGGAGTTTTCAAGCCAAGAAAAGCTATTTACCGAGATCGAAATGAATGTTGTGCCGGTCCTAGCAAGGATGGAGCATCAAGGCATTAAAATAGACGAAACGAAACTTGAGGAGTTAGAGTCTGAGTTTTCTTCTGAAACTGAGAGATTAACCACCTCAATTATCGAGCATGCGGGAGAGGAATTTAATTTGAATTCTCCTAAGCAGTTAAGTACGATTCTTTTTGAGAAGTTATCGCTCCCGACCCAAGGAATTAAAAAAAATCAGTCTGGCTATTCTACTGATGCTGGGATGCTGCAAAAATTACAGGGGATACATCCAATTGTTGACGAGTTGTTGACTTATCGAGAAGTGCACAAATTGTTGACGACTTACATTTTAGGTTTGAAGAAATTAATCAACCCTAAGACAGGTAGAATTCATACTTCGTATAATCAGGCGATAACATCGACAGGTCGTTTGAGTTCCTCTGATCCAAATCTTCAAAATATTCCAATTCGAAGTGAGAGGGGTCGAAGGTTACGTGAACTCTTTGTTGCTGAGGAAGGTTATGAATTTGTAATCGCGGATTATTCACAGGTTGAGCTAAGGGTATTAGCACATCAGTCTAAAGACGAGAATTTTATTAATGCTTTTCATTCCGGTGAAGACATTCATTTGCGTACGGCTAAAGAGCTTTTTGGTGAGTTGAATGCGTTTGGACCAGACGCTAAAGACTATCGACGGATCGCAAAGACAATAAATTTTGGAATTATTTATGGCATGGGCGCTTACAGGTTAGCCGGTGATTTGGGTGTTAGTCGACGACAAGCCCAAGAGTTTATTGATAGATATTTTAATCGTTATCCAAAGGTCAGAGAATATTTCGAGAAAATTGAACTCGATGCGCAAAGAGATGGTTATATTGAAACACTCTTTGGTCGTAGAAGGTATTTAGAAGAAGTTAATTCAAAAGGTCGGGATAAGGGGTATGCAGTCCGGTCTATGATGAATATGCCAATACAGGGGACAGCAGCCGAAATTGTTAAGTTGGCGATGGTAAAACTTGAAAATAGAATGAGAATGACTCGTTCGCGCGATGATGTACGTATACTCCTACAAGTGCACGATGAGCTTGTTTGTGAAGTTAAGAAACCCTTCGTTGCAGAATGGAAAGATCTAATTAGAGAAGAAATGGAAAATGTAACTAAGTTATTAGTTCCACTGAAGGTCGATGTTGTTACAGGGAATACATGGGGAGATAAAAAGTAATGAAAGCTATTAGTTTTACTCAAGATGTGCTATCTCAGCCTGGTTTGGAGTTAGTAAGTAAATTGAAGAATGCTGCTATGGAAACCGTGGAAAGAAAGGTGAATAGAGTGAAAGACCGAGAGTCTTCACCGGTTGATGCTGAATTAATTGCAGCAGAGCTTTTACTTGTTCAGAAATCGTTGGCCGGAGATCAAGATGCCTTTAAGGTTCTCTTCGAAAAATATTATCCTAAAATATTTTCAGCTGCCCAAAGAATATTGGGAAATCCGACGGATGCAGCGGATTTGTCACAAGAAGCTTTTATGAAAGCGTATAAAAATTTAAAATCATTTCAGGGGAATTCGTCATTTTATACTTGGGTATATAGAATTTTGATGAATGCTTGTATCGATTTGAAGAGGAAATCGTCAACTAGATATGAAGTGAGCACTTCGGAAGATTATATTTTGGGTGGAGATGGCTCGGATCCATTAATTGATTCTTTTCATTCGAAGCAATGGTCTCCGGAAGATAATTTATATTCTTCTGAAATTAGAAAAATAATTTCGGAAGCTTTGGCGCAGTTGAGTAGTGCGCATCGTGATATTATCGTTTATCGTGAGGTCGATGGCTGTTCGTATGAAGAGATCAGTAAAATTCTTAAGTGTTCAGTAGGGACGGTGATGAGTAGGCTTTTTCATGCAAGGAAAAATATCGTGGCGATTCTCGAAAAGAAGCTGGGGGCGAAAGCTGACCTGTTTAATTCTAGAACAAGTGAAACTGCGCGAGTAAACCAATAGTTAGGATCATAGTGATAGAGGTAGAGTTAGCGATATGAAAAAAAATTACGAATTACCAAATGCCGTAAAAAAAGCTCTTGTGAACCATTATGCCGAAGGTGATCAGCAGTTGTCTAAAAGAGATGTTGAAAACGCATGGATTGTGTTCACAAACACACTCGCAGCAGAGAAGAACGTTGAAAATGTCTCTGCATTTAGAAGAGTGTTTAAAAGAGTCCCAAGCTTTTATTGGTCATTTCCAGCGCTCGCCGGTGCTTTGGCCGTTGCTATCGTGGTTTTTAACCGCCAAGACCTTCTTGATAATTCTCCTTCATTGATGGTGTCGCAAAACCAGCAAACATCGGAAATCAACAGCGAAAACATGGCAAAACATTTATTAAACTCTCGTGAATATGAGCTGCCAAGACCAGAACGTTTTTCCGAATTAGTAAGTTTTGTTAAAAGTGACATGCCTCTACAGGGTAGTCGACCACACTATGAAGAGTTGAATCAAAGACTTTTTTCAGAAATAGAAGGTAGTTTGCGAGATCCAGTTTATGTTAAAACAAATTCACCACAATTAATTTTTGTAGCAAATGAATAAACAAAGAAATTTTTTAAGTTTTTATAGAGAACTCCAGAAACAAGAATTTCCCGAAATTAAAGATCTTCGCAAGGTCCTTAACGGTGTAGGGAAGAAGTTGTCACCAGAATTGGAGATTCCGAAAAAAATAAGTACAACGTTAACGAAGTTGTCACTTAAAAATATCTATTTCCTGAGTTATGCCGTTAGAAGCCTCGTGCAAAATCTAAAGGCACAAAAGTTACGAGATTTAGAGGAGAACTTGATCGTGCAAATTGAGGTTCAACTTCAACTCCTGTCGGCACAGCTCGAATCAACAGTTTTTGGAGAGGAGGTAACCCGAGAAAAGTCAGGGGAAATACTTGGGGTTCTTTTAAGTAATCAAGTAAAAGAGATCGGTAGTATCTTTCAAGAGTTGCGAACTTTGGCGATGCAAAAAAAGAATGATGAATTGACATCAACGATTGAGAAGTTAGATTCTATCTTTTCTGCGATGAATAAGAATCTTCCGCTCGTTGTCGGTCAAAGCTCTATGCTCGACTCGGTATTAAACTGCGAATAGTTTACCTTCTCCTCGAACCCATCCGCCTAGGAGTAATTCCGATCCGTGCCCTCTCCACTTAGATTCCAGTGCAGGCGAGATGTTGGATTAATTTTCATTTTATAGTGGACGCACCACTCCGTTATTTCTGTGAAAATATAGCTTTAGGTGTTTAAAATAGTATTCTTGGATTCTTGCTTGCGGACTTGTCCAAAAGGGTAGGAAATTTGAGAACAAGTAGTCCATCACTTCTTTAAAATCTTGCCTAGATACTTCTGGTCGTGTCATTATCTCTAAGCATATCAATTTGATTTTTGCTGGGACATAACCTCTGTCAATAACTTTATAAGCTGCCTTCATTTGAAAACATATATACTTACTACTTTTGCGATTTTTTTTCTTACTTCATGCACCGGTGAAAAAATAGCGGGTGGAAAAATAACGATCCGCAACGATATCTTGGATAAGAGTTATAATACATTTATTGTAGATCAAATTATTTCAAATAAAGGCGCTGCCGGTTTTTCAAAAGTTTTTAAACCTGGAGAAGAGTTTTCGCTGCCAGTGAAAAATTTATTAAAAATGCGTTTTCGGCGTCAGTATGAAGATCACACAAAAGTTTACTTAGTGAGCTGTCCTCAGGATATGGACGAGGCTATAACTTTAAAGTTAATTGATGTTCACTCAAATCGAATGGCTGGTGGTTGTGTTTTGTATAAGAGAGGCGTGACGCAGGGAGGTGGATTTACGAAGTGGGAGAAGTAATTTTTTATTTTAGTTTTTCAATAAATGTGACGCTATATAAGATAGGTAATTATAGTAAGTCGACGTTAGGGATGAGTATCTGCAGTCCTAATGCTTTGTAAAACTTTAATAGTTACTGACATTTAGCTAGGTAGGCTGAATTCTGGGAGTTGTGGTTATAAGCGGAGGAAACAGGAGGGGACATGGATATTGTCAAACCAGCGAACGAATCAAATTTTTCATCAAAATTCAAACGAGAAGAACGGAAGAA
>CAYYIQ010000044.1:0-18156 GCA_964472005.1 uncultured Bdellovibrionales bacterium | reverse complement strand
AGAAATCTGAAATTTCTGTCATGGGTGAGTGCTATCCTATTGGTGATATTATGTTTGACATCGGTGGTGTCCGAATTGGTGTCGAGATTTGCGAAGATGCATGGGTGAGTAATCGTCCTGGCAGAGAAATGGCATTAGAAGCCGTTGATCTAATTTTAAGTCCAAACGCAAGCCATTTCTCATTTGGTAAACTTGAAATAAGAAGAAACTTTTGCCTTGATGGGTCTAGAGCATTCAACTGCGGGATTGTTTATGCAAATTTGCTTGGGAACGAATGCGGTGGAATGATTTATGGCGGAGAATGTCTTATTTCATCAGGTGGTAAATTGCTATCGCAAGGACCTCGATTTTCGTATGAGAGGGTTCAGGTTACTACTGCCGTGATCGATCTCGATGTGAATAGAGCAGCTCAAGCTGAACAAGTAAGTTTTGACCCTTCAAATACTGAAAATTTAATGGTGATTGAAACTGAAAGTGAATGGAGGTCTATTCCCTTTGAAATTGCCACTAGTTCCGTCGCTAAATGGGAATTTTCAACAGAACTTAAACATGAAGAATTTAGTCGAGCAATTGCGCTTGGTTTGTGGGACTACCTTGAAAAGTCTAAACAAAAAGGCTATGCGGTCTCCCTTTCAGGTGGAGCAGATTCATGTTCTGTTATGGTATTGATTCGTGACATGGTCGAACTTGCATTGAATGAGTTAGGGAATGCAGGATTTCTAAAGAGATTGAAAAAAGTTTTCCCCGGAGGTGAAAACGAGAGCGGCGAAATTGATCTGACTGTAAAACAGGTTATGTCGCATCTTCTAGATTCATTTTATCAGCCAGCTGATGCTAGTAGTGAAAAAACTTTGGAGTCCGCTAAGGCGGTGGCAGAAGGTGTTGGAGCATATTTCAACGTTATTGATGTGTCTGCAATGGTAGATTTATATACCCAAGCAACGGAGAACTTTCTTGATAGAACATTGTCCTGGGATAATCCAGGTGATGATTTAACGTTGCAAAATATCCAAGCCAGAGTTCGTGGTGTTCAAGGTTGGACCATCGCAAACGCCACTGGTAAAATTCTCATTCCACCTGGTAATATGTCCGAGATTATGGTTGGATATTTTACGCAAGGTGGAGATGATAGTGGTGGTGTGAATCCTATTGGAGGTGTGAAAAAAAGCTATCTTAAAACATGGCTCGAGTGGAGAGAATCTTATGGGCCAGAAGGACTTCCGCCCTTGCCATTTTTATCGTTTGTCAACAAACTAGCTTTTACGGCCGAATTACGGCCAATCGTAGAAGGAGTTGAGGAACAGACTGACGAAGGTGAATTGGGTCCTTATGTTGTGCGCGACGACATGGAAGATCTTTTCTTGAGAGATCGTCTCTCGCCAATTGAGATTTTTGATAGGCTTCAAATTATCAATCCGCAACACAGTGCGGATGAACACTTGCGTTGGATCAAGAAATTCTTTTGGCTTTTTTCAATCAATCAGTGGAAACGGGAACGACTTCCAGTCACATTCCACGTGGATGATCATAATCTATCGCCAAGGAATTGGCTGCGATGGCCGGTACTTTCAGGGAATTTTGAGGAGGAACTTAATGAGTTAACTGAGTATGTTTTAAATCTGTAAAAGGACGAATTTAAAATTTCGCGAGACTTTTCACACTTGGAGAAATGAATATGCAAAGTATAAACTTGTTCGGTACAAAAATTACTCCGTTTTTTCCTAAATCTCATAGCGTATGTAGACTTTCTGCTCCGGTTGAATATGGAGAAAGGCTTCATGTTCCCCGGGGGAAGGTTCGCTGGAAGACAGAGTTTCCAGGATATCTAGAAAATCGTAAACTTTATGTTGATCCTAAAGTCATTGCAAATTATCCAAATGGATGGGCTCATTCTGCTAATCCATTGGACGAAGCAGGTAGGATTCGTTCGTATGGTGAGCTTACTTTTAATTCAGAAGGTTACCCTATGAATCCGGTAGGTCGAACGGGCTTTGGTCCTGAACGTGGCCTACTTGGTCATTGGGGAGGAAATTTTGCGGCCGATCCGATGATTACATGGGTTGATCCAAGGGGAAATTCTTTGAAGCTTCTTGTCATCGAGAGAAAGGATACCGGAAAGATAGCGTTGCCTGGTGGAATGGACGAATATGGTCATACCGTCGGTGGAACACTCAACAAAGAATTAGCAGAAGAAACCGGAGTTAAATCCTTAGATATGGAAAAAGGTAGTTTGATTTTTTGTGGCTATGTTGACGATCCACGTAATTCGGACCATGCCTGGATGGAAACAGTCGTAGTGCATCGTCATGTCGATCATATTATGGCAGATTCCTGGAGTCTTGAAGCTGGCGATGATGCTGTTGGCGTTTTTGCAGTTACGATATCAAATGCCTTTCTCGATTCGATGTACTCGACACACGGGAAATTTGTGCGACTCGGATTGAAACTTTTCAAGAAAAATAATCCACAATTTAGATTGCAGGTTGAAAAGGCATTAGTCTGATTTTCATCAAAGGTTTAATTTAAGGCCGAGTCTAATTTAACTTTAAATTAGACTCGGGTTGCTTTCGCTTGTTTTACTACCTTAAGACTTATTTTGCCTGTGGCAATCTAGTGGCAAAAAGTTGATTAAGATATTTCGTTTTTTCAATTAAAAGCAGTTTTATTGATCTAAGGACTTCAAAAATTCAAAAGTATATATCCCACTATCATGCCCATCTCCCCATTTCATTCCTAAGGCATAGTTCCCAAGCATCCAAATTTGTTTTAAATCTAGTTCTTCATCGGATGTTGCTGAAATGACATTCAGTAAGCTCCGGCCAGACTTTGGTGAAAGCGGAGTGTCGTGCGAAGAGTCTCCTCGTTTAGCTTGGCAACTTGCACATGGACAGTTTTTTCGGAGCGTCTTGCTGTTTAACGTGATTTTTTTTGCGTCTGCGAAGATTATTTCTAATCCACTACCAAGCTCATTTTCTTTAAGTCTGTTTATACTGCTAATATTCATTTTAAAGACACCTTTCTAAGGTGTAGTCGAGTAGAGAAAAAAGTTGATCTCTTACTTTCGTATCGATTTTATTTTTATCAATCGCAAGTAGTGCGTTCGTCGCTCTTCCTGCATAGTCTTTCGCATGAATTTTGGCTTGCTCTAAAACTTTAGATTTTTGAAGATATGATATCATGTCACGTAATTCGCTTTCAGAACAATCTACTTTACTAAAAAAAGCAGTCGCTTTTTCTGGTTCAAGTTCCTGCCATAGAATATTGACTAGGGATGGAGTCTTTTGTTTTAGATCTGTTCCAGCAGGTTTTCCAAGAAGGTCTTCATCTGCGGAGATGTCTAAAATATCATCTATCATTTGAAATGCTATTCCAGCGTTCGTTCCAAAAGTCCTTAGTTTTTGCACGTCGTTTGGATTTGCGCCTGCAAGGTGGGAGCCAACAACTGACGCAAGTGTAAAAAGAGCAGCAGTTTTTCCTTCAACGACTTCGATATAGGTATCAAAAGATCGTTTTTCTATAGGGTCGATGAAGCCTTCGATAATCTCACCTTCTGTTAATGAGACGCAAGCTTGCTCGGTCTCTTCAATGACAAAAGTATCAAGATGCGCGCAGATTCCAAACGCGCGGACCAATAAAAAATCGCCAGTTAAAAGAGTTGAAGATAGTCCGTACTCGGAATACGCAGATGGTTTGCTCCTACGAAGCGGGCTTTGATCAATGATGTCATCGTGCAGCAATGTAGCCATGTGAATAAGCTCTATTCCGGCTGCTGCATCGATTAAGTCACAAGATGGCTCTTTCATTCCAAAGAGTTGGCCACATAGAATTGTTAGCAACGGTCTCATGCGCTTTCCCCCAAGGTCGAGGAGATAGTTGCTTATTCCGGTCAATTCATCTGATTTTGAATCTAAGCTTTTTTTGATCCGATTTTCGACACTTCTCAGCGAAGGAGCGCCTGCTAGAAAGGCAGCTTTAACAGAAAGTTTTAGTAGGCCAAGCTTGTCTTGTCTCGACATACTTGGATTTTCAAAGTTTTCAGAAATTTCAATAAAATCTTTTGACAAGGGTAGAATCCGTTTAAATGATATTTTTAATTTTAAATAGTTTTAGCAGTATCTCGCTAAAAGTTAAAACGAATAAGAACATTTTTAATCGACGTTATAAGTTTTTGGAGTTTTGCCAATTATGATGCAAAATTCACCACGAATTTTGTTATTTTCTTTTAGGTAGTTAAGAACTTCTTCTGCGCTATCCAGATAGAAGTCTTCGTGAATTTTTGTCATTTCGCGTGCTGAGCAAACAGGCCTATCTGGTGCAAGTGTGCTCAATAGGTTTAGTGTTTTTTCGACGCGATATGGAGATTCGTAAAATACAACACTGATGTTTTGGCTAAGAGCGTTTTCCAAAAGTTTCCGTTTTTTGCCTTCCTTTGTGGGTAAAAACCCAAGGAAAATGAATTGATCGGTTTCCAAACCTGATGCGCTAAGTGCGGCAATTACAGCCGAAGGACCAGGAACCGGGCTGACCTTATGATTTTCTTTTCGACATTGTTGCACTAATCTGAAACCAGGGTCGCTTATTAATGGGGTTCCAGCCTCGCTAACAAGACAAACATCTTTGCCCTCGCTTAAAGTTTCTAGCACTAACGGGATGCGAAATGCTTCATTTTGCTCAAACAAGCTTACTACCTGAACATCAATACCAAATTGTTTTTTTAGTGTTCCGAAGGTACGTGTGTCCTCGGCTAAAATTAGACTAGAGTTTTGGAGTATTTTAACAGCGCGATAGGTGATGTCCTCAAGGTTACCGATCGGTGTCGCAACAATGTAGAGAGTTCCAGTTTCGATGATCTTTCTAAAGTTTAATGCGTAAATATTATTTAGTAGGTATTGTTAAATTTAAAAGTAGATTGAACGAGGTTCACCACTTTTTTATAGCCATGGCTGATATATTACCTTCTGGTTTATTAAATAGCATCTTGAGATTTATAAATAAAGGTTTGAGAGTGATTATAAAGAGTTAGAAGATTTTAGAGAATGGCTAACTAGAGTGTAGAGAACATCTTATTATGGGGGTTACGGGTTTTTCGTTTTATTTCTAGTTAAACCTGCGTACCTTTTAGAAATTATAAAGATTATAGCAATTTTGGATTTTGAAATGGAGTTTAAAAATTCGGTAGAGGTGAGACTTGACGAAAGCCTTTCGAGGCATGGTTTCCAAGCCTCGATGTATGAAGTAGAGCCGATTATTGGCGACCTGTCACCTAGGAAGTATTATCGAATTGTTCTCAAGCAGGATAAGTTCCAGAATGCTGGCGGTAGCACCAGTTTAATGGCAATGGTATTTGTCTCGATTAAGCCACCAGAAGCAGAGACTAAAATTGAAAGAACGAGTGACGTATCATTTTTAGAAATTACTAAGTTTTTAGATAGTAACGGGATCCCAGTCCCCGAAATTTATGCCTATTATCCAGAAATAGGAGTTATATTATTAGAGGACTTAGGAGACGAGCCTTTAATTGAGTTTGTAAAGAAAGCTTCGCCTAATGTCCCACAATATTATTCCCAAGCGATTGGCTTTATCAAGCAAATCCAAAATATTGAAAATACTAATGACTTTTTTATTTACAAACGATCATTTGATAAAACAGTATATCAGAGAGAGCTAACGCAATTTAAAGATTTTGTTCTTCCTCAGGGACTATCAACATCCGAATCAAAAGTTGTTGAAAAAACATTTGAAGTCGTCTGTCGTGAACTAGAGGGATTTGAAAAGGTGCTTGTCCACCGTGATTTTCATTCTTGGAATTTGATGGTGGATGGTACAGAAAAACTACGTCTCATCGATTATCAAGACGCTTTGATGGGTGTTCGTTGTTACGATCTTGTTGCTCTTTTGCATGAGCGAGATATCGACCTCCTGTTAGATGCAAAATTAATTAATGATTTAGAATCTCAATTTTTCGCTGATTTTAAAGATACGTTTATTTCTGAAATTGAATATCCGATTACTCAGTTGCAAAGAGATATTAAAGTCAGTGGCTTGTTTTTAAGGGTAAAACATCAACGTGGCCTAGAAAGTTATATGAAATGGGTTAACGGAACTTTAAAAAGGATTGAAATAACGTTACCTAAATTGTTTCAACGAAATGATGTTTTTTCAGCGTTTAAAAACTTGCTAACAGATAAAGGGATTTTTAATTAAATGGATGCGTTTTTACTCTCCGCTGGGCTTGGGACTCGACTTAGACCTTTGACTGATCATAAGCCAAAACCTTTGATTGAAATATCTGGAAAACCTTTGATTGCGTGGAATCTGGAAGCGCTTTCAAAAATTGGATGTAAGAAAGTTATTGTAAACGCGAGCTATCTTGCGGAACAATTAATTGAGTTTGTCGGTGATGGATCTAAGTGGAATTTAGAGGTTCTATTTAGTTTTGAAGAAGAGCTACTCGATACTGGCGGCGGATTAAAAAAGGCACTTCCATTTATTTCTTCGGAAACGTTTATAACTTGGAATTCGGATGTTTTTATTGATCCGAGTTTTGCGACTAGTCCTGAGGGGTTTTTGGGTTTACTTGCACGGCATGAAAAATCACCGACTCCTGTAGCAACATTGTTAGTTAGAGATGAAAAACTGGAAAATGTTGAGGCTTATGGAAAGCTAATTGTTGATCAGGAAAATAAGCTGGTTGATTTCCTAGGGAAGAGGTATCTGAACTCTGAAGGAAAAGAGACAAAAACGATGTTTTCGGGAATAACATTGATGTCAAAAGACATTGAGCGGTACTTTCCGGATGATAAAAAAATATTTAGTCTAACAAGGGACATATTCCCCAGTATTTTATCCGATAATCGAACAGGAAATGACGCTAAAATAAGGGTAAGTTACTGTAATTGTTACTGGAACGACGTTGGTACACCTGAGCGCCTTGCTGAAGCATCAAATTACATGAAGTAAAAAAGGGCTACACCAAATTTTTATAATCAGATACTAAGTGTCGTATTGTAAAAAAAGAAATTTAACTAATTGAATATAGTAGAGGAATAGCGGAATTGGAGAGCTTCAAAAAACAATTTAAACATATCATTTTTGTCGTAATTGCCTTTAGTCTTGGCAATGTTTTTGCCGCTCCGAGTTCTAATTCAAATGTTAAAAGAATCTATATTGGCGATAATACTCCAAGTAAAACGTTAGCTGAAAGACGAGCAGAATCTGCGAACAAGTCAGATGCGAAGACGGTTTCAAAAAAAAGATCAACTAAAAAAGTAGCTAGCAAAACTAGAAAACGTGTTGTTGCTAAAAAAAGTTCTCGAAAAACTTACGCGAAGAGCGCTAAGAAAAAGAAAGCATCAAGCGTTTTGGCAGTTGCGGTTCCTGAAGTTAAATCTGATAAAGAGTCACTGTCTGCGATCTCAAGATCAAAAGATCCAGTAGTTGTTGACAGTTCGAGTGTACATAACGACTCTATTCTTTTACAGGAAGAAGATAAACGTCTTTCGATGTTAGAAAGTGATTCAAATGCTGTTCAAGTGGAAGAAGATTTACCCCCACAACTTGACCTTGCAAACGCAAATGGAGATGGCTTTTCTATTAACCATGTTGGACCGTTCTTGAATACCACTGGTAACAAGTATTATGAAATTTTGCCTTCTGGTGAAAAAGTTGTTCTGACGATTGATAGAAATCTACAAATGGAAGCAGAAAAACTACTCAAGTCGTTTAATCTACCATATTCAGCATTGGTCGCAATGGAACCTTCCTCAGGTAAGATTCTTGCTTTAACGGCGTCTTCCAATACGATACCAAATGGCGTTACCTTAACTGCTCAGAGTAGTTTTCCAGCGGCGTCTCTTTTTAAAATGATTACAGCTTCTGCGGCAGTCGAAAAGGTCGGATTGAATTCAAATAGTACAATTAATTACCGTGGTGGTACTTATAGTCTAGGTAAGCACAACTATTTGCCAAATGCGAAAAGTGACAAATTGAAAATGACACTTGGTAAGGCGATGGGTAAATCATGTAATCCAGTTTTCGCGAGAGTTGCAATTAACTATCTATCAACTGGAATTCTGAAGCAGTACGCATCAAGTTTTGGTTTTGGAAAAAACTTAGCCTACGATTTTCCGGTAAATAAAAGTACAATTAATTTGCCAAATGATAAGTATAATTTGGCGAGAACCGCAGCTGGTTTTGGAGAAGTGTTTATCAGTCCTGTGCACGCGGCTTCAATTGTCGCGGCAATTGGAAACGATGGTATGATGATGCGGCCATATATTGTTGATGGTGTTATGTTGCGCGGTGGAAAGGTTCGAAACTTAAATAACTCTAAGGCGATTGGTCAAGTTGTTACTCGTTCGACATCAAAAGAGATAGTGGAGATGATGGAGTCTACAATTACCGAAGGAACTGCAAGAAAGCGATTTAGAATTGCTTCGCCTGAACTTCGTCGAATTTCGATTGCAGGTAAGACAGGGACGTTAAGCGGTAAAAATCCAAAAGGTATATATCACTGGTTTACAGCAGTTGCTCCGACTGAAAATCCAACAATTGCAATTTCAGCATTAGTTATCGACAATGGTACAGCTAGGGTAAATGGCGTTGGTCTGGGTCGACGTTTGTTAGAGAAGTATTTTGATAAAGGGAGCTTAACTGAGAGCGCCAAAGTGACGTCGAAGAATTCAAGAAAACCAGTTAGCTAGTCACATTAATTCGTCATGGCTATGCCGAGGGAACGTCTATTACGCAGCCTTGAAGATTGTAATCGATTACATAGCCGCCAAATTGACGATGGTCACTGAGAAAAGTCATCCTTGACAGATACTAGATTGAATATGTTAATCTAAGGTGCGGTAATTGAGAAGCATTGCCAGCGTTTGCACCCGTTCTATCCTATTTAATTCCCTATGAAATTGTGAATCTAATGTTGAGATCCGATACCTCCTTATCCGTTATAGCAGTGACTTTCTTCTTGTTTTTTATTTCTTTTCCCATGATTGCACATGCCTCGGACTTGGATCTTGGGGGAGAATATTCTGACTATAATAAGGAACGTTATCAAGGTAAGTCTCATCCTAAGGTTCAAAAGGAGGATGATAATCTTGTTGTTAAAACATTATTGTTTGTCCCAAATCGAATCTTAGACATCTTAGATATTATTCGTGTTGATGTGGGTGTAGGGCCAAGTGCTGGTGCCGTTGTCAGAATCACTCCATACGCTCAGGCTGGCGTTAGATTAATGATGCCACTTTCTGTCAGATTGGGGTTACGAGGTCGGCGTTCTCCCGTTTTCGTTGAACATGTAAATGAGATGGGAATCGGACCGACATTTCTATCATCAAATGACCGCGAGCCATCTATTTTGGAAATAGGAGTTGGTGCAGATTTGTTTTTGGCAGGATTTTATGTCGGGATTAGTTTAGATAGTATTGGAGATGCCATCGTTGGCTTTGCAGGTTTTGATCCAGCGGAAGACGACCTATAAAAATAGTTAAAAAAGGAAGTAAAGTTTTTGAGTATTTTTAGTTGCGAACTTACAGGGAGTGAATATTCTCTCTCGAAGAGAGAGATTGGTTTTTATACGAAACGAGAGCTTGACCTTCCTTCGAGAACCGAAATCGAGCGCTTGCGATCAGTCTTGTCATTAGTTCCTCTACCGATGTTTGGGATGGGCGAGGTCCCACCGATAGAAAAAAGGTATTATACCACTGCATATAGGACACTTGCTCAAGAGTCTGAAATTTTTCCTGAAATTCAAAGTGAATTTTCAGTCGATTCATTCAGCACTTTTCAAAAGCTATTTCTAAAGTTTTTTGGAAGCGTTTCATTGAGAGATCAAGTTGTAAATTACGGTAGTCCTTTGCTGTATGGGTCGACTGATATTGAAAATTCATTTGATTGTAATTTTTGTACTGACTGTTGCAATTGTTATCAAGTCTTGCTTTCTTCAAATTGTGAAAATGTATTTTACTCTCGATATGCAAATAATTGCCGAGATTCCTACTTCCTTGAAAATTGCAATAACTGTAAGAACTGTCTGTTTTGT
Organism: uncultured Bdellovibrionales bacterium; assembly: GCA_964472005.1. Classification (GTDB taxonomy): domain Bacteria; phylum Bdellovibrionota_C; class UBA2361; order SZUA-149; family DAOLCO01; genus CAYYIQ01. The sequence goes on along the minus strand of CAYYIQ010000044.1, from coordinate 8,111 downwards.
TCGAATATTCATGACGAAGAATACCTAGTCTTTAATAAAAAAGTTGATGCGGAAAGTTATTATCGGATATTGGAAGAGCTGGCTCTCGATAACCCTGTCCGATTAGAGCAGGCTTTTGAGCGATTTGAAAATTTTTTAGGTAACCAACCATTTTTCGAAACATTTGGTGAAGGTGGTTTTAAGCGTGGTTTCCCGCTTGAGGATCGTACGAATGGCGTAAGTTTTTTTTCAAAGGATTGTCGCAATTGTTCTTCTTTATTTGGCTGTGATGGATTAGAGAAGTCTTACTCATGTTTCGGTTGCTCTACGGGGTTTACGAACTGTCATAATTCAAGTTTGTTATTTGGCAGTGGTGATGAGCTTTACCGATCCATTTCCTGTTTTGGGAAAAATAAAAATTTAGAATTATGTATTGGCTGTGAGGATAGTTTTGATTTATTTTGTTGCTACGGATTGAAAAACAAAAGCTTTTGCATATTCAATAAGCAGTTTTCAAAACGAGAATATTTTCGTATTTTGAATACAATTAAAAAAATCTTCAGAACGGATGGTTTTTCCGTTGGTCTACTTTTCGATCAAGCAAAGCTGTTTCCTTATAATCACTCTTTGGCCGATATAATTTTCCCGATAAACAAAGTTCAGGCCGAAATGATGGGGTACCTCTGGGATGCTTCAAAAGATACAATAAAGATCCCCGATACCGAAGAAGATGAATTGATATGCACTATTACCGGCCTCCCTTTCAGAATTGGCGATGCTGAGTCCGAATTTTTAATGAGGAATAAAATTGCTGCTCCGATGAGAAGCCCTGGGCAACGCTTTAGAGACAGATTGTCTAAGTTAAGCTTAACCTCAAAAAATGAGACGCAGTGTCATGTCACCGGCAAAGAGCTAACTAATTGGCAGCAAGAGAAAAGAGCTAGCCTTAGTGAAAAAGCATATAAAATAATAGATAAAGAACGCCAGTCGAACGGTAAGTAGGACTTGTATTTATACACTTAACTACGGCGAATTTAAGTTGATAAATTTTGAGGTTATCTTTAGTTGAGTATAGTCTGATTTTTAATCAACATATCGGGTTTTCTTGCTAGCTCCATGAAACTTATGAAAGCGGCCTACATGTTCTCAAGGAGATCTTCATCTCGCAAACTTCTTAACCGGAATGCTCCATTATGAGGCCTGTCTGCCCTGTCTTTATTAAATATCTTTGGTATAACGGCAACTGATTAAAATTAAAAATAAAAAGCGTCACTGTGAAAATAGTTCTATTTTATTTACTTCCAAAAAACATCATAAGTTACTTAATCGGTGGCTTGTCGAAAATCAAAATCCCCGTTGCGATAAGAGAAACCCTATACGGACTCTATGTCAAAAACTATTCAGTTAACCTTGATGAATCTAAACTTAAACTAGTTGATTTTGATTCTTTTTCAAAGATGTTTGTTCGAGAACTAAAGCCTAATATTCGGCCTATTTCTGATACTTCTGAAATCGTGAGCCCGGTTGATGGTACCTGCGCAAATATTGGTGTAGTTAAGTCCGATACTGTTTTCCAGGCAAAAGGGATAAACTATTCGCTTTCTTCATTGTTCAATGACTCTATCATCGGACAGCATTTTGCTGACGGTGCTAAATATTGGACTTTTTATTTGGCACCCGGCGATTATCATCGAATTCACTCTCCAGTAGAAGGCAGGGTTGTGTCTCGACTCTATGTGCCCGGACATTTATTCCCGGTAAACGAATACACTCGAAATTTTCTTCCCAATCTTTTTATAGAAAATGAAAGAGTTATCACTTTGATCGAAACTATTAAGAATGAATTTATAGCGGTTGTTAAAGTCGCTGCTCTTAATGTCGGTGGAATTGAATTGGATTTCGAAAAAGACTTCAGAAATCGAAGTCTGTCCAATGTTAATGATAGATTTAAATTATTCAGGGAGCCCATTCCAATTAAAAAAGGGGAGGAATTGGGATCGTTTTATTTGGGGTCAACTGTGATCGTAGTTTCTAATATCAAGGGTTTAAAAAGCTTGGATATTTTAAATTCTAAAGTAAAATACGGAGAGAAAATAGTAGAAAATGACTGATAAAGTTATTAAAATTGGGACTCGAAAAAGTGAGCTTGCCATGGCGCAGTCCGAGACAGTTCGGCAAGCATTATTAGCAAAATTTCCTGGGCGAAAATTCGAACTCTTTCCAGTCGTTACGACGGGTGACGAACGACGAGATAAATTGAATTTGAACGTTGAAGATAAAAAACAATGGGTTATTGAAATTGAGAATTTGTTGTTAAATAAGGAAATAGATCTAGCGGTCCACTCGGCCAAAGATGTGCCAATTAATATCGAAAAAGGTACGTCAATTCAAAGTATTCTCCCACGCGAAGATTCACAAGATATCTTAATTTTAAAAACGGGCGTTAGCTTAGGGGACGAGAAAGCTTTTTTAGGTCTCCCAAAAGGTTGCGCTATCGGAACTTCTAGTAAGAGGCGTAAAGCGCAAATTTTAATGTTGAGGCCAGATATTGAAGTTGTTCCATTTCGTGGAAATATCAATCGACGTGTTGAAAAGCTTGCTGTAGATGAAAAGTTGAGTGGAATTGTCTTGGCCGCAGCAGGCGTTAATAGGTTGAAGTTGGATGCAGAAAGGATAGTACCAATTGGTGATTTGCAAATGTTGTCAGCAGTCGGGCAAGGGCAGTTACTAGCGCAGTTTCTAACCGCGGATAGTGAGGCCGAAAAAATGCTTTCTGAAATATCCAATGTAAGTGATCAACATTGTTATGAAGCCGAAAGAAAAGTGATCGAGGTTCTTGGTGCGGATTGTCACTCTGCTGTAGGAGTTAAGGCACGAATGTTAGGCGATGAGATTACTGTGGAATGTGTTGTGTTAAATGAAGCAGGAACTAGTTTTATTAGAGAGAGCGTCACAGGGGAACGTTCTAAAAGGCTCAAGTCGGCAGAATTTTTAGCAAATTCCTTAATCGAAAAAGGGGCAAGAACCCTTCTGTTTGCCTAGGTAAATATTTCCTGTTCATAGATTTACTTGTCTGGATCTGGATGTAACCCTCTGAAATTTAGAACTATTTGTTTAAGTTAGCTTCTAGCATAGTTCTTGCGATGTAGTTCCAGAGAAAAAATTTCTGGAGTCGAATAAGAATGGGAATATCAGGTCTATTAGATACAAGTAGGAAAGCGCTTAATGCGCAATCTGCGGCTATTAGAGTTTTGGGTGATAACATAGCGAATGTTAATACACCTGGTTATACTCGACGTCGAGCCGACATGATTTCGACAATCACTCCAAACGAGGGGGGATTGGAAGTTGGTACAGGCGTTGATGTTCAACGTGTTGTTAGATTAGCGGATACCTTTTTAAATTCAGAATTAGTTGCAAGAACCGGCGATCGTTCTAAAGCCGAAATTCAAAGTGAATTTTTAAAACGTGCTGAATCAACTTTTCAGCTTGACGATGGTACTGGTAAAATCGGTTATCAACTTGAAGAATTCTTCGGCGCATTGCAGGATCTGCAAGCTAGTCCAGCAAGCATACCTCTAAGAACTCAAGTTATACAAAATGGTCAAGATCTATCTAACTCTATAAACGCTTCTTATAATTCTTTAGCTCAGTTGCAGCGGGAAGCTGATGATCGAATTAAAATTACGATCGCTGACATTAACAGGTTGAGTCAATCAATTGCGCAGGCAAACAGAGAAATTGTTAATAGCGAATTTGGCGAGCAGGAAGCTTTAACTTTACGCGACCAACGTGATAGCCTCATGTTGCAGTTAGGTGAGAAGATTTCTTTCAAGTCAGTAGAAAATAGTTCTGGTGAGGTTACAGTATACCTACCAAATGGTTATGCCTTGGTTAATGGATCTAGCTATAATGGTTTGAACACTAGTAATTCTCCGACATTCGCGCCACCTGGTGGTTTCCCACCTGGACTTGATGGCCAAGCTTTAAGTAGTATTGTTTATACAGTAGGTGGAACAACGGATGTTGATTTAACAAATGTTATCGCAGGAGGGTCTGGGGAATTAGCTGGTTTGTTGAGTTTGAGAGGAACTCAAGCGGTAACTGATACTTCGACTTTTCAAGCTAATGGTAAACTAGTTGAATATGCAGGCAGAATTGAGGGAATTACAAGAGATCTACTTGTAAGGTTTAACGCAGAATATCGAGGACCGGATGCAGATACTTCCGCTGCTGGCTATACGCCGTCGGCCTTTGATCTAGACGGAAATAATCCGGCAGTATTTGGTCTTTTTAGTTTTACCGGCGCTGCGGCTGGAAACAATTTCGGTGATAATGATAATGATGGCATTGCTTCGAATACGGATCTTGATGCGATAGTTACAGCTGGTACGGTTTCTAACTATTCCAGTAAATTAGTGTTTAATGTGACTTCTGAAAGATCTTTTGCAGCTGCTAGAGATCTAGATTTGGCAACAGCGGCTAGCCCTTATGCGCAAGGTGATTCATCAAATCTGGTTGCGCTACTTCAACAAAAAGAAGCAACGGCTTCATTTAACGTTGGAACATTTTCCCTTAGCACAACCATAGATGGTTTATATAGCTTAACAGTGTCTTATGTTGGTGGAGCCAGTGCAAGGGCACAAAACGATCTTGCAGTTTATAGTGATAGAGAATCTCAAATTAAAGAACTGCAACAAAGTTTCGCGGGAGTGAATTTGGACGAAGAATTCGCACAATTAATTAAATTCCAACAAGCATTTCAAGCTTCATCGAGACTTATTAAAACAGGTTCTGACTTAACGAACGAAATTATGAATTTACTAGGGTAGGTTATAATGGCAACAAGAGTTAGTACCGGGCAATATATTGATAAGTTTACTTTCCAGATTAACAAATCTCGTCAGGCACTTCAGATCACTCAGGATCAAATTTCTAGTGGACTAAGAGTTTTTAATCCAAGTGATGACGCGGGACGTGCTGGAACGATAGTAAATTTACAATCTATTCTGCAAAAAATAGATCGTCACGACAAAAGAATTGATTTGGCAAAATCTGCGCTTGAAACTCAGGAAAATACCGTTTATTCTGCGAATGAAGTAATGATACGTGCTCAAGAATTAGGGACGCAAGCAGCTAATGGAACGATTGCAGCAGATGTTAGACGTCAGATGGCAGACGAAGTATTTCAATTGCGTGATCAATTAGTGAGCCTTGCAAATACGAAGTATCAAGGTGTTTACATCTACGGTGGTTTAAGTGAAGGTGACACTCCATTCGATGCAAATAACTCATTTTTCCCAACTCCCGCAGGAACAACTTATCCAGCAGCTAATACACATTATGTTTTAGATCCGGTATCGAGTGATCCGGGGCAGGACACCACACGGACTGTGCCAATTAGTGACACCGAATCTATCCGAATAAACTCAACAGCTAGAAGTGTATTTCTCGATTCGATTAATGCATTGGAACGCCTCGGACGGGCATTGGTTGGTGTTCGAACTGATTTGATCGACGCAGATTCAGATGGTGCTGTCGATGATCCAGATCCACTTGGAACTCATTTAGCCTATACATTGCCAGATGATTACGAATTACAAACACAAGACATTCTATCTTCGCTAAATGCAATTCAAACTGCAAGAAGTTCGAATCTTGAAACCGAATTGAGTAGCATCGGCGCAAGAGTGAATAGACTAGATCAAACTAAACAGATTCTTAGTACTTTAAAGTTAAATACCGAAACATCTAGATCTTCGATTCAAGATGTCGATCCGTTTGAAGCAGCTACCCAGTTTTCAAACTTACAGTATTCGTTACAAGCTTTGTTGGCGTCTGGGTCAAGAATTACCACCCTCAGTCTTCTAGATTATCTATAGAGTATTTGAAAATGATTTTCTTAATGTGGTTAGCGGCCGAGAGTTGACCAAACGTTGATTTAGCGACTGTGGAGGCACAGAGACACAGAGAAGAAGGTACCCGTTTCTATCGGAGCTATCCTGAAATGCCGAGTATCTTCTGAAGAAACGGATACCTTTCTCAGCGCCTCTGCGGGCACTAAAATGATATGCGGGCAACCTATCGATTACTACCTGCTCCACCCGGGACATCGTAAATAAGTCCAAAACTTTCGCTTGAAACTTCGTTAGCAAGTCGATTGAATGTGTAAAATGCGCCATAGATGTTAGATCCTGGTCTGAATACCGTAAAGTCGAAAGTGCCATCACCGTTTATATCTTTCAATATAGGTCGATCTCCAGGGAGGCCAAATTGCAAGACTAAAGGATTTGAAAAACAATCGTAAGAATCTTCAGATCGGCAAACATACCAATGCCCGTTCGAAGGTCTCCAAACCGCTAGGTCTGTCTTTTTATCGCCGGTGAAGTCAGCAGCAAATGGGAAATCGCCTGGTAAGCCCCATTGCCTTGCCCAAGTATTCCCATTGGAGGAGTTTTTAATCGCCCAAGTCCCAGTTTCTGGTCTAAAAATAAAAGTATCTTGTTTACCGTCGTTGTCGAAATCGGCAAAATTTATTATTTTTGTTACCTCTTTAACTGGGCATTCAGTGGGGCTACTAGATGTGATTGCATTAGGACTTGCAAATAAATAAAAGTTTATTTCTACCTCAATTAGATAAGATGGGCCCGCGGTATTTGTATTAGGCCTCATGTAAAATTTGTTGTCGCTAGAGTCTTTTAAACTCGAACCATCGTAAGTGAAAATTTTAGAATTTAGAAGGACAGGCGCCCCAGCGGTACCGTCAATAATATCTCTTCCATCCGCTACAGTTATAAATTGAATACGAGTTTCTGAACCGGTTCGATCAAGAGAAAAGATAAAGAATGTAACGTCAATAAGCTTCCCATTAGTTTCGGATACCCTCATGGTATATTGGAAATTTGCATTCGCTGCTAGATTAGGAAAAGTCATTGTGCCAGGTACTGGATTGAAGGGGTCATTATAATTAAGATTACCAGCTATTTTTATTCCGCAAGTTTGAGCGAGTGCTTGATTTATAGGTGATAGAAATAGGCCGATAAGAAACAGTAGTCTGTAAATTTTCATAGGATATCGGGTGATTGATTAAAATAGTAATAAGTAAAGGATATATAAATAATAATAGAGCAAGAATAAGTTTGTAAATGATTTAGTTCTTACAGATTCCAGATATCTCTAAATTTAATTTGAGCTTCCCAGTCCGGAATAACTTCAAACCCTTCTTTCCTTAGAAGAGAATTAGGGTAGCCCGGTGCAAGGTATTCGATTCTAACTATTTGTTTTTCTACCCTAAAAAACACTCTCCAAGCACCGCTGCTAAGTCTTGCTAGGCCATCTTTGGGATTAGTGATTCGGTGTGTACGACTTTTTTGGGGACTCCTTTCAAGGATCTTAATTGTCTTATCCATAAATGAAATATCCCAATTATCCAGCAGCCAATTGATTTGTGTCTCTGCAAGTTCGGAAAATTCGACCTCAAATTCAGGAGGTTTAGCAAGTTCTGCCTCAACTTCAGCTAGCCAGCCATTTTTTTGATCAGGGAAAGAATCAATTGAACTTATGTAAGGTTTTATATCCAGAATCGGAGTTTGATCTAGAAGATCCGTATTTCCAACAATAAGTTTTCTACCATTGATCTCTATTAATGGTACTGCGGTCATCCCAATCGGAGCAGGTCGGTGTGGGGAACGAGTAGCAAAAACCCCCCGACGTTTTTCTCTACCTCTTGGAGGTGTCACCAGTGGCCTCCAGTTCGTATTCCGATCAAACCACCAAATAAGCCAAATCCTTTCGAACCCCTCAAGGTCACGTAACCCAACTTCAAGACGTCGATCAGGAAAAAGCTCAACAATATTTCTCTCCTCAATCCCATCCGTAGGTTGATGGGGAGTGCTAAACTTTACTTCTTTAGAAGTATGAATAATTCCAATCGGATCGCAGGTAAAAGTTTTTGAAGTCACGTGATTATTTGCAATAAATTAAAGATCGACCAAAGTCCAAAGTATTAAAACAAGAATCCAACAAGTACAATGCAATTTCACAAAAGCAAACCACATAAAGCAAATTCCCCTCTGCCCCCCCGCCATTCTGGAACGACCTTCCAGTCTAACCCCCTGTGTAATTGAGGTGTT
>CAYYIQ010000043.1:0-18407 GCA_964472005.1 uncultured Bdellovibrionales bacterium | reverse complement strand
AATGCATTAAGAAATAAAAAGAACAGCGGTGAATTCACCTTGCCGACAGCAATTTCGCTAATGGTGTTTTATGTTTTTGCCTGTCAGTGTATGTCCACCCTCGCAGTCTGTCGCAGAGAAACCGGCTCATGGTGGTGGGTGGTGCTCATGTTTACTTATATGACGACTCTCGCCTATGGGATGGCGTGGATCGCTTACAACCTCGCATTGAAATATTTCGTTTGAAATAATTCAATGTAAGGTTGGCTGTTGTGTTTGTGCGCGCCTAAAAAAACGGGTTGGGGAGTTTGTTAGTATTTTTATTTTTCTTATGAGTGGGGATGTATGCAGAAAATTGTTGTTTTTGTACTATTGATATTAAGTATTTTGTATATTTTAAAATCGCTTCGTAAAAAATTTGCGGGTAAGAGTTGTGGTGATGGTGGGTGTGGTTGCGATAAGAAATAGATTGTTAGTGGTCTTAACCTAGTTTCATTTGCTTCGATAAACAATTGAAGCCCAATCGCCTAATATTTCGCTTTGATAGTTTTCTAAATTAAATCGTTGCGCAACTTCCGCAATCTCTTCCTTCAAAATTCCAGAAAGTATCAAAGTTCCATTCTTAGAAATCTTTTTAAGTATCTCATCTTTTAATTCGTAAAGCACCGAACTAATAATGTTTGCAACAACGATGTCGAAAGTTCTTTCGATTTCTGAAAGTTGTTGATTGGAATAATGAATGTCGTCAATATTGTTTGCTGCTGAATTTTCTTTTGAAGAGTCAATTGCGAATGGATCGATGTCAATTCCATAAACAGTTGTGATACCAAGTTTACGAGCTATTATGCTTAAAATGCCCGAACCGCAGCCCACGTCTAATAATGATGTTGGTTGATCGCTCGTTGCAATTATTGTTTCAAGAGCTTTTGCGCAAAGGATTGTCGTTTCGTGAGAACCAGAACCGAAAGCGTAACCAGGATCTAAAGTTATTTCAATGTCTGTTGCTGACTTCGAGTCGCTTGTTAGCCAAGTTGGTGTTATCGAAATTTTATCCGAAATAATAATTTGCTTACTGAATTTTTTCCATTCGTCGAGATAGTTGTTCTCGTCGCTGAATTGCTCAATTTTAACATTTTGAAATGTATTTTTAATCGAGGTGATCAAACTTTCAATTTCAGAAAGTTCTTCTCGCCTGATAGTTATAAGTGTCCGTTCTGAGACAAGTTCTACATCACCAGTCGCGTTAATTATCGTTTCACCTTCCTCAAATGAATGTATTCCTAAATCCATTAAATAATTGTAGAATTCCTCATAAATTTTTTCGTCGAGTGTGATCTTTATTGAGTGAAACATTTGTGATTTTAGTGTTGTAATTATTGAAGTTTTTAATGAAGATTTTATCTGGTATTTTTCTGACGGTTGCGTTTTTGTTTTTGAATTCAGCTCCTCTTTTAGCTCAGTCCATAACGTTATCGCAAATTACTGGAACATTCAGCGATGAAGGTGATTATTTTACTGATGAGTTAGGCATGCCCCGAAATTTTGATTCTCAGTGCGAAATAGTCGATGATCAACATTACTATTCTACAAAAGTTTTAAATAATTCAGTTGTAGGATTGAGTAGCAACGCGAAAGTGGGCCCTACTTTCTCGGTTTTACATTCACCGACTATCAATACCGCCCTAGTGCATAAAGTTGAATGTGGACCAGATGGATTTAAAAACCCTCTTAATGCGAGCAATTACCAAGTTCTCTCAGTTAAAAATCTTGTCGATAGTCCTGCCAATTTATTTGGGATGTACTGGAGTCGAGATATATTTCCTTCTATTAAGGGCGGTAATTTGCCGATTGGCGGACAATCTGGAACTCCGACATCTCTAGTAAATCAGTGGATGGTTAATTGGTTTTTCCTTCCAGGAAATTCAAGTTTCAATGAAAGCTGGAGTGGAGATATTAAAGGTTTAACATTGGCCCCCGGATTTCCACTTTCTCCTTCCAGGTTCGCTTATCTTGATTGGATACGTTTGGTAAATGTTAATAAATCGAATTACACTCGACTTAATTGGCAAGTAGATCCAGGAGCAATTTTATACCCAAGAGTTTCTATACATTATGATAACGATGCCTCCGGCTATGATGGAACGATCTTGTTTCAGAATGAGGACATAAGTTCGTTTAGAGACTTGCCATTAGGAATGTTGGCACCAGGAACGTACTATTTTTACGCTAGCTTGGATCTTGGCGGTATTGGAAATTTCAGAGAGAGCATCGTGAAAAGTAATTACGTTGGCCCTATTGTCATAAACGCGAAGCCAAAAGTTTTAGTTACCTCACCGAGTAGGAATAGTGGCTTTGAATATAGTCGCGACGAGAGAAAGGATGCGTGGGACTTTAATACGCTTGGAGATATTATCAATGTTCCGTTCAACGGAAGTAATCCCCCCCAGGCTTATCGATACTTTCATGATTATAGCACACAGAACGGAGTCTTTTTTGCGGAATCTGATCTTCATTTTCAAAATGGTCGAGCAATTGGCGATGTGCAAATGCACCCAGCCTTAAATAGTAGTAAGCCTATTCGTACCAATATTTATCGATACTTCTGTGCAAAAATGCAGATCGATACAAAAAATATGACGAGAGACGGAGATATCGCAAAGATCAGTGATCAAGGATGGTATGCGCGACTTATGTATGCAAACTCTAAGGTCGCAGGTTCTTTCGGTAGTACAAAAGGATTTCAAGTCGTTGAAACTTCAACGGTCTTTCCCGATTATCAGAATGGCTTTTTAACTTATTGTTTAGATCTTTGGGATCCACAAGTTCACGATTCAGGTGCTCGGTTTACAGATAGTGCATTGATTGATGGGTTAAGGTTCGATCCGCATGAAGCTTACCAACCAACAAGATTCGCAGTGGATAGCTTTGGATTGTACTCAGAGAATTATACTGACACAGACGGTAATTTTAAGGTCACTTGGAATTTGCAAGACAGTGACAGTTCGAATTTTACAATAAAGGTTTTCATCGACAATGATAGAAAAGATTTCAATGGCACGTTTTTAGGCTCGACTACTCAGTCGGGTAACGGAGATGGTGGTCTTGTTGTAAATCTTAATCATCTTCCTGAAAATTATTACGAAGTTTATATTGAAGTTTCTGACGGAATAAATACGGGCAGATATTATTCCAATGAGCCAGTAAGAAGATCTAATAACTCTAATCTTCTATTTAGCGAAAGCAAACGAGCCCCTTGTGATAATGATGGAGACGGAGTCAGTGACTTATCATTGATTAGACCATTTAATGGATATGCTTGGTGGTTAGCTGCTAACAGTAGTGGAAGTAATCGATCTGGTTATTGGGGATATCCAGCTAGTGACATTTTTATTGATTCAAGTTTTGATAGCGACCTTTCTTCAGACGTTTTAGCAGTTAGAACTATTGGTCAATATGAATGGTGGAACGCGAAGAGTTCGGGAGGTAGCGAGCTTTCCCATTGGGGACAAAAAGGTGATCAACCATTGACTGCTGACTTCGATGGAGATGGAGTTAGTGACAAGAGTATTTTTCGATCAAGCAATGGTGAGTGGTGGAGTGTGCTTAGTGCAGGTGGTGTCGCGACACAAGGTTGGGGTTTGCCTGGCGACGTTCCGATGCCAGCGGATTTTGATGGAGATAAAAAAAGTGATTATGCGATTTGGAGACCTCAAAGTGGTTATTGGGCAGTAATTAATTCGAAATCTAGCTTTAACAAGTCTTCTTCGGACGTTATTTGGAAGCAATGGGGAGTACCTGGTGATTTTCCAATGAGCGGCGATTATAGTGGTGATGGTAAGGCTGATTTGGTAGTTTGGCGTCCTAGTGATGGATCTTGGTATGTCTGCGATTCCGAATCAGGGTTTGATTGTAGTCGAGGTCAACGGATACAGTTTGGATTGCCAGGTGACATTCCCATTCATTTTGATATGGATGGTGATAAGGCGTTAGACTATGCGGTTTGGCGACCAAGTAACGGTTACTGGTATGTAAAAAGTTCATCTAGTGGTGCAATTAGTGCAAGGCAATTTGGAGCAACTGGAGACTATCCTGTCTGTACTTCGAATTCTGTAATTACTGGATTTCTAAGGTAAGTTAATTTGAAAGTAAAAACTCAAAAATTTTCAAATAAGGAATTTTCGATAGGCGAAGACGCGTATCTTGTCGGTCCGTTTGCTAAAAAGGTTTCACCCAATAGAGGAGAATCTTTGGATGAGAAATTACCTCTTTTTATTGTGTTGCATTATACCGCAACAATAAACGCTGATGATGCTATCGAAATACTGCTAGATGAGGCACGAGAAGTTTCAGCTCATTTAGTAATAGATAGAGATGGCGGAGTGTCTCAACTTGTTCCATTTGATAAAATTGCATGGCACGCAGGTGTTAGCAGTTGGGATGGTATTAGCAGTTTAAATAGATGTTCAATTGGAATAGAGTTAGTAAATGCGGGGAAGCTAGAGAAAAAAGACTCTAAATTTATGTCTTGGGACTGCAAGGAAATTGCACCTTCCGAAGTAGAAGAGTTCTTAGATAATGCTGGAGTCGCGAGTTATTGGCACGCCTACCCGGAATTGCAATTAACCAGGCTACAAGAAATAGTTTCCTTGCTCAAATCTAAATATGCAATTAAGGATGTTTTAATGCATTCAGAGATAGCCCCCGATCGGAAAATGGATCCTGGGCCGGTTTTCCCTATCGGGAAGTTTTCGAGGCGAGTTTGATGGGCCTTCTTAAAGTAACAAGAAGTATCGTAAGTTAAGAATTAGAGAAGAGAGTGACGTCTGCGGGTATTGAATCTTAGCGAATTTCGGTATGCAGGGGCTTGTAAGTTTAAATAGATGATAAATCGAAATCCCACAAAGGTAGAGCAGAATGCTGAGACTGTAAGTAGCTTTACTCCTGCTGGGCATCTCTGTGTATTGAATGATTCTAAGTTAAAAGAGAGTTTGAATAAATATTAGTCTATGGGTTCATATATACCAACTATCTTGCCCCTCCTACTTTTGATTGCCTCGTCTACGTTAACAATTTTAGGGTTAATAAAAAACCCCGATATTTTTCATTCTTCGTGGGTGCCGACATCTAGTCTAGCTAATCTTATCATATACATTACTACATTTTTAGTCGGATCATTTTTTATAATTTCAGTTCTTAAAAGACGAAATTTGAAAATTTTCTTGATGGTGCTAACTATCTTTATCGCATCGACGGTGGGTCTTAACGGATTTTTAGTTCCCTTAGTTTTGCTGTTTTCTAGTTGTTTAATCGGGCTTGGACTCTTTCATTTAGTTGGCACCGAACCTAAAATTGGAAGATTGACGATTGCCACGTTGCTCGGGCTTTCCATCTATAACTTGTTGATATATGCCCTTTTACATACAACCTATAATAACTACCAAACGTATTCTTTTTTAATTATTTCGCCGATCTTCCTTTTCTATAAACAGATTGAGCAGGTCCTAGCGGGACTTAGATCGCAATTTGTTAACCTCGAAAGTTTGTCGAGTTCGGAGCTACTAGCACTCGTTCTCTGTGTTCTTATTGGGACAATTCACTTTCACCAATCTTTGCGACCTGAATATGATTATGATGCTTTAGCAGCACATCTGATGATTCCACATTTTATTAAGACAAATGGATATTGGAATTTCAATGTTAGTCAGTTTGTTTTCGGCGCGAATCAGTTGGCCGCGGATATTTTTTATTCGATTAACTACGTATTGAGTGGGGAAAGTGGGACTAGATTTTTCAATTTCCTGATGTTCTATCTTGGTGTGGGACTTTTTTTTAATACATGTCGTTTCGTCTCAGGCAGATTCGTCTCACTCCTTGCAACTTTAACGTTAACCTCAAGTCCCCTGATGTTTACGCAAACTACTTCGTTGCATGTCGAGGGTGTTTGGTGTTGCTTTCTTTTAGGGGTGGTCGTTCTAACTATTCAAATCCTAAATGGATACCTAAGTAATAAAAACATTAAACTTCTCTATTTTGTGTCTATAGTTGGCGGCACGACGTTGGCGATTAAGCTACCAACGTTATTCTACCTGCCTTTCGTAGGTTTGTATCTAGTATGGTGCCTTTGGAAATTAAAGTTTTCCAATCGCGAAAAATTTTATGTGCTATCTGTTTCATTCTTCTTATTATTATTGTTTGGTGTCGTGCCATACCTTTGTTGTTACTATCGAACTGGTAATCCAGTTTTTCCGTATTTTAATGGAATATTTAAATCAAGTTTCTATTATAGTGGAGCCTCGTTTAATAATCCTATATTCAACCGGCCGATTGAAATACGTACAATCTACGACATGACATTTCATGGTTCATGGTATCTTGAGTCACGAAACTATCCAATTTCACTCGCGTACCTAATTTTTTCAATCCCCGTAGCATTCTTTGGACTTGCAAGAGTTACTGACCGAAAACTTTCTCTTATATTTATTCTAACATTTGGTTCTGGAATCGGGATCTATCTATTCCAATCGTATTTAAGATATTTAATTCCTTCACTTGTTCTTTTTTTGATCTTATTGGCCGCATTTTTAGAACATGTTCGAAGATTGAAATCTTGGACTTATGAATTTTCGGTCGTAGTATTGTTTTCTATTTTGCCTCTTGCGATTATTCATATCCCTGACCCAACAGCGAACTACGGTGGCTTTAATTGGTCACAAGCTATCTCTAGAGGTAGTGAGTTCGAACATTTAGTACATCGCCCACAACAGAAGGTCTTTGATTATTTGAACGTTAGGTATGGAAATAGAGTGAGTGTCTTGCATCTTAGAGATCCGTTAACAGCAGGACTTGATGCAACGAGTCTTGTTCCTGTTTGGTATAATCCCGAATTGGCTCGAAGGTTCACTGCGATAGCGTCAAATGATGATTTAAAAAAACTAGTTTTAGATTATGGCATCACCCATATAGTGATAAGTCAAAGTTATCCTATCACTCCAGTTGTACGAACTTTTTTAAATAGGCAAACAGATATAGAATTGGATAATGGACCGATTACTCTTCACAAGGTTGACTTTCGTAGTTGGGCGGAAGCAAATTTACTTAATACTAGCGCAGAACAGAATGGTAAAACACTAAGCGTTCGTTTAAAAAAGTCTAGAAATTATCTTTTGGAAATTAATCTGCCAATTGAAAGTCAGCTAACAAATGACTATTGGATAGTTTTTGACTGGAGGAATGAGGAGGATGAACAAATTGAGGTGAAATCTATCCTAGAAAATGTTGACCAAGTTAGTCGAAATCTTGAATATTACGTAGTAGCTCCAGAGGGTGCAACTACAGTCGAGTTAACGTTACCTCTTTTTCAAGATAGTTTACAGCATGGCGAGTACCAGTCGTTTATTGCATTGGGAGATGATAAATCAATTCCTCATTTTACGGGTAATTAAGAATTCTTAAATTACCAACTCCATCATACACGCGCCCCGCCTTCACTCTTGTGCGGAAGAGTCTTTTATATAGTCTATTACCAATAGTAGCTAGAACTTATCAAAGCTTTAAATTTCCTAAAATTAAATTTTAAAGTAAGACCATTATAGTAAAACTTTGATAATATTCAAAAATAGTACAGTTGTGGACTGTGTAAAGAAGAACCTATGCGTGTAAATCTAAATAATCTTGTTTATCTTCTACTCCTTGTGCTTTCGATCGCGATTTCGGCATTGGGGATCTATAAAAATCCTTCGATTTTGTCCACGTCTTGGGTTCATCAGAGTAGTGAGATAAATTTAGTCAATTATTCAGTCGGATATTTTTGCGTATGTCTCCTAGGTTACGCTCTCTTGAGAGCGAGAGTTTTAAAATTTCTAATTTTTGCTGGTTCTATTTTTTGTCTGTTTGTCTTAGGGATAACAAATTTTTTTGTCCCAATAGTTTTCTTTTATTCGAGTAGTCTTCTAGGATATTTAATTTTAGACTTTTATAAGTTAAGAGATCTTCGTTTCAATTTTGAAATATCATTGCTTATTGGCCTGGCTTTTTTCTCGCTTGCAACTTACCTTCTCAGTCTCTCGTCCTACAATACGGTGCAATTGTATTCTCTGGTATTAGTAATTCCTTTTCTTCTTAGTCCAAAAAAGATTCCTAGTGTGTTCTACATGGTTAGGGAAAATCTTTTAGGATTCGCTAACTTCTCGATGAAAGAAGTCGTGATCTTTGCGTGCATGATCTGGGGCGTTTCTATCCATCTTCATCAAGCATTCCGACCCGAGTTTGATTTTGATGCTTTGGCAGCTCATCTAATGATCCCTCATTTTATTAAGGCAAATGGATTTTGGAGTTTTAATTTTAACCAATTTGTTTTCGGTGCGAATCAGTTGGGCGCAGACATGTTGTATGCTTTTACTTACGTCTTAAGCGGGGAAGAGGGAACGAGATTTTTCAATTTTCTTATGTTTTTATTGGTAGGCAAGCTTTGTTATGAAATTTGTAAGATGTTTGCAGGTAGGCTTGTTTCACTGGTGTCCACATTAAGTTTAATACTTACGCCACTCCTATTTACTCAAACAACGTCACTTCATATCGAATGTGTTTGGGTGGCGTTTATATTTGGCGCTAATATTGTATGTTTGCAAATGATGCCATCGAAGGCGTTCACGAAAGAAATGTTTTTAAATTGCTTAGTAGTCCTTGCAATTATAGCGGGAACGGCGCTAGCAATAAAACTTCCTACACTATTCTATTTGCCGTTTATTTTCTTTGCTTTGTGTATTTCGTTATGGAGAAGTACCTTTAAGATAAGTGAGATTCTGCGTGGACTCATTACTCCAGTTGCTGTTTTTGTTGTTTTTGGTTTAGTCCCTTATTTATATTGCTACTCGTTGACCGGAAATCCGGTTTTTCCATATTTTAATGGGATTTTTAAGTCCGACTATTTTTATAAGTCACAGTCGTTTAATAACCCAATTTTTAATCAGTCGCTTTCGTATCGCACGCTTTACGATATGACGTTTCATGGTTCATGGTATTTAGAGTCTTTAGATCATCCGATATCCTTAACGTATCTGATGTTTTTTGCTCCGATCGTTTATTTTATTATTCAAAACATTCGTAAATTGAAAATCATCTTGATAGCGTGCCAGGTCTTTTTGGCAGCAATTGGAATCTATATTTTTCAATCATATTTTCGTTATCTGCTACCATCGTTGGTCTTGTATGTTGTCTTGATTGCGGCTTTGATTGAATATCTAAAAACAAATCAAAGACAGATTTATCAAATTTCAATGTTTTCTATCTTCTTGAGTTTGCCTATCTCGGTAATCCATATTCCTGACCCTACTCATAACTACAAGGAATTTAGTTGGGAAAAAGCGATAGCTCGTGAAGTTGAAGAGGATCGATTGTTGCGGAGACCTCAGCAAGTTGTATTTGACTATTTAAATTCTCGCTACGGTACAAAAGCTACGGTGTTCCATATTCAACAACCATTGACGGCCGGTTTAGATGGTTTGAGCTTGGTATCAGTCTGGTATAATCCAGAGCTTTCTCGTCGAATAAGTCTCTTAAAGTCTATGCAAGATGTAAAAACTTTGGTGAAAACGTACGGAATTACCCATTTTGTATCTTATTCAAACGATGTGAGTAATGAATTTGTTAAGAGTTTTCTAGTTTCAACTACTGATATTGAGATGGAGCATTCTAATATGACTCTCTATAAGGTAGATTTTAGAAAGTTACCTTCTGCAAACTTACTCGATGCTGCTAATATCGTTTCTAATGTGGTAAGCGTTGAATTGAAGGAATCGCGAAACTATTTAATCACCCAGGATTTTGGATCAGATCTAATAATGGAAGGTAGAGACTATGTAACTGTTCTAAACTGGTTGGATCGTAGTGGAAAGAGTTTGGATATGAGATACATCTTCGAGCGTGTGTCTCGCCAAGCTTCGTATTTTGATTATTTTTTACGTGCCCCAGAAGAAGCGACTACCCTTGTGATTTCTTTGCCTACAATTGATTCTAAAAGTTTCAAAGACTATCAAATTCAACTTGTGACAATCGGCGATCAGACGTTAATACCATCTTATCAGGGCGACTAAGGTAGATGGCAGCAAAAGTTTTAATAAGCGGGGGGAACGGCTTTTTAGGTCGAGCAATTAGAGAATCGTTAGCTGGTTTGGGTGTAGAGGTTTGTCTCTTAATAAGGGAAGGTAGTTCTATAAATCTTGATTTGAAAAAAAATGAGTCGAAAAGAGATCTAAAATGGCCGGAAGGTTTATCGAGTCTCGAACTAACCGGGTTCGATTTTTTTATTTTCCTCTCTCATGCACCGGTTTCAGAGAGTATGTCTTATGAAGAAGTAAGTAACCTTAACCTTCGCCCCTTGAATTTGCTGTTGAAGATTTTTCGTGAAAATCAGGATCCCCCCCATCTAATTTTTATTTCTAGTCAGGCTGCAATCAGCAAAAATAAATCTAAATATGGGAGACTTAAATCTGATTCTGAGATTGAGATTAAGGAATCAGGTGTTTCGGCAACGGTTGTAAGGCCTGGGCTGATCATAGGAGAGGGTCATAGCGGTCTTTTTAATTCAATGAATAAAATCATTAGGTTATTTCCTATTATTCCAGTGATAGGTAGTGATAGCGATAAGATTCAGATAGTTCATATCGAAGATTTTATAAAAGTTCTATTGCAATCCTCTGGTCTTACAGCCGGTGGAGCAAGAAAAGGTTTTAAGATAATTGAGGTCGCTGAAGAGCCAATTAATTTTGGTCAGTTTTTACGTAAGATAGCCGCGGTTCAGGGGTTGAAGCGATTATATATTCGCGTTCCAAATTTTTTAATTATGCAGGGGTTTTGGATACTGGAAAATATCTTCCAATACCGCAAAATTTCTTCCTCAAGTTTTTTAGGATTTCTGAATTTAGAGATGCTTGATCATTCAAAAATTTGGGAAGAACTACAGATCGAATCACTAGGCGTCGATCGCGCGATAGAGAAATCTGTCATAGCCGGTCACGATTGATAAAAAACGCCAGAAAAGGTATCAAAAGACTTAGGGATTTGAAAAAGAGCATTTGTTGGGGGAAGGATTTATAAATCTTAACTTAACGGCCATGTTGCCAGATTTAAAAATGCGTACGATAATAATTGATACTAAGTTGTGAATTATCTAAGAGAAATGAATGACGACGATCCGATGGAGAGCGGATTGCTGGACGAGTTACGTGAAGAAGCGAGTTACTTTTGCGGTTGCTTGTTCGGACGTACTCCATCTGTCGATTTTGTAGCAGCTTACGTTCTTGCACATGAAAAACTTCCTAAAAATTTACTTAGAGACCGATCAGCTATTACAAAGATCGTGCAATTGAAATTAGACGCAATTGCGATTGAGTTTGCGTCGAGGCAAAAATTAGCCGCACTTAATTTAAAACTTCTTTTGATATGTTACCTTGCAGAAAATTCGCCAGGATATGAAAACAATTTTGTTTTAAAAAAGGATGAAAGACTTAAGGCTTTTTTCACTTTGCTTCGCATCGCTTTCGAAACGCCTTACCTTTATTTTAAAGGCCAATTCATTGTGAAAAAACATGGACTTATTTGACGTTATAATTGTTGGATCAGGTCCTTCTGGGGTTGCTGCGACACTTTCTTTGGAATCTCAATCGGTGCTGATGCTGGATGTTGGAATCAGATCAAAAAACGATAAGTTACCAAGTCAGAAGTTCAGCGAAATTAAAAGTTCTGGGAAATCTTTTAGTTCCATCATCGGAGATGATTTTGAATCGTTAAAACATTTTGACGAGGGATATTTGAGTCCAAAGTTGAAAAGTCCATTAATGAAATTTGTGCTGGAAACTCCTGGTTTTCTGAGCGGACTAGATGAATTTAATGACTTTCATGCGCATGTTAGTTACGCGCAAGGCGGACTTGCAAATGCTTGGGGGGCAGGTCTAATGAGATATTCTGATTCGGAACTGAGGTCATTTCCAATTAAGGAAAAAGACCTAAGACCGTATTATGAGATTTTGACCGATCTTGTCGGTATCTCTGGGTTAGATGACGATTTGTTGGATTACTTTGGAGACATTAAAGGAATTCTGCCACCTTTAAAAGTTAGTGCCTTGGCTAAACGCTTAGAACAAAAATATTCTAATAGTCGAGAAAGATTGAATTCGAAGGGGATCTATATAGGTAGGCCCCGGCTTGCGGTACTTTCGGAAGAGTATCGTGGGAGACCTGCATACAAATACTTAAATCAAGATTTTTTCCAACCCAACGATCCTAGTATTTTTAATCCGAACCTTATACTAGAAAAACAAATTGCAGAAGGAAAGATAAAATATAAGCCGAATGTTTTAGTTACTTCATTTCGGGAAGATCGTGCTAGGGAGATTGTGCTGGTCGAGGGAAAGAATTTAGAAACCGGTAGTAAGGTAGAGTTTGCCGCAAAGAGTTTATTGATGGCAGCTGGTACGCTAAATACGACGAGAATTGTTTTAGAATCGAACGGAGATTATCAAAGTAAGCTACCACTCTTAGATAATAAAGTTTCATTCATTCCATTTATTGATCTAGGACTTATTGGGTCGCGTTTGTCAGAAAATCATTTTGCTGGAGCTGAGCTCACAGTGGTAGATCAGAGTAGGCAGGATAGTGTGATTCAAGCATCCGTTTATGGATTAGGGGGAGTGATGCGGAGTGATTTAATTTCAGAGTTTCCCCTCTCAGTTAGATCAAATGTCTTGTTAACAAAATATCTAGCATCGGCTCTAGGGATGATGCAGGTATTCTTTCCTGATCGCCAAAAGCAATCTAACTATATTTCTTTAAAAGAAAATGGAGGATTGAATGTTGAGTATTGTGATCAGTTTAATGGCTCAGACAAGCGCCTAGTGAGAATGCTACAAAGATTTGGCTATTTTACTTCTAGAAAATTGAAGAAAAATCCGGCGCCTGGCAGTAGTATTCATTACGTTGGTAGTATCCCGATGACCGATAACCCCATAAATAGATATCAAACTGACTCTTTTTGCAGGTTGAATAATACTTCAAGAGTTTTTATAGTAGACGGGGCCGTTTTCCCAGATTTACCAGCGAAGAATCATTCATTTACTTTAATGGCTAATTCCATGAGAGTTGCAGCTTACGTATCTAATAATGTTTTGAAACACACTAATAAGTAACACAAATGATCACAGCTTTAAGAGATTTTTTAGTCGATCCCCGTATGCATAATGTTAATGCAGATAGTGATGAACGCGTCGATGTTCATAAACGAATTCTTTCCGAAAAAAAATTAATGCGGAATGTTTTTAAGGAGTTTTATGAAACATGCATTGAAAATTCACGTCGCTACTTCTGTGCCCAGGGGCAGGAAATTGAAATTGGTGCGGGAATAAGCTTTTTCAAAAAAATGCATCCTAATCTTTTAGTTACTGATGTTGTTTCGGGACCTGATGTTGAGATGGTTCTAGATGCTCAAGAGATGACTCAAATTAGTGACTCAAGTGTAAAAGCAATTTATGGTTTAAACTGTTTCCATCACTTAGAGCGACCACGAGATTTTTTTAAAGAGTTGAATCGAGTGCTTAAACCAGGCGGGGGAGTAGTATTAATTGAGCCTTATTATGGTTTGCTCGCGAGACCTTTTTATCGCAATTTACATAAATCAGAACATTTCAATCCAGAACAAGAAAAATGGGAAGCCGCGTCGGGGATGGGAGTAATGTCTAATGCAAACCAGGCGCTATCATATATTGTGTTTGTTCGGGATCGAGCGCAATTTGAACAGGAATTTCCAGAACTAGAAATTGTGAAAATATCTCCTTTGCAAAATTATTTAAGATATTTACTAAGTGGTGGACTGAATTTTCGCCAGTTAGTTCCGGATTCGTTCGAAGGTGCAGTTAGAATAGTTGAAAAACTACTTTATCCCGTTAGTAGTGCTACGGGGTTACATTATCAAGTTGTCTTGAGGAAAAAGGTTTCAATATAATGGAGACTAAAAACGTCCCAGTCTTAATTTTAGCAGGTGGTTTGGGTACGAGAATTTCAGAAGAAACTCTCGTTAGACCAAAACCGATGATTGAAATAGGTGGATATCCAATCCTCCTCCATATTATGCGTTATTATTACAGTTATGGATTTAATGATTTCATAATCTGCGCAGGTTATTTGTCGCGGATGATTAAGGAGTATTTTAAAAATTACGAATTGCAATATGATCATTTAGAGATTGATCATCGTAATATCAGCGAAGAATCCAATAACCCTAAGCCACTGGTTTTTTCTAATTCTGGTCGTAAATTAGAGAACTGGAGAATACGTGTTCTTGATACTGGAAATAATGCGATGACTGGTGCTAGGGTCGCTAGAGCTATCGATATAATCGAGAAGCGTGAAGGTAAAGAGTTTGGAACATTTGCGTTGACTTATGGTGACGGCTTAACTAACTGCGATCTTATTGCTGAATATGAGTTTCATAAAAAACATGGAAAAATAGGAACTGTTTTAGGTGTCCGTCCTAACGCAAGATTTGGTGAGTTGAATTATCAAGCCGACAACAAGGTTGTAGGCTTCTTAGAAAAGCCCGAAAGTTTACAGGGACTAATTAATGGAGGATATTTCTTTTTTGAAAGGGAATTTCGAAATTATATCTCCGATGAAAGTTCGTGCGTATTAGAGAAGAAGCCGTTAGAACAGATTTCGGCTGATGGTGAATTGTATATGTTCGAGCATAAAGGCTTTTGGGCATGTATGGATACGTTGCGAGATAAAACTTTTCTTCAAGAGCAATGGGATTCCGAAGATTGTCCTTGGAAGCGTTAGTTTTAAGAGTTTTCTACCTTACGTAAGAGGTGTGTTCGGCAATTATCTTTTTTACGCCATTTTGGATGTTGGTTTTTGGGAGCCAACCAAGGCTTCTTATTTTTTTGCTAGGGTAGCTTAGTAACTTTGGTTCGCCTTGTCTCGCTTTCAGTACGCCAAAGTTGATCGATGTCTTCGATTGGCAAAGGTCCTTAATAAGTAGAATTACGTCCTTTAGTTTTAAAGGGTTTCCAGAGCCAATTTCGAATTCGTGAAAATTCACTTCTTTTTCTAGTTCGGCTACTTCTTGGAGTATAAGTTCAAACGCCTCTATTAAATCGTCGATATATAAAAAATCACGCTCTTGAAGGCCTTCGGTACAGTCGAGAGAAGGAATATCCTCTTTAAACGCATTTACAAAATAGGAAATAAGTTGGTTGTCGTTAATTCCATAAAACTGTTGCAGCGGTACATTGATTTTTAGTCCTTGAAATTCTGACGCGACAAATATTTCTTTGAATTTGCTTTTTGATTTTGCATAAAAATTAACGGAGTCTGGCAGACATGTGTCAACGTTTAAGAACCAATCTAGTTTTTTGAGCGTCGCAAACTCTAGGAACTGTCGAGGCATTTCCACGTTAGCAAAGTTCATAAGATCTTCAGATTCTTTTCTTCTTCCGTAGCAAGTTGCTGTATGAATTATTCCCGATATTTTGGTTGGGAATGTCGAGATTTCATTAAAAAAGTTAGCTGAAGTTTCTTTGGAGTATTCAATCCACTTGATTTTGTCGGACTTAAGTAAGGAGCGTTCTGGTGCGGGTCGATAAGGACAAACTACGTCGTAATTCAATCGAAGTAGAGTTGTTAAAAGTTTCCCTCCTAGATATCCGGTTGCACCAGTTAAAATAATCGAGTCGCTCTCTTTGTTAAGTTCATTTTTGTTCGGGCGCATGTCTTCGAAATTTTTTGAATAATTACTAAGAATTTGCGACAAGTTTTAGGTTTACGGGAATCTCGTTTCTCGATTGTTTTTGAATGGTTTCTTTTATGAAATCTTTGATATCATTGTCGGTGTTGAGTTGGTTGTTTTCATAGAAATCTTTATACCATAAAATAGTTTTCTCAAGTGCTTTTTTGGTGTCCCAAGTCGGAGTCCAACCTAAATGCTGAATCGCTTTGCTGCAATCAAGTTTAAGATTTCTGGCCTCGTGATAAACCTTGTTTTGGTCTTGTTCGGGCGTTTCAATAACAATGTTGGACCAACACTCATTTGAATAATCCATGACTTCTTTAACGCTCCAGTCTTTTTCGTTAACTGGGCCGATGTTCCATGCTGTGCTGAATTCGTTTTTACGCTCGATTAATTTTTGGCCGATAAGTAGATAGGCGTATATAGGCTCAAGTACGTGTTGCCATGGTCTGATCGATTTAGGATTTCTGATTATTGTTGGTTGATTTGTATATGCCGCTTTTACTGCATCGGGAATCAATCTATCTTCTGACCAGTCGCCTCCTCCAATTACGTTTCCAGCCCTGACTGTGGCCATTAAGATTCCCGCACCGCTAGATGAATCGTTAAAAAAACTTTTCCTATAAGATTCACATAGAATTTCAGCGCATGCTTTAGATGAACTATAGGGGTCATGGCCACCAAGGTTATCGATTTCTCTATAGCCCCATTGCCATTCTTTGTTGTCGTAAACTTTGTCAGTCGTAATAGAAACAATTGAGCGAACACTTTTTGAATGCCTTGAGGCTTCCAGTACATTCATCGTTCCAATTACATTGGTTTCGTATGTTTCTCTAGGAGCTACGTAAGACTTCCTGACAAGTGGCTGAGCCGCTAAATGAAAGACGATGTCAGGCTTAAATTGGCTAAACGCTTCAAAAAGTTCTTCATAATTTCTTATGTCTATATAGAGACTCTGAATTTTTGATTGTAGAAGACCAAAATGATTTGGGCTAGTGTCGGGTGGGAGTGAAATGCCTAAGACTTCTGCCCCTTGTAAGACTAGCCAGTGCGCTAACCACGATCCTTTGAATCCCGTGTGACCAGTAACAATTATTTTTTTATTTCGATAGGTGTTCGCAAAAATTTCCCGCATAAGTCCAATTTAATGAGGAGGGGCAAATACAATAAAAACTGAGAAATTTAGTTATCATATAGAGGTTAATCAATCAATTGATCAGATTCACGTTAGTTGCTATGAAACCGAAATGTTTGAACAAAATAAAAAACTTTCCATTGTTGTCCCGGTTTGTAATGAAGAAGGTAACCTTCACGAACTGTGGGGCCGCCTCATGGAAATTGCTTCGAAATTGTCTGACATTGAACTAGAGTTTTTGTTTGTTGATAACGGTAGCGTTGATTCATCTGGCGAGATTTGCAAATCTTTTGCTACATCGGATAACCGAGCTAAATATATAAAGTTTTCAAGAAATTTTGGAATTGAAGCTTCATTCTCAGCCGGAGCGAAATATGCAACTGGCGATGCGCTGGTATATTTATTTAGCGACCTGCAAGATCCTCCAGAATTAATCCCTGAGATGGTTGAAAAATGGCAAGATGGATTTGACGTCGTCTATGGAGTATTGCGGCGAAGAGAAGACCATAAAATGCTGAAAACTTGGGGTGCATTCTTCGCATACAGGATTATCTTTCTTTTAAGTGACATTAACATCCCGTTAAATGCCACAGATTATCGTTTGTTATCTCGTAAAGTTATAGATGTGCTCAATTCTTGTCCTGAGAGAAATCGTTACATGCGTGGCCTTACTCATTGGATTGGTTTTAAACAAACAAGTCTCCCATTTGATCGTGCACCAAGAAAATTCGGGGAAACTAAGGCAGGCCTATCATTTTGTATAAAGTATGCTCTGAATGCGGTATTCGCGTTTAGCGCAAAGCCCCTTAGAATCGCAAGTTATACAGGTGTTTTTACTACTCTACTGAGTATCTTTGGAGCAATTGCATATATCGTTCATGCAATATTAACTCACACTGGTGTTGTTAATATAACCCCACCTCCAGCAGGTTGGGCAACCACAACGCTTTTGATTTTCTTTTTTGGTGGTATTCAATGTTTGTTCTTGGGTATTATAGGTGAATATGTTGCACGGATTCATGATGAGTCGAAATATCGACCACTTTGGGTTGTTGACGAAACGTTAGGAATTCATGTTTAAAAACACTTCGCGCTCAGAAATCTTAACGGTCTCTTCGTTATTTATTGTGTTTGCAGTAATTTTGTCCGTATCTAATTGGATACGTTGGCAGTTCGGTGCTGCTGATAATGCATTCTTAGTTCAGCTCGCTAATAATATAGCAGAGAGGGGCTTGCCATATAGTCAAATATCAAATGCAGTAAAATATCTCTTTTCTGAAATTCTTGGGAAGTCTGCGTCGGTAGTATGTAATCTTGATTTACACTTTCCCGAGGTTAAAGAATTTAACTACTTTAAATGGCATACTTACGCATTTCTTTATCTTCTTGCTCCTTTGCATTGGTTCTTTAGTGCACGAGATACTATTCCAGTTTTGATAGCATTTGCGTTTGTCAGTTTGCTTTTCACGAGCTATTTTTATTTGCGAAGTAAGAATATTTCAAAGTTACTATCATTTT
>CAYYIQ010000042.1:0-18508 GCA_964472005.1 uncultured Bdellovibrionales bacterium | reverse complement strand
TATCACTAATTCCGAAACTCCAGATTCACCTGAAAAAGTATCTGCAACGGTGTTAATTCCAGCTTTTATTGTTAGTGAGTTGAATACCTCTTTTAAGATAGCGTTTTTAATCTATTTGCCGTTCTTAGTGCTCGATATGATTATTTCGTCGGTACTAACTTCGATGAGTATGATTACATTGCCGCCAACTGTAATCTCACTGCCGATTAAGCTACTGCTGTTCGTGATGATTGACGGCTGGAGTTTAATTATTAGTAACCTTGTAAAAACTTATACAGGATAGCTTATGAATGTTGATAACTATGCTCAGGTTGCAAATTATGGAATTCAGACTGCAATGATGGTTTCTGCCCCGGTTCTTCTTTGTGGGCTAGTTGCAGGGGTTACTGTTAGTATTATTCAGGCTGCGACGCAAATTAACGATGCTGCGTTGGCTTTCATTCCAAAAATTGGTGCTGCAATCGGAGCCTTAATTGTTTTTGGGCCGTGGATGACTTCTAAGATGATTGCATTTACTGAATATGCCTTCAATCAAATCGCATTCGTTAATCAGTAGGCATTTCTATGCTTTTATCTTCAGGGGATCTGTCAATTGATTTAGGACCGATGTGGGTGTTCTTTTTAGTTGCGGCTCGCTTGATAGCTCTATTTCACCTGCTACCAGGTATCGGAACGGATCAAGTTCCAGAACAGTTTAGATATTATCTATTGATTTTGATTTCAGCGGTTTGTGCTTATAGTTTACCGGCGCAAAAGATGCCAGAAGAACTCCATGAAATAGTCTTGTCGCTTGCAAGCGAATTCACATTGGGTATTATTCTTAGTTTATTTCCTTCGATGATTATCGGTGGAATGACGATGGCTGGGCAGATTATTGCTGGTGTTATCGGCTTGGGTCAAGCAAATTTGATTGATAGAAGTCTTGGGGAGAGCGTCTCTGTGCTCGCGAAGTTTAATTCATTTCTTGGAACTTTAATTTTTTTAGGAATAAATGGGCACCATGTAATTCTAAAAGCGGCGACCACAAATATTGGTCAACTCGTTCTAGGTAGGGGGTTTTCTTTGGAAAGAAGCGTTAATTTATTAACAGTTTGTTTTACGTCTTCCTTTGAACTTGCAATTGTGTTAACTGCTCCAATCTTAATCGCAACTTTAATATCTCAGTTCCTTTTGGGACTTATTACGAAGTTTGTACCGCAAGTTAACATTTTTATTATTAGTTTGCCTTTATCAATTTTTATGGGTTTCTATATTATATCATTTACTATGGAACCATTAACCGAAAACGTGGTCGACAGGTTTTCGGTTTTAGAAGAATATACAGGAGCTGTTTTTCTTAAGTAAGTTAAGTCATAACCGATATTCAAATCGTGGTGTACCAATCTATTAAACGTCTTGCCCCAAATTCAAGACGGACATTCTTTTTAGAATCTATACGTGCCATTGCTGTTGGAACAATTGATACGGCAGGAAATACTTTCTTCCTGCTTTATATGGTCAAAGTTTTGCTTTCAGGCGAAATTTCTAAGTCATTAGTTGTTGCTGGTGGTAGTATTGGTTTTCTAATCGCTCCATTGGTTGTCCAAATTAGTGCTGGATTTGTGATTTCTTCTCATAAATTTGCAAGTCTTTTGTTTCTTTTATCCTCAATTTCATGTGCGCTAGTTCCAAACCTGGAAGGTGAATATGCAGTGCTGTTTCTATGTTTAACTTCGGTTTTTTGGAATGCCTCCGTTCCGTTTCTAACGCAAATATATTCTGAAAACTATCCTAGTGATTTAAGAGGAAAGCTGTTTTCTTTAACTGTAATCTTCCGGATAGTTTCTGCTGCTGTATTTGCTTATTTATGGGGGGATTGGTTGGAGGCTGATCTTAGCAACTTTTCTTCTTTGTTTAAATTTTACTCTTTGATGCTTTTAGTGTCTGCAGTTTTACTCTTCAAAATCCCCAGTTCTAATACGCGAGTTGTTCGATCCAATGCGTTGGTTGAGGGATTAAACGCCTTAAAAATGGATAAGGTATTTCGAGTTACAATCATAAGCTGGATGTTTCTTGGTTTTGGGAACTTGCTACTTTACCCGTTGCGAGTAGAGTTTTTGGCAAATCCAGAATTCGGTAAAACTTATGGCCCTGCGGATGTTGCGTTTTTAGTTTCTGTAGTACCAAATTTAACAAGACTTGTATTTGTTTTAATTTGGGGTTTTTTATTTGATCGAATAGACTTTTTTACTATGCGTATCCTGGTAAATATTGGGTTTATGTTAGGGACGATATCATTTTTTCTTAGTAGTTCATGGGCGATGCTCGTTTTTGCTGGATGTTTGTATGGTGTTTCGATTGCTGGTGGTGATGTTGCTTGGAATCTTTGGGTTACAAAGTTTGCACCAGAGGGCCAAAGTCGACCATATATGTCTGTTCACACATTCTTTACGGGCTTTCGTGGTGTAATAGCTCCGATCACTGCTTTTTCACTTGTGTATGATATTGGATTTCGCGGGATAGTGTTTTTAAGTTTGTTCTTGATGGTAGTCGGAACATTGATTCTTAGTGGAGAAAGTCAATTGTTCAAGAATGGATTTAAGTTACGTAAGCGTAAGAAGAACATTTGATTTTAACAGGGTTCCAATTCCCCCTAGGCTGTGTGTGTGATTTTATTTGAGTGGTTTAGCCCTGGGAAGACTTCGGCGAGCATTCACTAACTTTTCTAATTTCATTAAATTCTAAAAACTCTATTGAAGATTGCTTCTCAAGAAACTTTAAATAAATTACTCCCGTTTTTTTAAACTTTTTTGCAATAGGGGACTCTTCTGGTTGTGTCAATATAATGACATCACATCGTCATTAAAGACATTTTTTCTGTTAAAAAGGCTGCTATTCTGTACAATTTACAGTTCCTTAGGCGTTTTTGGAATTGGCACATTGATTGCTGTTAACTAACGTCATTACCAATCCATATTTGTTAATTAAGGTGTAGTTAAAGTGGCTGAAGAAGAAAGCGCCGGAGAAAAGTCGGAGAAACCGACCAATAAAAAGTTAGAAAAATCCCGAACTGACGGTATGGTTGGTCAATCTCAGGATTTGAGTGCTGTTGTCAGCATGAGCGCTTCTTTCGTTGTATTTGTCTTGATTTCAAATGAACTTTGGTCAAAGCTTATTATCTTAATGAAATCTGCCCTAAGTTTTGGCAATGAAAATTATACGACAGAATTCAGTCTTTTTAAATTTGTTTCTGCTCCATTAATGCAACTAGTGACGCCGATTTTTTACATTATGGTTGCAGCTGCTATTTTCGGTTCTTTGACTACCTTACTTCAAACAAATTTTTTGTGGTCTCCAAAATTGTTAAAGCCAAAATTCAGCCAGATGAATCCTTTTACAGGGATTAAGAGGCTATTTGCACCGAATAATCTTTTCAATCTGGGTAAGTCGCTAGTCAAGTTAATAATTATCGCACCTATCGGTTATTTTAGTTTTGTTGATTTTTTCCCGTCTTTGATGAGTTTAATGAGTGTTCCTTTTACGCAGTATCTGTCACTCGGTGGACTTGTGATCGAATCATCGTTTAAGAAGATTATTTCCCTTTTGCTTATTTTGGCACTTTTGGATTTAGCCTGGCAGAAATGGCGTAACTTTAAGAAATTGAAAATGTCTAAACAGGAAGTTAAGGACGAAAGTAAGGCGACAGAAGGTGACCAAGGTACTAAGAGAAGAATGCTTTCGGTAGGTATGCAGAGAGCTCGCCAAAGAATGATGCAAGACGTTCCTAAGGCAGATGTAATTGTAACTAACCCTACCCATTACTCGGTTGCATTGAAGTATTCTGGTCAAGCAGGCACAGCTCCAATCGTTGTGGCAAAGGGTAAGGGGCACGTGGCGTTACGCATTAGAGAAATCGCAAAGAGCAATGGAATTCCAATAGTTGAAAGAAAACCTTTAGCTCGTGCACTTTTCGCCTCCGTAGAAGTCGGAAAAGAGATTCCATATGAGCTGTTTAAAGCAGTAGCGGAAGTTTTAGCTTATGTTTACAGGATTAAAGGTAAACGTCCTATCAAAAAAGCAGTGGGAGTTTAAATAGAAGTATATGGCTCAATTGAAAGCTAAAAAGGTTAATACAGCGGCGTCGATTGCAATACCAATATTATTAGTTGGTGTTATCGTTATGATGGTTATTCCAATACCATCATTTCTTTTAGATATTCTATTAGCGTTAAATATTGCGATCTCAGTTGTGGTTTTGTTCGTTTCCTTATTCTTGGGGCGTTCTTTAGAGTTTACTAGTTATCCATCACTCGTTCTTATAACTACATTATTTCGCTTAGGTCTAAATATCTCCTCCACAAGGTTGATTCTACTAAACGGTAGTCAGGGTCTTGACGCTGCAGGTAGTGTTATTCAGGCGTTTGGTTCGTTTGTACTAGGTGGTAACTACGTAATCGGAGTTATTATCTTTGTTATTATCATGATCGTAAACCTTAGCGTGATAACAAAAGGTTCTGGAAGAATCGCGGAAGTTGCAGCACGATTTACGTTGGATGCAATGCCAGGTAAGCAAATGGCGATCGATTCAGATTTGAATAGCGGTCTAATTAGTGAAGATGAAGCTAGAAAAAAGAGAAAAGATATTTCTCAAGAAGCTGAGTTCTATGGAGCCATGGATGGTGTGTCCAAATTCGTTAGAGGTGATGCTACTGCGGGTATGATCATTACCGGCATCAATATTATCGGTGGTTTTATCATCGGTATGGTGATGGAAGGAATGGATTGGAGAGATGCAGCGAGTACTTATACACTTTTAACAGTTGGTGATGGTTTAGTCAGTCAGATACCAGCTCTAATTATTTCAACCAGTGCTGGTATTATTGTCGCGAGAGCGGCATCTGGAGCTGATCTCGGAACAGAAGTTACGGGACAACTTATTAGCCAGAAAAAACCTCTTTTCCTATCGTCTGGTGTTTGCACGCTTTTTGCGTTTATTCCCGGATTACCATTTATACCATTTATGGCGCTTGCGCTTGCGACTGGAATTCTTGGAGTCGCTGCGGAAAATGAGACGGAAGAAGAGAAAGACGCGTTGATTGAGGAAGATAATCGAAAAGCGTTGGCCCTTGATAATCCTCAAACTCCTGCACCAGGTAGTACCGAAGAAGTGAAAGCTTTGCTCGGCGTAGATTTACTTGAGCTTGAAGTCGGATATGAATTGGTTCCAATGGTTGATTCAAGTAATGGTGGAGATTTAATCGAAAGAATTAGAGGCCTACGTCGTCAGTTCGCGATTGATCTAGGATTTATTGTGCCGCCAATCCATATCCGTGACAACGTTCGACTTAATGCTTCTCAATATCGCTTGATGTTGAAGGGCGTACAGATTGCAACCGGGACAGTAATGAAACATCATTTTCTTGCGATGGATCCAGGTGGAATTGATATAGATCTTCCAGGAATACCCACAAAGGAATCAGCTTTTGGTTTAGATGCACTCTGGATTTCTGAAGCAGACAAGGAAAGAGCGCAGTTTGCAGGTTATACAGTTGTAGATCCATCCACTGTTATTACTACCCATTTGACGGAAGTAATTCGGGTTCACGCACACGAAATATTGGGACGTCAAGAGGTACAAACTCTATTGGATAACTTAGCTAAAGACTATCCAAAGCTTGTTGAAGAGGTCGTGCCATCAATACTTTCACTTGGACTCGTGCAACAAGTTTTAGCAGGTCTTCTCAGAGAGAGCGTGAGCATTCGAGATCTTAGAACGATCTTAGAAACGTTAGCGGACTGGGGACCTTCCGTTAAAGTTCCAGAAAGACTTATTGAATATACTCGTAGGGCAATGTCTCGATCGATTACGGCTAAACATGTTGCCGATGATGGAACTTTGAAGCTCGTGAATATCAATCCAGGACTCGAAAGGCTTCTAAGTGAAAGCTTACAAGTTACAGATCAAGGATCCTACTTGGCACTAGAGCCAAGTTTTGCTCACAAGCTTATAGCTAAGTTGAAAGGACTCGGAGAGAAATTCGCAACAACTGGGGCTACGCCAGTTTTGCTTGCTCCGGCTAACATGAGATCGGCAATATACGCATTCACTGAAAGGTTCATTCCAGGGTTTGTCGTTTTGTCACACCAGGAAATTTCACCTTCAACGAGAGTGCAGTCTGTTGGAACGTTGGGAATGGATTAGAAGAATTTAAATATAATAGGTTAATTTTTACAAGGAAAAAGAAGCATGCGAACAAAAGTTTTATCGGTCACGTCAGGTAAGGGTGGGGTAGGGAAAACTACTACTTCTATAAATTTGGGACTCGCTCTTGCGCAAAGTGGATTGAGGGTACTTATTCTTGATGCCGATTTAGGTTTGGCGAATGTTAATATCATGCTCGGCTTTAAGCCAGTTAAGACAATAGATGATGTGCTTGATGGTAAAGCCTTGATCGAAGATGTTATTGTCAATCATCAATCTGGTTTAGATATTATTCCTGCTGCAAGCGGAATTCACGATGCGACAAATTTATCCGATGAGAAAAAGCATGGTCTCCTAGCTGCGATAGAAGCAATAAATAACGTGTATGACTATCTCATCGTGGATACTGGTGCTGGTATCGGGAGTAACGTTATGTACTTCAACAATGCTGCTGAGAGAGTGTTGGTGGTCATCGATCCAGAGCCAACTTCTATTACAGACGCTTATGCTTTGATAAAAGTGCTCTCTTCCACCACCGAAGTAAACGAATTTGATATTATTGTTAATAGAACACCAGTCGGTAGTGATGGTAGAGATGTATTTAAAAAACTATTAATGGCCGCAAATAGATTTTTAAATGTTAAATTAAACTTCATTGGAATGATTCAAGAAGACAATGCGGTCAGTGAAGCAATCATGCAGCAGGTTCCACTATTAACCCTTTTTCCTTCAACGAGGGCGAGCCGCGATTACTACCGTTTAGCAAAAAAAGTAGAAGTTGGTGCGATCGGTTCAAAAGTTAAGGGCGGACTACAGTTTTTCTTTGAGTCCCTTATCCAGGAAAATACCTCAAAGGCCGCATAAAATTAGTGTCTTAGAGGATAATTGTCCTCTAAGATTTTAGAGTTTTGTGTTTTGGTTAAATAATAAGTAAATTTCATAGCGTTGCGTAGCTCGCCATTCTTGTCGTTTGTCTGATCAGGCCCAATATCTTTATAAATTGCTGCTGCTGAGCGGTGTTTGGATAAAATTTCACTGCAGATTTTCTTTATGTAGTCTTAGGGGGATAAGTCGACCCCTTAGAAATTTGCATCCTTTTTTACAAATAATGAATCATACATATATTGGAATAGAACAGTAAAAAGCATGTTTACTGCAATAAGTAGGGGAGTTTATGGCGGGAAATAAGAGTCGAGGAAAGCATGTAATGCTTCGAAAGCTGGCTGCCGGTCTTATGCTTACTTGTTTTTTAGTGTTTGTTCTGGGACAAATTTCATTAGGCGTCTCTGCAAAATCAATGCTGATTTGGTCCTCTGTCTTAATGATTGTTACTGGCATTGCGTTTCAGGTGATTTTTAAGGTCTGGTCTGCGTGGGAGGATGTTAGTGATTCTCCTCAACCAGGAAAGAAAAGCTAAATTAGGGAAAGTTAAATTTTGAAAACAAAATTAAAAAAGAAACCCCAAGAAGAATCTTTCCGAGCGATTGGCGAAGATGAACGAGAAGAGCTTATTAGAAGCTTTTTGCCACTTGTAAAACGAGTCGTTCACAGACTTGCTGGAAGATTGCCATCAGAAGTCGACATCAAGGAAATGTTGAATTCTGGTATCATCGGATTAGTCGATGCGCTAGAAAAGTATGATCCAAGACATGAAACAAATTTTTCAACATATGCACAGTTTCGAATTCGTGGAACTATTTTAGACAGTTTCCGTGTGCAAGATTGGGTGCCGAGATCCTTAAGACATAAGGCACATAAGATCGAAAATACCTTTCAAAAGCTAGAGCAAGATCTTGGTCGAGCACCTGAAGATATCGAAGTAGCAACAAGTCTTGGTCTTGAACTCGAAGTCTTTCAAAAGATGATGGGTGAAGTTTCGGGCGTTATGATGTTAAGCTTAGAAGAGCTGGGCTTTGGTCATGGGGAAGAACGATTTAGAGCAGACGAAAGTCTTCCTACTTCACGTCCAGATCCATTACATCAATTGCTTGCTTCGGAAAAGGTAGAAGTTGTTGCTAGGGCATTAGATCGTTTGCCTGAAAAAGAGCGCTTAGTTGTAACACTTTATTTTTACGAAGAGCTAAATCTCAAGGAAATTGGGGAAATCATTGGCGTCACAGAGTCAAGGGCGTCTCAAATTAGATCAAGAGCTTTATTGCGACTCAAAGGTTATCTTAAGAGGACACTTCCAAGTTCATAATCATTTATTTATATAAATAATTAAACTCGCGACGCCCTTTCAGCTTCTTTGCGATCATTCTCTATAAAATCACATTCTCAGGTTTGCGTAAGGAGTTTCGGCGATAGATCGTATCGGACAAATGCGCGATTTAAGCAGTTGATAGTTATTTCTGATTAACATTCTGTCGGTTCTCAATCTAACTAGCTGGTCTATTGTTTAGTTGACTTTAAAAGGGAGCTCCGTTTAAGAATTAATTTCTCAACTGACAATTTAATCCGATTAAATGTGTCGTTGAATACCTGGTCGCTTTTCGCATAAGGATCGATAACACTGATATTTTTTAATTCATCCAAGGCGGACAAAAGGAACGTTTTTTTGAGGCTAGCGAAAGAGATCGCGGAAAGTTTTAAAACATGTGACGGCTCCATCGCGAGGATGATTGTGCTTTTATCGATAAGTTCTTTAGTTAATGATTGAGTTTGGTGTGAAGATAGATCTAGTTTGAAGTTTTTAGATATTCTAATAGCGTCACCGTTAGCTGGTAGTCCATCGTTAGTGTTGGTTCCAGCAGAGCAACTATTGATGTTAAGATCTGTATACTCAGTTTGGATCAACTGTCTAGTCAAAACATCAGCAAAGGCGCTCCTGCAAATATTCCCAGTGCAGATATAAAGTATGTTAAGCGGGGTCTGAGCAGTCTTGGCTAGGAGAGTTTCTAATCTTTGCGCTTCAATTCTTCGCAGTTTCTGATTGTCGATTAAATTGCTTAGTTTGTTAACGATTCGAGAGGTATAGTTGTTCATGATGGGGTAATCTTGTTTCAGTGATTTCAGAGGGTTATCTGTTTTTGAGCAGTAGTTTCTCTAATTTTCGGATTGGTAAGTATTAATAATATCAAATGAAAGTTGTTAGATATGAAAGGTTTTACATTATTTGTCATTATTTTCTTGGGACTGTCGATCTACTTTTTTAAAGTTAATCCGTTCATTTCTTTAGTTTGTATTATGATTTTACTTGGGGGTTTGTATAGTAGCGGTAAAATTGGCTAACGCATTTTAGCTTTTATTAACTCTCTCAATTTGGGAATAGAGTTAGTGAAATTTATACCTTGAAGTGACGCTAAGGCTTCTGCTTTTTGGTATCCAAAAATGTCAGCGAGTTCTTGCCCCCATTTTTCAATAAAGAGTTCTGCGCAGTGTTTGTCACCGGTAGTGACTGGGTGTCCATCTTTGTTCCACGTTGATTTACCATAAAAATGTAAAATGAATGAATTTGCATTTACGTAGATTGGAATTCCTTCCTTCAAAGTTCTAACCGTATAGTCAGTGTCTTCCCACCCATAAGGTGTATATCTTTCATCAAATAAACCAACCTTCTTTAAAACGCCGTAAGGTATGTTTACGCAGTAGTAAGGTACCGTGTGAACATAAATCAATCCTAAGTTCCTTGCGCAGTGAGATTTTGAGATTTGGTTAAATAGTTGCTCATTTCCATGGTAACTTTTAATTGGCATTGAAAATTCAAGTTTAAAACTATTGGCAATGTACTGATATTGCATATTGCAGCTCGGGACTTGGATGCTATTGGTGTTGTTTAGGAAAGGAGTTAGCCAGTTTTCCGAAAATACTAAGTCATTGTTTAGAAAAAATAAGTGACTTTTCGTCTCTAAAGCTTTCTTTGCAAAAAGATTTGCATTCTGAGCAAAACTCTTGGGAGAGTCTCTTTTTATTATTTCTAGATTTTTAAATTTCCTTAGATCTGGACAGCTTGAGTCTATGTTGTCGTCATTGTCTATTAGGTATAGCTTTTGGCTATGTTTGTTATGCTTGAAAAAACTTTCAACTGCTAGAGGCGTATACTTAGAAGATTGATTGGTATGGACCATCCCAAAAATAAAATCTTTCATCGCATCGTTTTTTCAAATTTAGTTGAATTCTGTTTTCTCGCTATTTGACCCTCTCCCTGTCAGTTAATCGATGAGGTCTGTCACCACGATTAAATTTTCAGCGGAGCGGCAGAGTAAGCAAGGTAGTGTGTTTGTCGATTCTTTGTTTTCCAAAAATCTTTCCCAAGCTTCTCGTTTTCCTTCTCCTAAGAAAGCTAGAATAATTGTCTTACTGTTTTCTATGGTGCCAGGGGTTGCAGACATCCTGTCACTAGGAGGTTTGGGAGAATCGCTAAAAGTGAAAAACGAAGCGTCGCTCGGCCATCTATGTTCTGGAAATAGTCCTGCAATGTGCCCATCTTCCCCCACGCCTAAGATTGTAAGATCAATCGAGCCATTGTGTTTCTCGATTTCAGAGCTGTAGTTGGAGATTGATTCTGCAATCGAGGTGGTTTCGAAAGGTTTTATTGACCCATTTTTTAGTTCGTTGGAGAGCGGTGTGAAGAATTCATCTGCTATAAGTTTAAAGTTGCTGTCGGGGTCATTAAGCGCGACGAGTCTTTCATCAATCATTATGAATGTCGCGGAAGAGATTGTGGAATTTTTAGAGGAAGTGAGATGATTTTTTACTGGCTCAAGAATTTTCAAGATCGTTCTTCCGCCACAAAAAGCAATTAGCGGATTGCGTGGGAGTAGTTCATTTAAAGAATTACCTAAATTTAAAAATTCGTCGGAGTTGTATTTAATTATGTTCATTTTTTTATATTAAGATGGAGATTTATACATTTTTATATCTTGATTATACGTTTCAGAGTCATCTGTATCAATCTTCTCTAGGTTTTTTAAAATGCTATCAATTTCATTGAGAGATTCTATTAGCCTTGACTGATTGTTTTTTAGTTTTTCATTGTTGGCTAACACTCCGGCGAGGAGTAGAGCGTTTGTGAGTGGTTGTCTGACCTGATGCAACGTCGAAACGGTCATTTGATGTTTTACCTTGGTTCTCTCCTCTTTTAGGAGTTGATTCTGCAATGAAACGATGCTTTCATTTTGTTTCGTAAGTTCTAAGCTTTTATTAGTGATTTCTTTTGTGAGTTGATTAATTCTTAGAAAAACTTTTACTTTGGCGATAAACTCTCGGGAAACAAAGGGTTTGGTTATGTATTCATCCCCACCTATGTCCAGAATGTCTTCTTTAATTGTTAAGTCGTCGTTAGATGTCAAAACAAGGATCGGAATAAGTTGGTTCTCGGTAAATGTTCTGAATTGTTTTATAAACTCCCGTCCGTTCATCACGGGCATGTTTAGATCTGTGATAATGAGATCGTAGGGTGTTTGAGAAGCTTTGATTATTTTTAAGGCTTCTTCTCCGTTCTCGGCTTCAGAGATATTTTCGGTAATTGATTTTAAACAACGGCGTATTATAAACCTGATGTCTTTGTCATCTTCGACGAGTAGAATAGGGGAGGACATTAATTAAAAACGGATTAGGTGTTCTTACTAGAGTGCTTGTTTGAGAATGAATTTAAGAAGTCAGGACGAAATAGATTCATAGTTAAAGAAGGATCAATCGCAATTTGTTCTGCGATCATTTGTTTTAAACGAGGGTGATAGGCTATGTTGCTCTTTCCTTCGAGGCCGATAAAGGCTGCGCTTACTATGGCTTCCGCAGCTAATAGCTTTTTCTCGTTAAGTTTTGTGTCTTTTTTCATAGGACTATCATAGCTGTAAGGAAAGGTTTAAGCACTTATTATTTTCGATTTTTTAGTGGTCCTCGCAGTAAACCAATATTTAGTTCGCTGTCTGTTTAATGTCGATTTTTTAATAATTTTAGCCTACTTAGGGAAATGTTCTTCCAGGGATTGTAATTCGTCGCATATATAAGAAGCATTCGTAAAACATCGAAATTTGCGAGTAAGTGCGCAAGAAAAGTGTTTTTTAAATTTAAGTCTTTCTCCTTCGCAACGAGGTAGAGTAGTTTGGGAATCTTCGAAATAGTTTTTAGGAGTAGTTTAAGTTTATCACTACTTTGACCTAAGTTTTTGAATTTGAAATAGATTTGGTTGCGGTTATAGAAATACACTCTGTAAGGCGCGTCCATCTTTCCAGTTTCGGAAATATGTTGAATTAGGCTCTGAGGGACGATCTTCAATTTTATCCCTTCCTTTTTTAGTTTCAAACACCAGTCAGTCTCTTCGAAATATAGAAAGAATTCCTCGGGCATAAAACCATGTTTTTCTAATATCTGTAGCGGGATAAACATACTGCACCCAGGTATATAGTCGCATTCGTATGGTGTCGTTGGGATGTTGCGCAATGGTTCGGAATGATACTGCATATCAACGTTTAGTGATCGGTCGATGGTGCCGCCGGCCCCCCATATTGTTGAATCCGGTGTGAAGCCATCATTTGTCACAGCACTTCCGAGAATTATTTGTGGACTAATGTTCTCAATGAGACTTGCTAGCGCCTCTGGGTGAACTAGGGTATCTGGGTTAAGTAACCATGCGTAGGAGTTGATTTTATCAACTTTGCTACGTTGTAGACAGGTTCTAAGGCCGATATTCGCCGCATAAGCGAATCCTTGGTTCAGCGGCAAGCGAATTAATTCTACTTGATGATTTGAAATTGATGAGACTGATATCGGATTTAGCTCGCCCGATGAGTCGATAATAATAATTTTGAGTATGCTTTCGCTATGTCGAAGATTGTTGATGGATTTTAAGAAGTTAACTAAGACTTGTTCACTTTTATAGTTAACCGTCACTATATAGGTGCACGATTTAAAATTTTGGTCGGTCATCTTGCTATTCATCTTTGAGTCATATCTAATTTGGAATTAGTTTGCCAGTGGTGAACTCACTGGCTTTTAAGTTGACTATTTTTAACCAACTGGCCGTCGGATGATTCTAGTTGTAGTTAGGTTCGTCAGTAATATTAATCAAATTTTAGAAAGAGTACTTGAGTAGTTGAACTCATTTATGTACTAAGTCGCCTTTAGAATAAAGTTTTTTGGAGTTAAAAACCGCCCGTGGCAATCGAAAACGTAGATATAATTAAAGAATCTAGGACCAGGTATCTTACTTATGCGTTAAGTGTCGTAACCAGTCGAGCTATTCCTGACGTAAGAGATGGGTTAAAGCCAGTACAGAGACGAATTCTTTATGCAATGTTTAATAATTTGGGACTGTTACCTCAAAAGGGATTCCGTAAGTCGGCTGCGGTTGTTGGGGAGGTTTTGGGTAGATATCACCCACATGGTGACTCCGCGTGCTATGAGGCCATGGTCAGAATGGCTCAAAATTTTAGTCTGCGTTACCCCTTAGTAGAAGGTCAGGGTAATTTTGGTTCTTTAGATGGAGATAGTGCTGCGGCATATCGATATACTGAAGCTCGGCTCAATACAATGGCGTTAGAGCTTCTTGGCGAAATCGATTTCGAAACAGTCAATTTTAGAGATAATTTCGATCAAACTGCATCTGAGCCTATCGTTTTGCCAACTCGCGTACCAAATTTATTGATGAACGGTGCGTCGGGGATTGCTGTCGGAATGGCGACATCTATTCCACCCCACAATCTTAGCGAAGTTTGTGAAGCCGCAATAAAAGTAATTGATGATCCAGAAGTCTCAGTTGATGATTTAATAAAAGTTCTTAAGGGGCCTGATTTCCCGACAGGTTGCGAAATTTTAAATTCGAAATCTGAAATAAAACAAATTTATGAATCCGGACGCGGCAGTATTCGGATGCGTGCTACATATAGAGTAGAGTTAGAAAAACCTAAGGGATCTAAGACTACAAAAAAACTAGTTGTTTTTGATTCAATTCCTTACGGTGTTGATAAATCTTCAATCGTTGAAAAAATTGCTGACGTAGTCGTCTCAAAAAAGATTTCGCAAGTTGAAGATGTCAGAGATGAGTCGACCGAGATTGTTCGGATAGTTTTAGAACTTGCTACTGATTCGGATGAGGAAAAGATACTTGCTTATCTGTTTAAAGCAACACCTTTACAATCAAATTTCCCAGTAAATCTAACAGTTTTGGTGCCAGATAATAGTAGAAAGGGAGAAGATAAGTGTCTCCCGATGCAAGTTGGCTTAAAACAAATTTTAACTGAATTTGTGGATTTTCGACTTGAGGTTGTTGAAAAGAAACTTAGCTTCCAAAAACGAAAGTTAGAGGAGCGAATTCATGTACTTGAAGGCTTAGAGTCAATTTTAGATAAGTTGGACGAAGTCATCAAGGAAGTTCGAAAAAGCAAATCAAGAAGTGATGCAGTCACGCGGATTGTCCAAGTTTTTAAACTTAGTAAACTTCAAGCGGAATTCATTGTTGATCTTAGAGTTTATCAGTTAACACGAACAAACTTGGAAGAAGTTATTTCAGAATTGTCGGAGAAGCGACGTGAAGCAGCTCGACTAGGGAAGATATTAAATAGCCCTAAATTATTGAAAAACGAAATTTCTACCGATCTTAAGCGAATCAAAGAAACTTACGGTGACAAAAGACGTTGTAAAATCATAAAAGAATTTGACTCTTTAGAAGTGAGTGAAGTCGACCTAATTCAAGATGAAGAGGTTTACGTCATCTTAACAAAAGATGGTTGGTTAAAAAGATTAAAATCGACAAATGATCCAACCGTGACGCGAGTAAGAGATGGTGACAGTATCTTTTTCTCCTCTATCGCTAATACTAAAGATCTAGTGATTTTGTTTACCTCACTCGGTAACGCGTACTCGACTCAGATCTACAATCTAACAGCGACCTCAGGTTATGGCGAACCATTTCAAAAGTTATTTAAATCTGGAGATGGTGAAGTTATTATTTCTGCGGTTGTAGTATCCCCAGACGCAGATGATAAAGTTATTTCTTTAGCTACAAAAATGGGAATG
This sequence comes from uncultured Bdellovibrionales bacterium, assembly GCA_964472005.1. GTDB lineage: Bacteria > Bdellovibrionota_C > UBA2361 > SZUA-149 > DAOLCO01 > CAYYIQ01. Next base: position 3,369 of record CAYYIQ010000042.1, on the reverse strand, counting down.
GGATTTGCAACTAATCTTAAGGATTGTATTGCAAACAAGAAAACTGGAAAGCGGGTTTGTCGATTGAAAGACAAGGATTCGCTTTCTTTAGTCTCGAATGTTAAGGGCGATATTTGTTACTTGATAACTAAAAACGCTTTTTGTCTTCCTTTAGTGAAATCGGAAATTCCAGTTCTAAAGCCTGGATCAAAGGGTGTTCAGTTAATTAAGGTTGGTAATGGTGATGAGTTGGTAGTGACTAGTTTTAATAAGAAGAATAGTACTATTGGGTTGTTAACGTCCAAAGGGGAAACAAAGGTATCTGGGAGTACTTTTTCTTTAGGTAAGCGAGCTACTAAGGGAGAAAAGATTCCGACTAGTCGGATAGGTCAAATTTTAGGTCTCGCGAAGTAAGATTGATATCAAGTATGGCAAACGTAAAGAAAACCAAAGAGTCTGAATATAATGCTGATAGTATCGAGGTACTAGAGGGGCTTGATGCTGTAAGAAAACGTCCGGGGATGTATATCGCTGGAACTGATACAATAGATGGGTTGCATCAATTGTTTCTGGAAATTCTTGATAACAGCGTTGATGAGGCTATGAATGGATACGCTGATTCAATTAAAGTTGTATTACATTCGGATCAATCCTCGATGACAGTTGAAGATAATGGTCGTGGTATTCCAGTCGATATCCATCCTAAATTTAAGAAATCTGCACTCGAATTAATTTTGACAACGCTTCATGCTGGTGGAAAATTTTCCGGTAAAAGTTATAGCGCATCGGGTGGTTTGCATGGGGTGGGAAGCTCCGTCGTAAATGCTTTAAGTGAAGAACTAAAGGTCACCGTTTTAAGAAAAGGCTCTCAGTACACTCAGAGTTACTCTAAGGGGAAACCAGTCTCTCAGATAAAGAAATCTAAATCGGCCAAGAGCGGATCGGGAACAACGATGTTTTTCAGACCTGACTATGATCTGTTTAGGTTGAAAAAATTTTCAAGTGATTACATAAAAAATCGTCTGAAGGTAAAAGCTTTCTTAAATCCAGGGTTGAGAATTTTATTTTTTGATGAAGTAAATGACGAGCAAATCGAATACAAATATGACGACGGTGTAAGCGCATACCTAAAGGAGATTGTTAAAGATGATGGAGCGAAAGTAGTTGGCGACATTTTTACAATCGATCTAGAACTTCCTATTCCAGTATCAATCGCATTAGCTTGGACTGAAAATACTAAAGAAGTATTTTACAGCTACGTGAATGGTATCTATACGGTTGATGGCGGTACTCATGAGCAAGGCGCGAAAAATGGTATTGTAAAATCTATTCGAAACTATATCCAGGTTCATGATGCTTTGCCGAAGGGATTGAAGCTTGGTTCTGAAGATATTAGAGAAGGTCTGATCTGTGTTCTTTCAGTTAAAATGTCTGCCGATCATCATCAACCTCAGTTTCAAGGACAAACAAAATCAAAATTAAATAATCCGGAAATTGTTTCGCTAGTTGAGACAAGTTTAAAGAGTTTAGAGCAAGCGTTGAACGAAAAGCCGTCCGTAACGCAGGGAATCTTAGATAGGATTTTCATGGCTGCTCGCGCACGTGCTGCTTCGAGAGCTGCTGGGCAACAGGTGCGAAGAAAAATCGGCCTTAATCAACGGATGACTTTACCAGGTAAGCTTGCGGATTGCAGTTCAAATAGTAATTCGGAAACCGAACTACTTTTAGTTGAGGGTGATAGTGCGGGTGGAAGTGCCAAGCAGGGAAGAGACCGACATTTTCAGGCCGTTTTGCCACTGCGTGGTAAGGTTTTAAATACTATCGCAAGCTCTGACAAAAAAATTCTAGAAAATAAAGAACTAGGAAATGTGGTAGCGGCTCTTGGTGCTGGTGTCGGAGCTGACTTTCAAAGCAAAAAGTTGCGTTACGGGAAAATTATCATTTTAACGGATGCGGATGCTGATGGTATGCACATCGGTACTTTGTTATTAGCGTTCTTTTTTACCCAGATGGCAGATTTAATTAAAGATGGGCGATTGTATATTGGTAAGCCGCCATTATACGGGATTTTTCAAGGATCACCGGGGTCTAAATCTTCAGCTTCAAAAAAGAAGTCGAAGTCAGAGGCGCTATGGGCGTATACTGATGAGGAATTAAGTACGATCGTGAAAGGTCTTAAAACATCAAAACCTAGAATTGTAAGATACAAAGGTCTCGGGGAAATGAACCCAGATACTTTATGGGAGACCACTTTGGATCCGAAAAATCGTACATTGTTGAAAGTTACAATGGATGATTTGGAAAAGGTTAAAGAAGGATTTGAAGCATTGATGGGTAGCGATTCGTCTACCAGGTACCGACTTATTCAAGAAAATTCTGGAAGTTTAGCTGTCGACATCTAGCCTTGCTGATTCGAAAGTTTGGTTATTGATCCAACTTTTTTTTGAAAAAATAAATTCCATTTGATCCGAAAATATTGCTTTTTCGCTTCTCTAGTATCTCGTATTCATCAAGAAATTGTTCTGATTTCAATAGTGAGTTTCGGATAAAAACTTCAAGACTCAATACATAATCGGGCTTGAAGTGATCTACCATTGCAAAGCTAATTGCGTTTGTGGAACCACCGGCAACTTCGTTTTTAGGTACCGGTAAAAATTGTAACATCTCGGGATCATTATGCCCAATCGAACTAATTATTTTAGAGTTGGTATAATAGCCGAATGCTCCAAACTCTGGGGCCATTACTATTTTATCGCGTGTGAGTTCGCTTTTGTATTTGTTGGCAACTTCGATGTAGATCTCTTCCCGTTCTTTTGGCCCAAGAGTTGTTATTAGAAAAGGATTTATTTCGTTGGTCTCGCCGATTCTTAGCGGTGAATTTTGAAAGCCGCCTGGTCCAGATTTGAAATGAAATGAAAAAGGTGAAACGGAATATCTAAAGATTCCAAGAATAATTATTGTCGTAGCTAATGTTGTGTTTATCAGTGATTTTATTTGAGGAGTGTTGGCGAATGTAAATTTATTGGCTAGCGCAAGAAACCCAGCTGGGATGGAGATACAGTATGAAATGGTTAATGGAGTTAAGTACCATTCAAAAATAAAGGGGTTGCCAATTGTATAAAACAAGATTGTTAAAGAGTTCAAAACTCCGAGCATCATTACAATTGGTTTGTTTTTTTCACTCCAAATTCCGTAGAACCAGAGAAAGGATAAAATAGCGATAAGTAAAACTCTGATTAAACCAATACTTCTGCTAGATATTATCGTTAAAACTAGGTGGTCAAGAACCCCGATCACTGCCTGAAAGGAACTTCTGTGATACGCCAGATTTTTAGCTACAGCGGCGTTGGGTATTACAGTTCCAAAATAAAGAAAAGTTGCAATTAAGAA
>CAYYIQ010000041.1:0-18657 GCA_964472005.1 uncultured Bdellovibrionales bacterium | reverse complement strand
TAACTGCGGCTTAAAAATAGAGATTAAAAAACCAAGAGTAATCGCGGTAAGACAGAACGTACCGATCATAATCCTCGAACGCATCGTCGCAAACACCAAACTCCCAAAGACACCAAAAAACACTACAAGTGGATTAATTGGCAGGGTGTTTTTCCGTACTGTATAGAGAATTTTATCAACGAAATCTTTTTCACTAAATGAACGCGGGGCTGTCCTGAATTTCGAATTTTCGAATCCTGCAATTTCTGTTTCCGATTTAACATCAACCTCTGAGACAGAGACAAATTTTCCAACGTTCGATGCGTGGTAAAAAACGTATGCCCAAGGACAAGTTAAGATAAAGATCACACCAGATGACAGAATAAATTTGTTTAAATTTTGGCTTTTAAAAATAAAGATAAGTGACAGTAATCCTACTGGCAAGAACACAACAAAAGACAAACTCCAAAGGAGCATCAAAGATATTAAAACTGAAAAGATTAAAGCTCGTCTAATTGTGACGTTGCTTTTTATCTCAGCAAAACTGCATAACAATGCAAGGTTTAGGGGTACAAGGATCATCGAACAGACAAAGCCCATCGTTCCATAAGACAATGCCCAACGATACCATAAGATAGAATGCGATAATGCGAGTACCACTGCAATTGAAGCTGCTAATTTAGAGCACTTAAGTATTCGACTCGCTAGATAAAACGAAAGTGGCAAGAAGATAAAAAGTACGATCGCAACAATTAGCGAGTATATATTTTCGAGATTAAAAAGATAAATGATTGGTGAAAAAACGAGGAAAACATTCAACACCCCAGAGGCAAAAAACTCGCGAGCTTCGACCCCGGCGTTCCAACCCGGATTATAAAACGGAATTGCTGGAAAGTTATTTTTTAATTGAATCAGCCTATATAAAAATGAAGGATGGTCATCCGTGAAAATTAAGCTAGTTTTAACTTTTGAAAAAAATCCAATTAAACAAATTGCAGCGCAAATATAGGAAAAGTATCTTTCTAAAAACTTGCTCTTAAATTGATTAGCGTAAAAACAAACTAATAAAATGACGAGATAAAGCGAAAGTGGAAATGCTCCTTCAAAATATCCATACCTCCGAATTGGCAGATCAGATGCAAAATAGACAAAGGAAAGTAAAAGAGCCGAAACGGATATGACGTAACGTGTCTTTTTTGGAGCCTCAAACAGACTTGAGAGAATGAGGACGATTCCTAACAAGATTTGTAAAGTGCTCGATAAGCCGACTGCAACCCAAGTATCCGGAAACAAGGTAAGCGAACCAAATAACAATGGGAACAAGAAGAATCCAATCCCAAGAAAAAATCTGATCCGTCCTGTCATTGAGCTAAACGACAGGGCATCTTTTAAAAAATTTTGAACTTGCACGTTGTTTTATAATTTAGGTTAGAATCGAAATATCCCCTTCTAATAACACATATTTATCTTAACGAGAAAATATACCAACGGCGACTCAATGGATTTAGCGACCACAGAGGCACGGAGACACAGAGTAGAAGGTTACGTTTCTCTCAAAGTTGCTCGGAAAGATCAAAGTCTCTTAAATAGCAACGGATGCCTTTCTCTGCGTCTCTATGCCTCTGTGGTCGCTAAATCCATTATGTCGCCGTTGGCAAACATTGCGATCTTAGTATAGATTCCCCAAAAAGAAATTCATACTAAATAGGTATAACTTGATAAAATCTTCTGTCATCCTCACTCGTGGTCGAGAACACAGCCTTAAGAAAAAGCATCATTGGATTTTTTCTGGTGCGATTGCGCGCATCGAGGGCGAGGCGTCGGAAGGCGACCTTGTTTGGATCAAAGACCATAAAGGGAAAACTCTTGGATACGGGTTTTACGGGACTAAAAGTATCGCCGTGCGAATACTATCATTTGATCCTAAAATCGATCCGACTGATCAAGTTTTGGAATACCTTAAATCTGCTCGGAAAAAGCGTAAAAAACTTGGGCTAATTCCTTCCGAAGTAACGGACTCATTCCGCTTCTTCCATTCGGAAGGTGACATGATCCCAGGTTTAACAATTGATAAGTATTCAACTATCATTGTCATTCAAATTCACCACGATGGTATTGTACAGTTCTTACCTGTGATTCAAGAATATCTAACACAGAAGTTTCCTGAAACTGATTCAATAATTCTTAAAACAGGTCGCAGTTCTGAAAATAAAGATAACTTTAAATACCTTCTAGGCGACAAGTCGACTATCACAATCAAAGAAAACGATATTCGTTTTGAAATTGATGTTTTAAATGGTCAAAAGACCGGCTTTTTCCTTGATCAAAGAGACAATCGAGAGATCCTAGGAAATTACTCTGAAGACAAGACAGTATTAAACCTATTTTGTTACACGGGTGCTTTTTCGGCATACGCCCTAAAGAACTCTGCAAAAAAAGTTACGTCTGTTGATAGCTCAGAAAACGCAATTGAGGCTGCTAAAAAGAATATGCAGTTATCATCCTTTCCAGAAAGTCGTTATGAATTCATTCATGCTGATTGTGAAAAATTCCTAACCGAAAATGAAGAGAATTTTGACATCGTAATATGTGATCCTCCGGCTCTTGTTAAGAGCAAAAGAGATTTGCATAAAGGTCTAAAGCACTACCTTGATTTAAACAAACTTGCGCTTAAACACCTTAAGAAAGACGGGCTCCTTTTTACCTTCAGTTGCTCGCAGTTTGTCCGTGATAAAGATTTACATGACACCGTATTGAAAGCTGCGAAATCGTTGGATTTAGAACTAACGGTTGTTGAAACACTGAAACAAGCCGGCTGTCATACAATAAATCAAAAACACCCCGAATCAATCTATTTGAAAGGCTACATCTTCAAACTCGTGTAGTTTTATTTTGAGGCACAGAGACACAGAGTAAGAAGTGTTCGTTCCTATAGTACGAACTCTGAAGTGCCAGGGTGCTTACAATAGAAACGGACACCTCCCACTCTATGCCTCTGTGCCACTGTGGTTCAAAACAAAACTACATTGCGGAAGCTAGTAGGTCGTTTATTAGGGTTTGGGGGTTTTCTAGGCCGATTGATAGTCGTAATGTGAGTTCGTTTGCGCGAGAGGGGCCATTTCCTTCGGACGAGAGGCCTCGCATGTAGAATAATTTTGTCGGTGCGATTAGGGAATGGGTGAATCCTGCACCGAAGCTTAGGTGAAAGACTTTTAATGAGTCAAAAAAACTTTCTAGGCGATCCTGGGGAATTGAAACTTCAGTTGAAATTATTTGACCAAAGTGCGTCATTTGTTTTTTTGCAGAATGATAATCTGGGTGTGATGGAAGACTTGGATAGTAAGTATTTTTAAATAAGTTAGAATCTTCTAAAGCTTTTGCAACTTGCATCGCATTCTCGGATTGAATTCTAAAACGAGTTTTGTATGTTTTAAGACCTTTCAAAATTGTAGACGCGACAGTTGGATCAATAATATCACAACAACTTCGAGTTCTTTTACGGACTTGTTTTATTCGCTCAAAGCCTCCAACAGTAGCACCTGCCATTACGTCACCTACCCCAGTTCCAAATTTCGATACTGAATGAAAGATCAAATCGAAATCATAATTCTTAAAGTTTTCAAACCCAGCTAAACTTGCGTCTAAAAAGAGCATGATTCCCAGCTCTTCTTTAAGTTCGAAAAATGGTTCGAAATCTGGAATTCTTGTCATCGGATTAGAAGGAACTTCCAATAATATTGCCTTGGTACGACCAGGTTGTATTTGATTGTGTAGCGATTCAATATCACACATGTCGTATAGCGAAACGGAAATACCAGCTTGCGGTAATCTATTTTCGCAAAAAAATCTTGTTGAGCGATATGCCTCCTTGGGAATTAGAATATGATCACCCGCCACGAGAAGTGAGTATATAGACTGAGCTATAGCAAACCGCCCACTAGTACTGATGAGGCAGTCATCTTTTCCTTGCAAATTTGCAATAGTTTTTTCAAGTTCGTGAACTGTTAAATTTCCCTCGCTCGCATAAAGTGGAACACTTGGATTTTCTCCTTCGAGGAGTATTCTACACCATTCGCTATAATTTGCTGGTTCGTTAGTTATGCTTGGATAGATTGGAAAATTGTTCGAATTCATTTTTATAATTAATTAAAGCACTGCTTCCAAAATGGAAGCAGTGCATATTTATATTTACCTTTTAGAAAGCACGACTACTTGGCTGTACTTTCAAACCTCGAAACGTCAAACTGTGGGAATTCGGAAATTTCGTCTAGGGCCATCCGAACACAAGCGGCTGCAAGACGCGGTCCTGTCTTGACTCCACCACCTGCCGGCGGACATAAAAACGTAATCCCTTCAGCCTGAGTAAGAACTGGAAGATAGTCGGGCGAACATGCGTATTGGCAGCTATTACCAACAAGCTGACTCTTCGACCCAGGAAACCAAGTCTCCAAGTAGCTTTGCAAAGAAAGAACTTCTTGTTTGTCTTCCTTGTAAACACCTGTTGGCTCGAACTCTTCTCCGACAGCGCCATTAAAAAGACGTAATCCGTTGCCATCAGGCACAATTCGGTGAGAATTCCTCATGTCTTTAAGATAAGGGAACTCACTATCAACCGAACCAACTACCTGATACCAATTCTGTCGGGTCGTTCGAACACCAACACCCGTCAATTCATGAAATTTACCGATCCACGAACCGTTTGCGACGATGATAAAATCAAAATCTTCCCGAAGGGCGACGAGCTCCTTATTGCTCTCGATCTCTTTCGATTCAAACTTTGCACCACCTTCATATAGATCGTCATTTGCGACTTCCAAAAACAAATCCATATTGATCAGATGGACGGCGTTTGGATAATTGAGATTAGGCCCATCGAACAATGTCGAAAGATCTCTTTCATACTCAACATTCAGCTCTTTCAAAATCGACTCGACCGACTCCAGCGAAGCAATGTCTGGAAAAACTTCCAACATATCTCGCGAAATCGAAAGGTTAGTTGAATAAGCTGATAGGTAGTTTTTCCACCAATCTGTGCTTTCATTCATCAGCCCCCTTAAAGCCAAGTTTTGCCAAAAGACTCCGGCCATTCTGTAACCATGACTCGCTCTAGCATTTGACCTGACAGAGGAGTCAAAGATCGTAACATCAGCTCCTCTTTCAACAAGATTCAATGAAACGAGCGAACCCAATACGCCACCACCGATGACTGCAACTTTCATCTTCCACTTCTCCCTTGAAAAACCTTAAAACGTTCTCTAACGCCTAGAGCACGTAGAAGAAAAACATCCTCTTCAACTTACTCTGACGATATAAATCTTAAACTAAACCTCTATCTTGAAGTAACTCCCTCCCAATTTCGGATCCTGCCGCTGAATCAGTTCTAAAAACTTTATTGCAACTTCAGCAGGAGATGCCACCGCATCTTCCCTGCCCATTCGCGTTTTTGTGGGACCTGGATCGACACTATAGATCGAAACATCCTTCAAACTTGAATCGCGATTCATTAGAACCGTTAGTTGATGAAGGGCGCCTTTCGATAAAGAATAGGCATACGAAACGGTCATATCCGTCTTTTGAAGCACGTCGATAAGACCAAAGCGTGAAATAACGTTAACAACTTGTGGATAGCCTGACTTCAAAAGGTAGGGCATGCAGTATTTTGATAACGCTAAAGCTGTTAAACAGTTATTTTCAAATAGCGAAGATACTAATTTTAAATCAGTTTGAATTAACGATTTCCCACTGCCTCCGGTGCCTGCATTATTAATTAAGACATCCACAACTCCACCGAACTCTTCAATCGACGAGCAAATCTCAGATTCAAGATTGGGATCTCTAAGATCGATCGGAAGAATCATTAAATCTTCCGTATTATATTTACTGCTTATTCTAAAAGCGTCTTCTTCATTCCTAATTATTGCGATTGCCTTGTTACCAAGTTCAATAATCCTAGCTATTAAGGCTTCGCCAATACCTCTTGACGCGCCTGAAACAACATAAGTCGCCATGATTAATACGCCTTCATAAATGTAAGATACTCGATTAAGCTATCGATATCGCTTTTGGTATTATAAATATGCAAGCTAGCCCGAACCAAACCATCAAGGTTTCCAGTGGTTATGCCCGTACACATTGTGCCCGTTCGCAGAGCGATTCCATTCTCTGATAAAACGTCACCGACCTCACTGGCAGAGATGTTTTCGACCGAAAACGAAACAATTGGCAACATCGTTGCGAGAGTATGCAAACGAATATCGTATTTTAAAGTAACGTGCTGGATCTGCAAAATATTTTCATACAAATATTTTGTTAAACTCTTTAAATAATCTTCTATTTCAGCAATTCCAATTTCATTAAGATATTCGACAGCGAGTTTTAACGACAAGACACCATCTAAATTAGGCGTTCCAGGTTCGAATACTTGAGGCCCTTCGATTCCTCCACCGCCAAATTTAACGGGTTGAAGAACATCAAACAATCTCGTTGACAACCATAGGCCACCGACTCCGAAAGATGCAAACATTTTGTGTCCTGAAAATATGAACGCATCGACTCCCCAATTATCACATTCAATTTTCGTATGAGACATACTTTGTGCGCCATCAACAACGATCCAAATATCTTGCCGAATCGATTTTCGTAACTGTGATAACTCAAACAAACGTCCAGACACATTGTGCCCGTGCGTAACCAAAATTATTTTAGTGTTTGCTGTTATAGAATTTTTAATATCATCAACACTAACCGCGCCGTATCCGTCACGCTCCACAGGAAGCAATTTAAAGCTATTTTCAGCCTGAGCGGCTTTCAACCACGGCTTCGTAAAAGAATCGTGATCCCTTGGAGTATAAAGAACCTCATCCTCGGGTTTTAAGTTAAAACGAGAGAGTGAGGTTGCTAAAAGATTAGAACCTTCGGTAAAGCCAGAGGTGAATATCAACTCACCCCTTGTTCCCGAAATAAAGCTTTTAACAATTTCTCGCGATTCGCTATAAACGGCCTTCCATCTTTCAGCGCTACTGTAGTTACTGCGCCCAATATTAGATACACCGCTTTCTAACAATGCTAGCATTTTTTTTGTTACATATTCAGGTCTTTGTGTGGTCGCTGCACTATCAAGATAAATATCCTGCAAACGAGATCGCACAAAAGGGAATTGATCACATACGTTTAACATTACAACTCTTTACGAAACGTAAACTGGCTTAGACATAGTTTTAAGTGAGTTATTCATTTGATGATTTGGCATTTCATCAAGGCTTTTCTCGACAGGTAGCCCAGTCTTTTTATACGCTTGATATCCACCTTCAACTGAATAAGAGGCAATGCCTTTGTTCGCTAAGATCTGTGCAAGTCTTTGTGAGCTATCCCCCAATCGGCAAACAATAATAACGGTATGAGCTTTCCCAAAACACTTAGAAGCTCGTAACATGTCTTCTAAGATTCCATCCTGAATGTTAATCGAGTTCGGTATATGTCCCATCGCAAAGGCAAACGCACCTCTGGTGTCGACAATGATTGTGTTTGGTTTTAGGTTTTGCAGGAGTTCAGAATCTGCGGATATGCTTGGGACATCCAGTTCGTTGACCTCGGCAATAAGCTGCATGCCGTCTTTATTCTTATTTGCATTAAAAACACTTGGTCGATGCTTTCTTAGATACCCTAGGTAAGGCTCAAGTCGATCACAAACAAAAAATACTGCCTTTGCGTCGTCTAGCTTTTCTAGTTGACCTTCTTCTTCAAGCTCCTTTTCAATTTTTCTTAAGTATTCGCATGATTTATGAAAGAGCATTCCACTGGTCGGACCACCTAATATACCTGTGTCCACCGCAAGCTTTAACATTCCATCAATCGATTCATCCACCGTCCCTGGGAGGAAATCATTGTAGAAGTCTTTAGTGAAAAAACCGACTTCATGCAGTTCTCCCATATTCCGCCCACCTGGAATTGAATGACCGGCCTTACTGGTAACTCCGATGACCTTGCAATTTGCATTATACTTTCTTAAACCCGTACCTGTTCCGAAAGTTGAACCGCAAGTACCGAGAAAACCGAACAAATAATCTATCTTTCCAAGCTCAATATTTATTTCAGCCGCAGTAGTTAATTCGTGCGAGAGAGGATTATTAGTATTAAAATATTGATCTGTATGTGTGAATTTGTCAGGTTGAGTTCGTGCTAAGGTTTTTGTGTACTGTATCGCATCGTTCGGATCAAACAAATCAGCACAGTCAGAATACCCTGGTAGTTCTTCGAGCTGCGAACCAATAGCTTGTAAGATCTCGCGTACTTCATCATATTTGATCCTGTTTGTAATAGCCTTAAATGGTATTTTTTGACTTGAACAAAGCAACGAGAGCGCCTTAGCGGTATTTCCACTTGAGGACTCAATAACAGTTTGACCATTTTTCAAATCGCTTTTGATACCATTTAGCATATGTAGGGCAATTCGATCTTTTATAGATCCAAATGGATTAAGGTATTCTAATTTTGCAAACAGCTTAATTTTTTTTAAACCTGTTACCTCTCCTGAGATTTCCATTACTGGTGTATTTCCAATAAGCTGATCGATTGACGAGACTACCATTACCTTTTAATTCCTAGTTTCTTTGTTTAATTGATTAAAATATTCTTGATTTCTAAATGGGATAATTTATTTGCAGTTCGCAGATTCCATATTCCCGTTGGTGAGAGCCAAGCTGCTTCGAAATCAGCAGTAGGCTTTCTCATATGAGCTGAAATATTTTCAAAGTCAGACTTGTATGCAGCAGTATTCGTGAAACATAGCAGGTCGCCTGGTTCTGGCTTTCTCTGAAAAATAATCGCGCGGTTAATTAAAACATCATCTTCTCGACAGAGATTGCCAGAAATATATGCAGTAAACGGTGCGCCTGATATTTTATTTCTTGGTAGATGAATTGGATCGGGGATATATTCACGAACGTGGGATGCAAGATCGTAATAATTTCCACCAACAACGACGAAGTTATGACCAGATAGACTTTCTTTTGCTTCGATTACCTTAAAGAACGACATTCCGGCTTGGTCTAGTAGAAAGTAACCGGGTTCAATTGCAAGGGTAATATCTAACTCATCAAGAAAGGCTGCTAGGGTGTAGTACTCATCTATTTTTTTGCTCAACAGGGAATTTAAAGAACTTTCATAGTTTTCAGGTTCACCTTTTGAAAGGGCGATTCCCCTACCTGAGATTGTTCCTGTTTGATTTAACTGAAGTCCATAATTTGAACCTGACCACGAGTTAACCCCTTCACCATTCAAGAGTTGCTCCTCGATCGAATCTAAATATTGATCCCAATCAGTATTATTTTCAAGTAAATCGTTACGAAATCCGCCACCAAGATTAAGCTCCTCGATTAGAAAGCCTTCACTTAAAGCAACCTTAACAAGTGAACATATTGCAGGTAGTAAAGAAACCTTCTCTCCAAAACTTAATCTACCGGAATGAAAATGAATAGCTTTAAGATTTAGACTAGAATTATTTTTTATGATTTCCAAGGCCGAATGAAAATCTACATCAGTGATTCCGAATCTTGATAATACATATTTAAGGTCTCTCGAAGGCAAGGTAACTTTTCCTAGCCGTAGTCCGATATTAATTTTTTTTGAAGGTTGTATCTTCTCAATAATATTAGATAGGCGAGTTAGTTCTTGGATTGAATCGATACTAATCAGACATTCATGCAGAACTAAAATTTCAAGAAAGGAATCTGACTTTGGACCTGTTGCCTCGATTTCGTGACCTTGAAATCCGGCCTGAAAAGCAGACATCAACTCCTCGGTTGAAGCGACGTCAATTTGAATACCACAAGACTTTGCAACTTTAGGGAAAATATTTTGCTTTGTGGCCTTGTGAGCAAAGTAAACTTTATGTTTTGAGATATTTTTAGTGAGAATTGATCTAATTCTTGCGACATTCGACCTAAAAACCTGCGGAAATAGCACTACTGTTGGACTATCATCCATTGGTTCAATTTGCGTAAAATCATTTCGCACTATGAATTTACGACAATAGCTATCAAGAGCCGGGGGGAGAGTCCTCCCTCTTTTTAGATTAACGTCATTTTTTTCTTCGAGCATCATACAATCCGTACCACATTGCTAATTTCTGCTCGGTGTACCATACTGCTCGCAGGGTAGCAATAGTGCCATTACATACGGCCTAATATCAAAACATATTGAATTAACTAAGAAAGCGCACAAAAAGAGGAAACCCTTTAAAATAATATAAATACTTTTTTGCAGCGTTTATATAAAAACTTGGATACACACGAAAATGATTGGAAACTATACGGATTCAGAAATTGAAAAAGAACTTGAACTTTACGAACGAATTACCTTCAATTTGGACAGCAATCAGTATTTCAACCAAATCCCCATATTATCCAAATACGTTGAAGGACCCGATGTGCTTGATCTTGGCTGCGGTCCTGTTCTGCATAACGTTGGGCTAGCTTACCAAAGTGCTAAAAATATTTTGGGATGCGATCTTATCGCAAAGAATCTAGAATTTATTGAAGCGCAACTTGCGAAAAAGCAAATGTCAGAAAAACAAACTCGAATAGTAAACTACGTCAGAAACCTATCGAAACAGAAAATAGAAGACATCAATCTTAATTCTACCTGGAACAACTTCAAAAAATCTATCAAACTTCAACAACAAGATGCGAGAGACTTTAATCCACAATTAGCAGGCAAATTTAATACTGTAATTCAATGTGGGCTTATCGGTTGTTTTACCTCTAAAGATGAGATTCAGAAAACCGCTTGCCACATCTATAGATATCTAAAACCGAACGGCGTTACAGTCTGGATCAACTGGACAAGAAATTCTACATCAACTGGTAATCCTTTGTATTCAGGAGCAGAGATGGCCGAAAAATTGACAATTGATCTCTATCAAGAGTTCCTAGAAAATTCCGGATTCAAAATTGAAGAACTCACTGAAACGGCTAATATTAGACCAGTCAGTTTGGAAAGAGGGCATCGTAGCGTAATATGGGCGGTGGCCCGCAAATAAAATCGCATGCTCAGACTTATTCACTAGGCTAACGAAGTACTATAAAGACAAAATATTTCTTGGAAAAAATTTCGAATTCAGAGAATCTTTATAGATTTGCTTGCCGGAGCTAGATTCACCTTCAAGACTTATCTCAATTGCACTTATGTTTCCCCATCTATTTGTATCATCAAAAGTGTCAAGGGAGCTTCCATCATTTAACTTAATACTAACCTGAAATCCCGTGATATCGAAGGCGATTTTCTTAGCAGCCAAATTATCTTGATTCTCAACTAGAATAAGCTCGCGGTCGTTACTTAATGAGTATTGCCACTCCTCTATCACATATAAAACAGAGGTGTACCTTGGATAGGTATTGGTAAATGTTTTATTACTTGCAATCAAGTTCATAGTCGATCCAGCGTCGCTTAATCCAGTAATGGTGAAAAATTCACCTTGTCTTGTTGAAGTATTAAAGATGTATGCTTTAAATTCCCCGCCTTTTTCGGCCAAATAATCATTCCAAGAATCATACGCAACTTTTTGTGAACCGTGAACACAAACCGGTGGCCGGCCTCCGGAATTCGTAGTTAGATTTATATTACCAAGGTTAGAGCCTGCGTTAATGTTGCTGCAAATGGTTAATGACTCTGAAATAATATTTCGTCTAAAAGTCAGAGTGTCTGGATTTGTACCACCACCATCCGCCAATGCGATTGCTGGGAAAATTCCAGGTAGTTGCTCACCCGCTTGCCTTGAATCAACAGCTAGAAAATCCATCACACTTCGCAAGTTTTGACTTAGACGTGTTCGATTAATATCACCAGTTACGGTTCGCTGACTAGACATTAACGTTGAAAAAGCCATTCCTACAATCAACAATCCAAGAAAACTTGAAACAAGCAGTTCAAGTATTGTCATGCCTTGTTGATTATTTAAGTGCTGTAAAGACTGTTTGGATATTAAGTATTTCTTCATTATTTCTTCTTACATTAACGCGAATGTGCCTAGTCGAGCTCCCTGTACACAGGCTAGCTTGCTCACAATAATATGTAACGACATTAAAAGAATTTTTGCCAACTTGAACTATCTGACCGCCATCATCGCCACTTGATGGCAAACTAGACGTGCTCATAACTCGGATTAGATCTAGAACTTGCTCAGCGGCTTGTAGCGCGTTAACTTTTACATGAGAATTTGAGTTCTTTCCCATAAATGAGTTAAACACAGGAAGGTAGCCAGCTGCCGCAATTGAAAAGACCGATAAAGAGATCATCACCTCAAGCAATGAAAACCCCTTCATTCGTGTCTGTTTTTCTGTTTCTCTATTCATTATAAAACCTTTGCTGTTCCACCGAGAAAAGTATTAATTTTAAGACGCTTTCCATCTTCATCAAACAAGTCAAAGACTATTGAGTCATCCATAAAACCACGAGGTGTAATACAAACATCCCAACTAGTTGACTGTAGCAACACTCCTCTTGGTAACTCCAAAGATAGCTTTTCTTCAGTTATAGAATTTGCTCTAGCAATTTCACAATTTTTTCCTGATTTTGCGCTCAACTTATTGCTTGAAGAAGGATATATTACATAGCTCACAGTCCGAGAGATCGAGCTTGCTCGCGCAAGCCTAAAATATCCAATCGTCAATTCCCCAGCCGAAGTAAGCGGTCGTTCCAGTGTTCTAAAATTTGTTGCAACAGTTGCTAAAATTATCGAGTTCATAAAAAGCACGATCATCAACTCCAACATTGAAAATCCACTTTCCAAACTTCCGCAATTTTTGTTTCTAGAGTTTTTATACATTTCCATCTTAGTCCTGCTCAAAATCTCTGTGAAATAATTGTTGTCGTAAGTAAACAAATCTAGGTGTCAAAGGTGGGAGATTTGCAGCGTCATTGAAATCCGTATCATAGTGCCAATCACGGTTTGGTGCTTCGTATTGTGGATTTCCATAAACCCAATTACCTGCTGCGTGTAATGGCTTACTCAAACTGACAAATGATCCATAATAGGTTAAAGTTTTTCCGCTCCATCTTTCGTGAAACCGTGGATAGTTCTCGAGTCCTCCGTTATAGTTTCCGCCTTGACCACCGCTACCTTCGACATTTCCCGTTGTGTCCGTTCCTGAAAGAATTGCAGAATTAATTGTTGTATGATTAGCAACTCGTTGGCTAATATGTAGCTGACTTTTGCTGTCGTTTGCTAACCAATTCGTGGATAGAACATTGAAAGAATCCGACATTATTGCGGCGGGCTTTTTACTTGTGGCATTAAAGTGGCCAAGAGTGTATGCCGCTTGATCAGAGACAATCGTTAGACCCTTAACGACTCCACCTGCCCCTGACTGCGTAGCTATACGAGTGGCGTTTCGGATACGAACTCCGTAATTACTTTGAGTTAAGTTACTACGAGGCCCATCGACGGTTATAAAAAATACTAATCCCCCCTCAGTATCATCTGTGATGGACTTACCTGCGCCAAAAAAACTAGAGTTCTGTGCGCAATCCAAAAAGTTCTGCAAATCTAATTCAAGCAACCTAATAAATGACGACTCTCTATTATTATAAAAGCTGTAACTGTTCCCTACGGTTTTTCCATTATTCGCCCCACTGCTACTTTCACCTATTGATCCTACACACGCAGCTAAGTAGGTCGTCCCAGAAGTATTTACTGAATTATTCGCGTTCCTGACCTCGATGCCATTTGGCGAATTTGTGGTATCGACATTATTAGCGGAAGTTAATTTTAGTGCGAGTCTTACGTCGGCCTTGGCCCAATAGATAGACGAAGAGTTTGGCAACAAAATATCTAATGATGGAACTTCAAGCACCGGAACATTTGGCTCAATCATTCCATTCCACTGACTTACCATCGTTGCAGTTACCTCCGTTCTTGAAGAACATGGATCAACAAGTGAACGATAGCTATTCGGATCTTTAACGCTCACCTTCCCAGATGAATGACAGCTTGAATCATTTTTCCTACCTCTAAATATTTCTTTTGAAGCAGTTACCTGTCCATCAATTTTTAGTACATTTCCGGACTCAACATAAAGTTGCCCGTTGGTATGGACCGGTCCTTCCAAGGTCATCGCAGGACCTGGTAATATTTCTAGATCCTTATTGTAGAAAGCTGCAAACTGAAATAACGGAACGAGTCGACTTTTAAATTTCAGCTCTAACAGTGCCTCTACTTGGCCCATTGGACCTATCCCCTTTGAGATTGCACTATAACGATACTCCTGTGCATTTAAACCCTGATACCGCTCTCCCGCTGGCACAGAAAGGATAAGTGGATTACCTGGTTCTTCTTCAACGTAAGTCTGAGATGTATGCTTTGAACCTGGAAGAGTGTGAGTCTGACAAATGAAATCGTCTGAACCAGTATTTCCGCTCACACATGGATTAACTCTATTTGGGCTATTTCCAGAGGGCCTATTGTAACCCAAAAATCTCTGCTTAATTGCCTCAGCTCGTAGATTCAAACCCGCTTCCGCGGAAAAGAAACCTAATTTACTAGCAATTGACGCATAGTTCGAACTCAATTCAATTTTTGTTATTGTGTGATACACAGAAAGTAATACCAACATTACAGCAATCGCAGTGATCACACTAAAAAGTGCTATTCCTTTTTCAGAATTTGCAATGTTGGTAATATCTTTCATTTTAGTTCCAGAAATTTGGGTGTTTGTTGAACTTTGTTGTAATAAGTTTCACGACACTTCAATCAACTGGATACTTAATTACAAATTCCCAAATCTTCTGGATCTTCACAATTACTTATTTGCGGCGTAGGATCACTCGGTTCAATCTGCCTTACGCTACAAACACATTCACCGTCAGCAAAACAAACACGAACTTCCGAATTGCTACATTGAACATTCTCTCCTTCATCAGCAAAAACGGCAGAGGGGCAGAAAATCGTTAATGCGACTAAAGTTAACTTCACTTTTTGCAATACTTTTTTCATATCGATATTTCCAAATGCACCAATAAGTTTTTAAGATGGAATGGCGTGAAGAAGGCATCGGTACAAATATTAAAAATAGTTACAATTGGTGTCAGAGAATCTCTTAGTCGTAGCTTCTATTTCCAAGTCGTAAGAGGCTGAAGGGACTTAACTTAAATTAATCACAAGAAAAACACGCTTAATATCGGCCTACTTTTCCTAGAAAAAACTCTTAAAAAAAATAAAAATACTAAGTAAATTTCGTAGGATCCTCACAAGATAATATAGACACGAAAATATGTTAAGAAAGGAATTAGATTAGTGACGCTGAGGAGTATTCTATCTAGCGTCATGAGATTTTTTTAGGAAGAGGGGAGGCACGTAAACTCAATTTTGCAACGACAGCGACACAGAGAAGGAATTGTCCGTTTCTCTGTGCCTCTGTGGTAAAACTTCTAGCTTTGGCTTGGGGCTTCTTCTTTTCGACCGCCAAACTCTCTGTCCAACATTAGAATACCATCACCACTTTGACCAACTAACTTAACACGGTCTAACATTGTTTTAACAGTTGCTTCTTCTTCAACTTGCTCATCAATAAACCATTTCATGAATGAAGCGGTAGAGTAATCCCCTTCTGTTGTTGCAAGACCAGTAATCTGATTGATCGATGCTGTAACAGCTTTTTCATTTTTTAATGCTTCTTCGACAGCATCAACAACTGAAGTGTATTTTGCTTTTGGTTGAGTTAAAGGTAGAAAATCTATTTCAACATCTTTATCTAATAGATAACGATAGATTTTCATCGCATGCTCTTTCTCTTCCTCTGATTGAGATAAAAACCATTTAGCAAATCCTATTAAACTTCTAGCTTCACAATATGATGAGATCGCTAAGTATTTATAGAACGCTTGAAATTCCATATTCATTTGCTTAACCAATGCGTCTGAAACTATTTTTGAAATCATAAATACCCTTTTTACATTTTAATATTTGAAGTTTGTTTTCTTTTTATCATCAATCAGATGTAATTTCATCTTATTTCGTCGCTAATTTTATTTGGTTGAAGCCATTGTTGGCAAATAAGTAGCTACGAAAAATTTGAATCACAAGAAACAAACTAACTATGGCTCTAATTTCATAGCAAACCTGCTAGTTTTCAAACATAATCCCCATTGGTGTCGAGCTGGATTTATTAACGTGAGCTGTCATAAAATAGGAAACAACGTTAAAACACTATTGCGACCTGGAAAATTAAGTTAATAGATTGCATTTAAACTAATGCGACACAAAAATAGTCCTTTTAATTTTAGTTTAGACTCAATTATTTTCCCTATAAACAAAAGGCATCCACTTTGAGAATATCAAATCTCCTTATCCTTATTTTTCTTGGATCTTCATCTCTCGCTAAGGCCGAAGATCTACTGGACCTCAACATTGAAGCCGAAGGAATGATCGATACCTATTACTCACATAATTTCGATTCTCAAAAGTCTGCTAGCAAGCAGTTTTTCACTCAAAGTTTAAAAGACGACAAGTACAATTTAAACCTAGCTTATTTCGGAGTTGCAGCTGAAAATGAAAACTTTCACGGCAAACTGTCATTACAATATGGCAATTCGGTAGACGCAAATTACAGCGCGGAAACTTACGATTCGCTTAAGTATTTACAAGAAGCTTTCATCGGCTACAACTTAAACGAGAAGCTGCGGATCGACGTTGGTATCTATTTTTCACATATTGGCTTAGAGAGCTTTATTTCCAAAAACAATTCGGCTTATACAAGATCTCTAGTTTCCGAATTTAGCCCTTACTACCAAAGTGGAGTAAGAATTGAATATCAGCTCTCTGAATCGATCTTAACTCAACTTCACCTATTAAATGGGTGGCAAAATGTCTCCACCGACAAATTACAACCTGCAATTGGCACACAAGTAGTATTTGGCAAATCAAACCATACCCAGGTTTCCTACAATACATTTTTTGGAAATGAGAATGATGGTTTCAGAACGCTACAAGACATTGTAGTTACGGTTCCACTACATGAAAGTTTAGATATTAGTGGTGCAATCGATTGGGGATTCGAAGACTCTGACATAAACGAAAGTGGCGACTGGTACGGCTTCCTTTTTCTCGCCGATTTTTGGGTCCTAGAAAACTTAAGTTTTATCACAAGATTTGAGGGATACTCTGACACGGATTCAATAATAGTAATCAGCGAAAATGGCCAAGCATTTAAAACTAATTCATATTCAGTTGGCTTCAACTACGAACCACAAGAAAACATTTTGATCCGAACAGAATACAAATCATTGATGAGCTCCAATCTTATCTTTAAAAAAGATGATTCTACTTACACTAAAAACGACTCCTATTTAATTGGTTCGCTTTCGATATTCTTTTAACCCTGCGATGGGTTTTAGAGCATTGGTTTAAGCTTACTCCAGACGGTTTCCGCGATGATTAGATAACCTTTTTCATTTGGATGAATTCCATCTGAAAGGTTTAAATCTGCCTTACTCGCTACATCCTTAAGTAAAAAAGGAACAAATTCCAATTGTTTTTCTGCGGCTATATTAGAGAATAGCGCATTGTAGGCTTTCCCATATTCGACTCCCATGTTCGGTGGCGCCAGCATTCCTGCTAACAGGATCTTAATTTTTGGATTTTTTTCCCTAACCGCTTCCACAATCTTGGTTAGATTATTTTTAGTAACTTCGGTATCAAATCCACGAAATGCGTCGTTTGCACCTAGCGCGATAACCACAATAGAGACTTCCTGCTTAAGTAACCACTTTATCCGACTAAGCCCACCAGCAGTAGTATCACCACTTATTCCTGCATTGATTACCGAATAGTTGAAATTACCTTCTTGCAACTTGTTCAAAATAAGAGAGGGATATGACTGAGAGACCTCAAGTCCATAACCTGCGGTAAGACTATCTCCTAAAAATAGAATTTTCTTAGTATTTATTGGTAAATCTTCCGCAATCGCCATATTACAAGTAAAAAATAGATTTATAATGCTACAGATAGAATATATAGTGTGTGAAATTTTAAATTGCATAGTTTAAATTCTAAGTATTGAACGCTAATAGTTTGGAATACTACACATTGTCTCGACCGCAAAATAGGCGACGAGAGAAATTTTAAGTAAATGATTGGTCCAGTAGAAGCGAGAACTCGAAAGATACAAAGATTTCGCTTATTTTCATATTACCCGGTCAGACACTCTCGCGTTTAAATTCTGGACTTGCTTGCTCTAGTAGTGCGCGAGAAAAACGATTTATATTTAACATGGCTGATCCTTAGAGCAAAGGTTCACAATTCACATCAGACAGAGAAAGAAGATAAATGAACATTGAAAATCTCCCGAAAGTTTTAGAATTCGACAGTATTTGTAAGACTTTCTACGCCGGCACCAAAAAAGTAAACGCATTAAACAATATTTCATTTTCACTCTACTCAGGTGAAAGCGCCGCACTGGTTGGCCCATCTGGCAGCGGCAAGAGCACGCTTCTCGGAATTGCCGCGGGCCTCGAAAAAGCTGATAGCGGGTCTGTGACACTACTTGGTAATGAACTATTTAAGCTTTCTGAAAATAAGCTCGCAGAAATTAGGTCAAGCTCAATTGGTTTTATCTTTCAGAATTTCAGATTGCTTGGCAGCTTAACGGCAATCGAGAACATCGAAGTGCCCGCAAAACTATTGGG
>CAYYIQ010000040.1:0-19089 GCA_964472005.1 uncultured Bdellovibrionales bacterium | reverse complement strand
TTTTATTATTCATATGTGTATTTTAGAATTCGTGTTTTTAAAATAATAAAAATTCTTTGATTACTATATTATTTCAAGTAATTGAGATGGATGTGGCGTTTCTATCTCAATCTTGAGCATTCGTTTTTTCAGAACTGCTTTGTCATCCTAGTCGAGTAAAAAAACAAGACAATCTCGATAATGTTCTAAAATACCCATGTTGCTCCTCATGTCTTTACTTCTTCGTACCTAAGTTTCATTTTCGTTATGACTTGGTATGTTCTCACCTACGGCCGCTTTAGTTGCGTTCTAAAGTAATCTTTAACTTGCAATTAACGTTTATATTTTTGTGTAGATAGTTTTTTTTGTTGAGTGTATCAGTATAGAGTTTCTAGTTTGACTTCGGTTCCAGCAGAATTTCAAACCTCATTTCAATTTACATCTATGCAAGTGTTCAACTGGTATTAGATAGTCGAAGTTGTCAGTTTTAACTGAATGGAAATTTTAAAGTGCTTTAAACTACATTGATATTGATAGCAGGAGAAAAATGAAAAAAATTGAATTGAAGAAAATTTTATTTTGTATGATCGCTTTATGGACATTTGATTTGTCAGCGGAAGAAAACAGACTTGATCAAATGATTAGTCCGGTGTTTCATCCCGTTACATTTGAGGATCCTCGAGCTATATCTGAAGCTCGATTTCTTTACGTCTATCACGAGTTGGATAATGATTTTGTTACCGAGGGGGGCAATGCACAAGTGTATGCATTGCAGTTGAGATATGCATTGACTGATAAGTTGTCACTTATTGCAACTAAGGATGGCTACGTCGATTTTAATCCGAAGGCGAATGTTCCGAAAAACACAGGCTTTGCGGATATTGAAGCAGGTTTGAAATATACCTTATTTGAAGATCGGGAAAAGGGTTATATCGTCTCATCTCAACTTAGATATTTAATTCCGATTGGCGAAAAAGAAGTTTTTCAAGGACAGGGAGATGGTGTTATTCACCCCTCGTTTAGTGGAGCGGTCGCACTTTGTGAATCATCAACGATTACTGCTGGTACAGGTCTTCGAATTCCCATTAGTGACCATGATAGTTCGTTCTGGGATGTTGACGTCCAGTTAGATTATCGAATTCCAGTATCTGAAGATATTGCGATTTATCCAATTGTTGGTGCTAGTTTAATTAAAGTAACCAGCTCCGGTGATCGCTTAGGTATTTCAGATGAGGGACAGGACTTTTTCAATTTTGGTGCAACGGAAAGTGCTGGGAAGAATATTGTTACTGGTATAGGTGGTTTGAGAGCTAGAATTAGTTCTAATGTAGATATTGGTGGAAGCTATCAATTCCCGTTGGATACATCAGCTGGTTCAAAAGTGATAAACAACCGTTGGTTGTTTGATGCAACATATAAATTCTAATCCTAGTTATTACAGATAAAAAGCTTCGCCTTAGAAAGAAGCTTTTTATCTTTTCAACCTCTTATCTAAAAAATCGGGGTATTCTAAGTTAGAATAGTTCGATATTCATTTAACCGTGTTCGCTTTTTTTGTGATTCTGAAAATTCGCTTGTATTCGAGCGTTTCATAGGTTTAGCCTAAAACTCCATGCTTCTGAATCAGGCTAGCTAGTCACTGGTCGTTTTTTCAGTGAAGAATCCGCCGGTCGAACTTTGTTCCCATATATCAGTCGCCTAGTGATATGAAATAGACGCACATCTTCCCACATGAGCCTATTTTGTTAGCCCCATGGTTAACGCCCAAGTGTGTTTGTAAGGTTGCGCGGAGCGATCTTTGGCCTCTCTTAGGTATTTTGTGTAGTTCCATCATAAGTGTGGTAACGTTCGCACATTGAATTATTAAAATTGGATACTTCTAGGGGAAATCACTAAAATTTTATGGAATGGATTATATTTGGTTTTATACTCGTTACCGTCCTTTTTATAGATTTAGGACTGTTTCATAAAGAGGGTCAAGCAGACACTTTAAGAGTTGCTGTTATTTGGTCGCTTGTCTGGATTGTGGTTTCACTTCTATTTGGTGTCGGCATTTGGGTTTTTCAATCAACTGATAATTTTTTATTGTACTTGACTGGGTACCTCGTAGAAAAATCCCTTAGTGTTGATAATTTGTTTCTGTTCCTAGTCATTTTTAAGACTTTTTCCATTAAGAGGGAGTATCAACATAAAATTCTGTTTTGGGGCATTTTAGGCGCGGTAGTTACTCGGGGCTTAATGATTTGGGCAGGTGTTTCGTTAATTGAGCATTATTCTTGGATTACGTATGTCTTTGGTCTGTTCATTATTTATGTTGGAATAAAAACAGCAACAGTACCGGATGATGACTTTGATGTGTCTAATACGTTTTATTATAAATTCATTAAGAAGATATTGCCGATTAAATGGGATTATGAAGGATCGCATTTTGCAATAGTCGAGAACGGTAAGCTTTTTTTTACTCCTCTACTCGTAGTTTTGTTTGTCGTTGAGATTTCCGATGTCTTGTTTGCGTTAGATTCGGTTCCTGCAATTTTAAGTATTACGACAGATCCGTTCTTAGTTTTTACTAGTAATTTGTTTGCGATTTTAGGCTTAAGAGCACTTTATTTTGTTCTAGCAGAAATGGTCGATAAATTTACCTATCTATCGCATGGTGTCTCCGCTGTTTTGATATTGGTTGGAGTCAAGATATTGTTAAAGGATTTTGTCGATTTTCCGGAATTGCTTGTACTGGTATTAATATTTACCATTTTGATTGGTTCAGTTGTTTTTTCTATTTGGAAGTCTAAGCAAGTAGAAAGTCGTTCTGATCTCAGTTAGTAGTTTTAATTGGTATTCATTCAGTTTCAAGGAGAGGCGCCGTGACTATTCACGCGTTCAAAAATTAGTTTTGCAGCTAGTGTTGTTTTTCTACCGGCAAAAGTCGTTAGTACTTGAGAACTCGTTGTTTTTCTGGATGTTCGTCCGTGGAGTCTGCTATAGTTGCGCCGTCTTTCCTTGAAATCCATGAAGAATCAAGTAGGTGTATTTCTAATTCCTACCTTTGCAAGAGTGGCGGTTCGATTGCTATCGCGACGCACATCTAGTGATATCTTTCCGAGAATCTACTTGGAGTGGATGACTTAGTGACCCGAAAACTATGTCATCTGATGGTGAAACCCTTGAAACTGTCTTTCTAGAGGAAGAGTAAACATGGGACAAAAGAATTTACATCAAAAGTTTTTTGCCTTTGTTCAATATCAAGGTCTTAGTTCTTCACTGTATTTGCTTAACAGACCATGTCTTAGCGAATAATTAGATATTTTAATTTCATTGATATTGTAACAGTTTAGGAATTCTTGAATGATAATAATTCCACTAAAAACAAGCTCTGTTCGATTTTTTTCTAGTTCGAAAAGTTCTTTTGCATGTTTGTTTGTTGGGTCATCAAGTATTTCAAAAATGTCATGAGAAAACTTTTTCTCGATCAATTTTTGTTTAGGGTTAATGTGTTTATGAAAACGCCCTAGCATTCTTAGGGTGCCACTAGAGCCCACGACAGTCGGAGATTTGTCTTTGAAGATCTCATTGTAAATAGAGAATTGCTTCCTTAGAAAAAGTCTTGTTTGTGCTATTTCTTCAACTGTCGGTTTATTGTCTTTAAAAAAGGCATTTCTAATTGAAATTGCGCCGAGGTTGAAACTAAATGAATTGACAATCTGTTTAGATTTCACGTGAGAAGTTTCAGAACTTCTTCCGCCGATATCTAGAAGAAGGTAGGAATCCGGAAGATTTTTTTCAAAATTCGTGATTCCCTCAGCGATGATTCTTGCTTCATCGTTAGAAGATAGAACTGTAATTTTTTGTTCTAAAGATTTTTCTAGAAGTGCGATTGTAGATTCGGAGTTTGACGCGTCTCGAAATACTGCCGTGCCCACCGCGATAACTTTGTCGTAGTCGATAGATTTTAATTTGCGCGAAATTTTCTCAAGAAACCTACACGCTTCCACTGTGGATTCTTTTGAAATGTTATTTTTTAAGTCAAGATTTCCTAACTTTGGTAATAATCTTTCCGCGTGAATAAGTTTGTAACTTGACGAAATTGGTCGTGATTCTGAAATATTTGTTGTATAAATTTCGAATCTTATCGCGACAGAGCCAATATCGACGATAGCAAAGACCTTGGATTTATTGACTTTTTGCCTCATTTGTTTTTTTGAGCTATAACGTCGACCGCTTTTTATTAAAATTACTTATTCTAATGTTAAAGGCTATAAGATTTTTAAAAATTGGAAAATTTAAATTTTTATTTTCCAGTAATATTTAGTATTTGATTTCAGTTTTACAAGAGGAGATTTAATTAAATGAGAGATATAATCAAGTTGGTTTCGACCGCAAACACAGGACATTTTTACACTACTACAAAAAACAAGCGTAAGAAGCCTGAAAAATTAGAAGTAAAAAAATACGATCCGAAAGTAAAAAAACACGTAGTTTACAAAGAGGGTAAAGTCTAAAAGGTTATCGACAGTCGTCGATAGTTTTTTAACATCGAACATTTTCCTACGGAGTACTCGTGAAAAATACAAAACGGACAGAGCAGATACCAATGGCTAACGAAAAAACTAAACCAACAAATTCAAATTTGGGTATTGAGGATATTTCAACATTACTCGAAACTCTTGAAAAACATGAAGTCACAGAATTTAAGTTAGAAAGAGAGGGGGAGAAGGTTTGGTTGAAGCGGGGACCGCAAAACGCAGTTTCACCCGTGACGTATCAGATGGCACCTGCTCAAGGATATCCTCATACTGGTTATAACGTTGCTCCGAACATGGGCGGTCAACAAGTTGATCCTCAGCAGGGAACAGCGGCTTCGCCAAGTTTGACAGTCGTTCAAAATGAATCTCCAATTGCTGCAGCAGGTAAAAACTTGAAAGAAATTCGATCTCCAATGGTCGGTACTTTCTATCGAAGACCAGCAGTTGATGCTGATTCTTATGTTTCGGTCGGCGACAATGTTAAAAAAGGAGATATCCTTTGTATCGTTGAAGCTATGAAGTTAATGAACGAAATTGAATCTGAAATTTCTGGTAAGATTGCCGAGATCTGTTTGGAAGACGGACAAATGGTTGAGTACGGTGAAGTTCTTTTTAAAGTTGAAATTTCCTAAAGATAATTATTCAATAAAAGAAATATCCTTATGACTCGTGATTCATTGCCATTTAAAAAAATATTAATAGCAAACCGAGGCGAAATCGCCGTTAGGGTTATTCGGGCTTGTCATGAGCTTGGAGTAAAAACAGTAGCCGTTCATTCGACCGCCGACGGTGATGCTTTGCATGTGAAACTTGCTTCTGAAAGTGTTTGTATCGGACCCCCATCACCAACAGACTCTTATCTAAATATTTCTTCGATTATTTCAGCTGCGGTTGCGACGGGGGCTGAAGCAATTCACCCAGGGTATGGATTCTTAAGTGAGAATGCTTCGTTCGCAGAAATTTGTGGCCAGTGTGGAATTACATTTATCGGACCAAAGGTTCGACATATGCAATTAATGGGTGACAAGGCGGTTGCAAGACGGATTGCAATTAAGCATGAAGTGCCAGTTGTTCCAGGAAGTGAGATTGCAGGAGTCGATTCGGATCTTGCACTAAGTGAAGCTCATAAGATTGGTTTCCCTGTGTTAATTAAAGCTGTCGCAGGTGGCGGCGGTCGTGGAATGAAAATTGTCCATGAGCCAGAAGATTTTATTCGATTATTTGAACAGGCTAGTCGAGAAGTTGAAGCGGCGTTCAGTAATCCTGATTTATATATTGAAAAATATATTCCGACTGCGCGGCACGTTGAAGTTCAAATTATCGGTGATGGATATCAAAACGTTGTGCATCTTGGTGAAAGAGATTGTTCAACTCAAAGGCGATATCAAAAGATCGTTGAGGAAAGTCCAGCCCCAAATCTTTCCGAAAAAACTAGAACTGAAATGCATGAGTCAGCTGTCCGCTTGGGACAAGCTATTGGATACTCTAGCTGCGGAACTTTGGAATATTTGGTCGATCCACGTACTGAAAAATTCTATTTCATCGAAATGAATACAAGATTACAGGTCGAGCATCCTGTAACGGAACTTGTAACACTTACAGACATTGTTAAAGAACAAATCTGGGTTGCTGCGGGGAGCGAGCTCTCGTTTCGACAAGAGGACGTCAAGTTCTATGGTCATGCGATAGAAGTACGTGTGAATGCAGAAGATCCGTATACTTTTATTCCTTCTCCTGGTTTAGTCGATGGCTATCATCCACCGGGTGGCTTAGGAGTTAGAGTGGATTCGGCTATTTACGACCGATATAAAATACCTCCTTTCTACGATTCGTTAATTGCTAAAATCATTGTTCGAGGTCAAAATCGAGATGAAGCAATTAAAAAAATGGTTGTAGCACTTGGGGAGTGTATTATTGGTGGTATTAATACTAACATGCCATTGTTGATGAAAGTTTTGTTGCATCAAGATTTTATCGACGGTAATGTCAGCACAAGCCTAGTGGAAAAGATTTTTGAGGAAGAAAAAGAGAAGTCAGCTAAACTTCTTATTGCTAATTCAAAATAAATTTTTGAATTGGGACTTCTTTATAAATTAAGCTTTGATCTTTCCCTTACGTCTTAATAATGACGAATCGGTCTAGAAGGATAGTACTTTTTAACGGGTTCGATCTGCTTTATCTTCTTTTTAAATAGTTAGTGCTAATGGCCTTAAATATTATCCTTTTATCTGTAACCCGCGTAATTTTTAAGATTACCTGTCTACTACTTTTTATTCAAACAGCTATCGCACAGGAAATTCGCTTTACTAAAGTCGATCATGATTTTGGTGATGTCATGCAAGGCGAAAAGTTAACTCATGATTTTGTAGTCGAGAATTCGGGTACAGGGGATCTTGTTATTCGAAAAATAAGTGCATCTTGTGGGTGCACAGCTGGGATTGCCGAGTCAGCAATTTTAAAACCTGGCGACCAAACTAAAATTAAGGTGTCTTTCAATACCGCTGGTTTTATCGGTGAAAAGTTAAAAACAGTTAGAGTTTACTCAAACGACGCTGCAAACAGTTCTCAAGTATTAATGGTTCGTGCGAACGTTCTTCCTGAGATTACCACGGATCCTGATCGAATAGATTTAAATGAAATAGTTGTCGGTCAAGGTGCAAAAGTGCAGGTCTCTTTACGGAGACATGCTGGTGTCGAAGTTGGCGTTAAGGAAGTTTTTTCAAAAAATGAGTTCATTACTGCTAGTTATGTTAAGCAAACAGACAAGATTAAATTAGAAATAGATCCTAAGACTCCCATTGGGAAAGTTCGAAGTAGGTTTACTATTAAGTCTGATTCAGAACGAAGTCCTGTGATAAATGTGCCCGTAAATTTTGAAGTTGTAGGTAATCTGAAAATTGAACCTGATTCTTTAAATTTTGGTAGGGTCTTAAAGTCTGCTGGTAGGTTGAGCAAAACTTTTAAAGTGATTAGTCGGGATCGAACAAAAGAATTCGAAATAGAATATGTAAAATCTGACAATAAACGCGTTCGTGTTAGCGAATTGCCAAAAGATAGCACAGGTGCAATTGCTGTGCAGGTAGACTTGTTTCCAGAATCAGTTGAAGTTATCCGAGGTCTGATAACATTGAAGGCACGTGGAGAGGAAAGTGAGTACAAAATCAGTTTTTTTGGATATGTTGATGAAAGGTAAGTCGATCTATATTCCAACTATTGCTTTGGTAACAGGCTTGTATTTTCAAGCTGCCGTCTTCCATGCTGAAGCGCAAAATGTTGCGGAAGAAATTTCGGTTGAATCGAGTGCTGCCTACTTAAATCAACTAGATCAGCAGTTAAGTGAATTGCAAGCAACAGAGTTGGATTTCCACTCCTTTTTCAAAGAGGTCTCAGGGTTCTTATCGTTTTATGAATCGAATGACATTCTACGCGATAGATTTTTGCAGTCGGAAGTTAATATTCGTTTACAGGCATTGACTCTTCGTCGATTGACGAAGGCTTACAACGAAAAGCAACCAAATCTTGATGATGATTTGCGGACTTTTATTGGAAATCTCACAAAGATATACCCGACAGCAAGCTCATTTATTTTCAAGCTAAGAGAAGAAGAGAAGAAGATTGCTGCGGTTTCGGAATGTGAAGGCGGAGTCGGATTCCCTAGTTGTATTTGGACACTTATTCTTAATTCTCCTTCTCCAGAAAAAGATTTTAGTGTGTTGGATGCTTCAATCGATAGAGCGTTAAAAAGCAAAGATGTTGATTTACTATCAAAGTTAATCTTGCTTGCAGCAAAAACCGATTATCTTAAAGCGATGCTTGGAAGTAAAACTTGTGAGGGCTATCTTGGAGATAGTGGAGCAATTAGAAATTACTTTCCGCAAAAATTAGATGATCAAGAACTTTCATCTGTTGTTAAAGTTTTACACTCTTCGGTTAACGAAGGTAGCGAATGCCTTGAGCAAATAAAGGAACAATTCGAAACAGTTGCTCAAAACTTATGTAGTCGAGGATTTGCAAGTTCATGTCTTTCGGCAATTAGCTTTTTTGAGGCGAGAGACGTGCCAGATGAAAAGTTAGACATACTTAGGAAAAGCTTTATTGTCTCGGTCACAGACCCGGAATCAAAAGAAATTGCATCTGGAATGGTAACAAAGGGAGTTTTTTCCCAGCTTAATTTCCAAGAAAGATTTAAACTATTGATTAATGGAACGTTGCCAAGCAGTGTGTACGTTGTAATATTTATTATCGTGATGTTGCCGATTCTCTTTGGGGTCATTTATTTTGTATTTCCAGCCCTACTCGGCATGATCTCAAAAATATCTTCCGCATTTGGCGAGAACTCAAACGTTAATCCAACTGAGCAATTGAGAGATGACGAGTATTCAACACTATTGAAGATATTTGGTTTGGCTGATGATGCTTCTAGCTCCGATATTAAAAAAGCCTACCGTAGTATGGTGAAATTGCATCATCCTGATTCAGCGGATCAAGAAGCTCAAGCCGAATTTGAAAAGGTACAAGAAGCTTATGAAAGGCTTATCGAATTGAGGAAGGGCTGGTTTGGCCTTGGTAAAGATTAGAGGTTTCGATTTCTATTGATCGGTCTCTTGGAGTGTTGATTTTAGTAACCAGTCACTTTCAAGGTTAGGGTGCTTGTCGAGTTGAACCCATTTAATACTTTCTTTTTCATCGTCTAGCATCTTTTGAACTGCTTCAACGGTATCAGGTAGAGCCAGAATGGCAACCAGCGCTTGATCATTATCAAGCGTACGCAATTCCGCAATCCCTTCATAAGACTCCAAAAGGAACTTCAATAATACGATATTATTAGGAGGTATCTTTAAATAGATCGGCGTCGGTTCTGTTTTATCTTTAGACATAGGTGTTAAGTATAAGACGATAGTCGTTTATCGTCATCATAAACTACGCAGCGAATAGATCAAGCAATACGACCGAGCGAAATTTTTGTATAAATTTAGGCGACCATAGAGACACAAAGGAAGAAGTAAAATACGAGTCTTTGAAGTGCCAGCGTGCTAACAATAGTAGCGGTTGCCTTTCTCTGTATCTCTGTGCCTCTGTAGTCGCCTAAATTTATACAAAGAGCATGGAATGGTCGATGTGGCTGGCTGGAATCGCCCTAAGGCATTAGGCAGCTCTGAATGGGGTTGTCGTAATGCCTAAAATATAACGTAGTGGCATCGATTTGCTACTAAGAAAGGCTTTCTATTAATGCTCTAATGATTTAAAAGATAAGAAGAAATTTGCTTTTAGCGACCTTGTCACCGCAGCAGTCTTGGGTACTGGTGGAGGAGGGAATTAAGACAATCTAGTCACATTAAAATAGTAAGTTATTATCGAGTTGAGTTTATGATCGGATTTTTTAGAAAAAACAGACGTGGCGTTGTGGGAACTTTCATTATCGGGATGTGTAGTTTGCTCATGCTTCCATTCGGGATGGATTATTTCGGCAACCAAGGTGGCGGTCAGACTGCTGTCGCAAGCGTCGGTGATGAAGAAATTACTGCTATTCAGTACGATCAAGCGCTATACCAATATCGAACCGTCTTAAAAAGACAGTTTAAAGAGAACTACGAAAAAATTGCGGCAATGATTAATGTTAAGCAAAAAGTATTAGATGATCTTATCGACGAGCGATTGTTAAATTCTGTTATAGCTGATGCTGGATTAGAAGTTGGAAGAACTTATGTAAAATCTTTTATCCAGAAGTTGCCAGTTTTTGCGGATGGATTTAGCGTAGATAAATTTAGAAGTTTTATTAAGTCGCAAGGTTTAACGGAGCGAGAACTTGAGGGGAGAGTTAAGGACGCGGTTGTAAGAGAGCAATTTGAAAATATTTTGGGAATAGCGGCGACAGTTTCTCCCAAAGAGCTTGAACGTCGTTATCGTCTTAGTAATCAAGAAGTCGTGTTGGCTTATACCAAGGTCGAATCAATAGGGAAAAACCCAGTTGTTTCTGATGCCGAAATTAAAGAGTTTTACGACAAGAATAAAGATACATTTTTAACTGAGCGAGAGTATTCGCTTGCGATAGCTCGGGTGCCAGTAGCGAATTTTAGAGAAAGCGTACGAATTCATGACGAGGACATTCAGGATGCCTACAAAAAAAATAGACATCAGTTTAGAGTCCCAGCGAAAGTAAAGTTTGAGCAGATTTCTTTTCAAAAAGAAGCTCCAGACTTTTTGTCCGCAGAGATCAAAGCACCAGTAAATCTTGATATTTTAGCAAAGGCGACTCGCGAAGAGTTAGTGAAGGCTCCAGAAACTTTTAAGGAGGTTTCTTCGGCAAAAGGTGGGATTTACAAAATGACCCCTGAGTTCGTAGAGGTTTCGTCTCTACCAAGAGAAGTTCAATTAGCTGTAGCGGACCTTCCTATCGGCGAAGTTTCAGAAGTCTTGAGTGCGTCGGACAGATTCTATATTGTGAAAAATCTTGATTATACGCCTGAGACTCAAAAGCCGATCGAAGAAGTTCGAGCAGAGTTAGAAGATTTAGTTAGAAGTGAGTTGGCGCCTGATCTTGCCGCGTATAATGCTGAAGAAATTAAAGATAAAGTTTCATTGGTTGATAATGAAAATGTTGTTTCAGAGTTAAAAAAGATTGCTACAGAAAAGAAACTAGAGTTTCTCGAGGCAAGCGGTACTGTGTTGAAACTCCCAACCTATGTTAGCGGTAAATTAGCAGCTAAGACCAGTGGTGAAGTGTTTACAGTGAATGAAGATGAAACAATTAATGTGGTCTACATTCTTGGTATAAAACAGCCAGAAATAAAAAGTCTTGAGCAAACTAAAGAAGAAATTGTTGCTCATCTAAAAGAAGAAAAGCGGAACGAAGGCAATAAAGAGCTAGCAAAAAACATTATAATCTCTGCGAGAAATGCAGGTAGACACGTAACATATAATGGATTTTTGCAGATTGCAGGAAAGTACTCCCTAGATTTTACTGATGTCAGTGGTGATATACAAAATGTAAATATGCCATTCTTACTTCAAGGAGACGGAAGAGCTCAGGAGATTATTTCTGAAGTTATTACTGAAGGTCTCGTGAAGAAACCGGTTGAGGGAATGGACGGATCCGTTTACCTAGTGTTGCTAAAATCAATTAAAGAGAAAGAGACTGATAACCTAAAGAAAGAGATTGCTAAGTTTGAAAGCGAGGAGAGAGAGTTGGTTATTCGAAGGGTAGAAGATTTGCTATTGGATTCTCTTAAAAAAGAAAAGAATATCGAGGTTAATAGCCGGCTTGTCGATACTCTGTCTCAATAAAGTAACTAAAACAGTTGTGGTAATATTTAGCGAGGTTTTGAGACTTTAGAACTCAATCTCATGACTTATCTATGTGAACTTTAGAAATTGAGCGTTGGTTGATAAATCTCCGCGAAGTTTAAAGAGAAAATTAAGCGAATTCCAGCTATCTATAAAAAGCGTTTAGAGAATCGTGACAGACGAACAAAAATTAAAATTTACACTCCACACCGAAGGTCGCTTTTTCTATAAGGCCCAGGTGTTTAGCTTTCGGATCGATGGTCTACAACCAAAGAGTAACGTAGGCCTTACTAGAGATGTTCTTATTCCACTATTTGCTTTGATTAAGAAACATTTTTTGTTTTTAGACACCGAAACAGAGAATCCCAAAGTCGTGAGCAATTTTAAGGGTTTTGGAGGCGCAAACGGTCGAGAAGAGATCTTAACCGTTCAAGGAGCAATTCAAGAAGCCCCTGACCCAACGAAAGATGAAATTGATTCTATTAAGTTTAACAAAAGTCTCGGTAGTAAGTTTAATAAGTATCAAGATGGCAATATCCTGTATGACATAGATTGGATTAAGAGTGCGGGTGAGGATTCTTTAAGTGAGTTCTCCATTGAAGAACTACTAGTGGGTATCTACGTTTTTATTTCGAGCTTCCGTTTTGCATTACAAGGATATGCAAAAACAGGATTTTCTTACCGATTCTTTAACGTTCCGGCTCAAGTCTTTGACTTGGAAGTTCTGATGAACAGCTCGTTTCAAATAAATTTCAAATTACAAAAAGGTACTCCGCAAAACATTTTAAACTTTATTAACGAATTGCTAGCTTTAATCATTGAGATATTCGCACTAGAGGAAAGCATTGCGACTCAACTGTTAGGAATTGATGAAAAGCTTCAAAACAGACTTGCGCCTAAATCCTAGTAATTTAAAGTTTCAGGTCAGGTTCAAGGTCGGGAAGCTTAAATCTGCTACTTAAGGTCGCTTATTTTCATTAATTCGGCTTCGCATTATTGCCAGAACCGTACTATTTTCGTATATACTGCAAGCAGTATTGATTTCTGTATTATTAGTCGTCCTTACATGCATCCATAGCTCAGCTGGATAGAGCAACTGGCTTCGAACCAGTAGGTCGGGCGTTCGAATCGCTCTGGGTGCACTTTTCTATAATCTATTTCCGAAAATATTATCGCAAATGTGATCCTATTTATCTCGCCTTGCGAGATTCGGGCCATAGCCTACACCTTCAGCTATGGCATTGTTGATATTCTAGTTAATCTATTTATATTTTTTAATAGCTTTTTGGCATCTAACGCTATTTTGATCTTTGTCACATGATTTCTTTATTCGTTTACAAAATGCTTCAGCATTGTTTTTAAAGAATTTTTCAAGTGAAGGGTTAATGCTAGGCCCTTTGAAAGATTCTTTCTGTGATTTAATCTCATCTGTTACGCAGGAGGAAATTAGAGAAGTCA
The DNA here is from genome assembly GCA_964472005.1 of uncultured Bdellovibrionales bacterium. Lineage (GTDB taxonomy): Bacteria > Bdellovibrionota_C > UBA2361 > SZUA-149 > DAOLCO01 > CAYYIQ01. Next base: position 5,845 of record CAYYIQ010000040.1, on the reverse strand, counting down.
TATCTAGCGCTCTTTGCTTGCCAATAGATTTTTCGTAGAAGAGTTTTATCAGAGTTTTAAGTTCCGGTAATTGTTGTTTAAGTTTAATTATTGCAGGGTCAAATTCACCATCTAGTTTTTCGAGGTTGTGAATTTGGATTCGGGGCGCTTTGAGGAGTGTTTTTCCACCGCCCCAGAATAGTTGATCCCCTTCTTTTAGAAATAAGTCGTAAGTTTTTAAAGATTCAAACTTCCATTTTGGCAAGGTATTTTTATAAAAGTCTACGATTTTTTCTGGACTGTCAGTGCTTGCTAGATACATGATGGTGTTTTCTTGTAGCATGCCGTCTGCACTGCTGGAGATTGTTGCGGTTTTAGTAATTGAGGCATTTTCGTATGCTGGGATAGGAACCTCGTCCTTTTCAGGAACTGTGACGTTATTTAACTGGTTTTGAATAAATTTATCTTTAATTTTACTGCCTTCGAGTACGGTGGAATATGGGCTTGCGTAGATTGACGATGGTGCAAAAAATGCAATAAAAAAGAGAACGAAAGGTGTTAAATTTATCATTTTTGTTTCCTGTTAGCACATTAAATTCTAGCGAGAATCTTATCGCGAATTGCGCAAATAATATAGTACTAAGATAGGAATGTCGGCAACGGAGTGTTTATATATTAAATTTGTTTACTTTCTCATTATGAAATGTGGTGGAAGAGTAGGATCTCCTTGGAAAAACATTTAGAAAAAAACTGAACGATAATTATCTATTTAACGAATTTGCAACAGTTGACTGCGACAAGAAATTTAGGAACGCCCAGAATATTAGCAAAAGTAAATTCCCATTGTTTATTTGCAACAGTGGGCCCAGATTCGTCAAATAGTCACCAACAATTAGACGTGCGACAACTATCGAAATAACTCCAAGGGCGTAACATCCCAAAACTACTTTTGCATCAAGCAAAAAATCCCTTTTGATAAAGGTCGCACAGAGAGAGATGTAAATCGTTAGACAAACCAAAGCTGGAAAGACCAAATACGTAATTGGGGAATCTTGTAGGTCTTTCAACACTGGAAGCAAGCGAAAGATTATCAAGTTACACAATAACGGAGTCGACAAGAGGTAGGCGAGCGCTAAGGCATAGGCCTTAGATTCCGAAATCTCAAAGGACTGATTACTATCTGAACTAATCTTTGGTGGTTGGTAAGGATTCATCGAAAAACCTTTGAAAAGAGGGGGAGCAGAAAATCCTACACAGATAGGAAATGTAAAAAGAACAGGTAATGGAACTAGTTATTCGATTTTTTGAGGAATAGTTGCAAAAGAAGTTTCGAAGGAGAAGAGGGCTGTGGATGAGGGAGAGAAGTATATGGTGTGAGATTCAAACAGACGCCAATCGACTTATGATTTTCATTCAATTTTATCCTACTTTAGCAATACGAAAGTCAGCGTGACGCCGCCATCTTTGCGCGGGCATGAACTCGGGATAATTAGTTCAAAATCTCGGACAACTTTATTCGTTAGGTAATTATTTAGCTAGTAAAGTCAATGTCTTATTCTAATAGCTGGTCAAGGAAATTATTTTTTGACCAGACCTCGAGTTTTTAGGGCATTTCTCAAAAGATCCTCTCATAAAACCTATGTTTAAGAATCATTTAGCATTAAAGCATGCCTCCTGTTATCAATGAAAATTCCGTAGAAAAAAGCAAGCAAACTACTGTTTGTGCGGGTGTCGTTCCTTCAAATGTCTCAGAGCTTGTGCTTCCGAAGTCTCATGGGATCAAAATGCCAAAGATCCAGAAGGCCTTAAATGGTATTAATTTGATCCAATTGCCAGAAGCGGAAACGGGAGTTTCTCAAAGTGAGTCGTTAGCTAAGGAAATTCTGAGTAATAGGTCTCCACTGAGAGATGCAACTAAATACTTCCGAATATATTCACAGGATGAAAAATTTAGTAAAATAATTTCACTGCGTGTGGATGATATTAGGACTGAGATCTTAAAAAACTTAAGTAAGTATGATCCGGTTGCAGTTAATGACAAAATTGAACTTCGGATTGAAAGTAAAAATCAAACAGGTGGGTTAACGTTTTCCAACTATCCTAAGTTGGATGGTGTTGATAATCCAGAAAGTTTAAAGGTGAATATGAAGATTGTCGGATTTGGAGATGTCGACAGTTTAATCAAGTCAATTTTGCCTCATGAAATAACCCACGTTTTACTTGGTCAAATTTGTAAGTCAGAGCCCCCTCGCTGGGCGAATGAGGGGTTGGCCTGTTTTAATGAAAGTCCTGATACAAGGAAAGGTTCTCGACTTAGAGTTGGGGAGAATGTGAGGAAAGGCGAAGCACTTTCTTTAAGAAAGTTGTTTTCTCTTTATTCTTATCCAGAAAAAGCTTTGGATTTAACTAACTTTTATGATCATAGCACTGTAGTTACTGAATTTCTAATTCGAGATAAGGGAATGAAGGAATTTGTTCTATTTATTAAGGATGTCAGCCAAGCGAAAGCAAAAGATTCATCAAAAAGTTTTGTGTCGCTTTGTGAAGAGGGGATTAGAAATACGTACGGATATAAAAACTTGGAGGCGCTCGAAGACAGTGTTTTGAAGTGGGTAAATAATCAAAGTGTAATTAGGGTTATTGAAAGCAAAAATTTTGAAAATACTATTCCAAGAGAATATTTTGATTGATCTAAAAGCCTCCTATCTGAGAATTTGAAATCGTGTTATGCTGCATGCAGCTTGAATTTAAGAGCGAAAGTTCAATTCGAGAGCTCGGTGCATGCGCGACTGGTTCTTAATCATCAGATCGCAATTCGTGGTTAGAGATTCCTTAGTAGGAGTTTTCGCAGTGCCCGTAATAATCAAAATTCAAATTAAACAACAACTTGGAGTTTTAACATGAAAGTTTCTGATGCAATTTTAAAGAGAAGGTCAGTTAAATGGTATGATCCGGAATTCAAACTGCCCGCTGAGGATAAGAAAAAACTATTAGATCTAGCAGTACAAGCACCAACAGCTTTTAATATTCAAAATTGGCGAATTGTAAATGTTGAAGATTCGGCACTTCGAGCTGAAATAAGAAAAGTTGCGTGGGATCAAGCCCAAGTCACAGATGCGTCAATGTTATTTGTGCTCTGTGCTGATTTGAAAGCTTGGGAAAAGAATCCAGAAAGATATTGGGCAAATGCTCCTGCACCAGTTCGAGAAATGATGGTGCCCGCAATAGACAATTATTATAGAGATAAAGAAGTGGTGCAGAGAGATGAGGCAATGCGTTCGTGTGGCTTGATCGCTCAAACATTAATGCTCGCAGCGACTGAACTAGGTTACGAATCGTGCCCAATGGATGGTTTTGATTTTGATGCTGTGGGCAAACTAATAAATCTTCCCGCGGATCATGTTATCGCGATGTTTGTTGTCGTAGGTAAGGGAACCAAGGAGTCTTGGCCAAAACCTGGGCAGCTATCAGTTGAGGAAGTATTCATTTCGAATAAGTTTTAGAAGTCCTTGGATCTATAGGTAAAGGACCTTTAATGGCGTTATCGCTGACGAAAGTTCTTTATTCTCTATAAGATGCTTTGGGGTTTAAAATTCAAAGATGGGAAGGCACTGAGGGATGCGTTTGAAACCTTCGTCAAATGTGACTAAGAAATTCAAACTCCGTGTCTTCCTGTCTTGGTGATAAAACCCCAAAACTAATGAATCGGTATCTTATGAATTATAAATTTCGTAGTCTTTTTGACTTGCTAGAATGATTTCTTTTGCTTCGTCTGCTGAATAAACTTCCGTTATCTCTACTGCAACATTCTTTTCATCTGGGCCTTGTTTGTAGGTTAAGAAATAATGTCTTAATCGGTCAATGAGTTTTTGAGGAAGTTCACTTACGTCTTTAATGCTACCGTAAACAGCATCGTTTTTAAGTACCGCAATAATTTTATCATCGGCTTCACGGTCGTCTATCATTCTTAGCCCACCAATTGGAATAGCTTGTACTATAATATTTCCATGAGTAATAAATTTTTCTGTTAGAATGCAGATGTCTAAAGGATCTCCGTCTCCAACAATGTCGGTCTGATTTGTTTTCGCTGCGCAATATTCAGCGATGTTTTTGTCGCAATATGTTTGAGGTATAAAACCGTATAATGTAGGGCATTGGTTTGAATACTTTTGTGGTCGATCTATTTTTAGATAGCCGCTCTCTTTGTCGATCTCGTATTTAACAGTGTCAGTTGGAACGATTTCAACAAATGCTGTTACAGTGTCAGGCGAGTTCTCGCCGATGTCGATTCCATGCCAAGGGTGTGATTTGTGAAGATTTGGTTTCATTTTTACTTCTTTTGATATTTTAGATGTCTTAATTTTGACCTAATAGACGCGTTTGCTCCTCTAATTAGGCTTTCTCTTTACGTTTTTTAAACCGCTAAAAACACTATTTTTGCTTTAAATTCAAGCCTTGAATATTATTGGTGGGATTTGCGTCCGATCTATTTGGGGCTTCTGTGGGCATTAGTTGTTGATTTCTCTGCAGTTGCATCGGCGGCACTATGAATTGAGTCCAGATGTGATAACTTGCCCCTCTGGTCTTCAATTGATCGATTTTGATGAACAGACCCATTTTAGTTTAAATATTTTTTATGAATTAGGGTGATATAAGTCGTATTGTAATCGGATTTCTAAAGAATTGTTCAAGTTAATTAATAAATATTATTTACAAAAAATTGAACCACACAAGAATGGTGGGGTAGAGATATGCACAACCTCAAAGCGAGCCTGGGTAGGTTTAGGTATCTGCTTTTTATTGGGCTTTGTGCTTGAAATTACTTATTTGATTGTTCCAGCCCCTTTAGATTTTTTAATTGAACATTTTCCGTGGCTAGCAATTTTAATTTTTTTCGGGCTTTTAATCCATCTAGTGGTTTTGCCATATTTTGAAATTTATAACTCATATTTTGAAATGGCACCTGGTAAGTTAGTTGCAATTCAAGGTTTGTTCTTGGCTTTTAAGAGAGAAGATCAATTTATTCCATACAATTTGATCAGAGGTTGTCGGATCGAGCAAAATATCTGTGGAAGGATTTTTGATTATGGAGATTTATTAATAGGAACTTCGATGACCAGTGGCGTCGAACTGACTTTACCAAATATCGATCACCCTCAGCAGGTAATGAAAGAGATTGAGGGAATGTTAAGTAATAAATATCAATATGTTGATTTTACGAGAGCTGGCAGCTAGGCGACTTACTTGATGAATTTTGTTTTTGCTCGCCTGTTACGTTGATAGCTGCGCCGGCTGTTTTGCTTGCCCCTGGGGCGCCATGGGAAAATAGCTCATTCTAGTCCATCAAAAATTTTATTGGCTGAAATTCCCCTGATTTTTTTCTGTAGCGTCTTAGAAGGGGAGAATCGCAAGATATGCTATTTCGGCAAAATAAATTCGTTTCCATTTTTCCTTAATTTACTTACACTTTAACTATCTAATTAGTGACGGTCATTTTGCTCTAATCAAACTAGGGCGAGGAGACGAGGGCTTAGACGATAAACCGCAGGGCGTTGCGGTTTATCGAAGGGCTGCTCCCGTTATTTTTTAGGCTTATTTAGCAAAAACATTAAATATTTTGCTGGAATTCTTCGACATTTGTAAAACAAATTTAATTTTTTCATAGGAAATTATAGATTTTGAATCAAGAAACTAAGTTAGATAAAGAATCAAATAAAAAGTCACTTACTGGACCATGGGTTTTGCGAAGAGCGTTATGGGAGAAGACTTTGTTCTTAATGGACGTCGAAGCTGATGATGTTCACGGGTTGCTCGAACCACTTTCCAATTTTGTACAAGAAAATGAGATATATACCGAGAAGGAAAA
>CAYYIQ010000039.1:8671-19114 GCA_964472005.1 uncultured Bdellovibrionales bacterium | reverse complement strand
CTTACTCAATTGATGTTCGATATCATGGAACCTAATAATCGGACCCGCTATCAACTGTGGGAAAAAGGAAATGTACAATAAATATTGAACGAAATTTTTTGCTGGTGCTGAGATTCGTCGATAAATATCAACTACATAACTAATTTTGTGAAAGGTGAAGAAAGAAATACCAACAGGCAAGATTATCTTCAAATGCTTATGGGTATCTCCACCAAATATTTTAGCGAGCGTATTTATTTGATCGATGAAGAAGTTCGTATATTTGAAATATACCAAGCCTCCTAGATTTATTAAGACAGAGAGAGCTAAAACTATTTTGCGGCTCCTCTCTAACTTAACCCTACTCAGGACCTCTACCAATACATAGTCAATGAAACATGAGACGAAGAACAAGATTGCATACTTCGGCATCCCCCAAAAGTAGAAGAACAAACTTGCCAAAAGCAGAACTATATTTTTTAATTTTTGAGGCGTTAAAAAATAAACTGCCAAAACGAGTGGCAAAAAGAAATAAATGAAAAATAAAGAGCTAAAGACCAAGTTCGACCCTACATACCCAGCTTGTTATGAATTTACGCTTGGGAAATTTATACTAAGATAACTTTTTTTGCCAGAGGGGGATGAAATAGAATGTACGACAACTCACGAGCATCTCACCGCAGGGGGCTACAAAACTTTGATAGCTATCAGATAAGCACACTTTCTTCGTGAGTTTTAAGAAATTCCGGAAAACATCAAATCAATTAAGGCTGACATGTCCAAACAAGAGACAATAATCGCCATAGTACCTAGAAGCATGTTTTTTTGCCTACCCGTTGCCACGAGGGCTCGTTCAGTTTAACCGACTCCTCCTGGATTCCTGCCTCCGCGGGGATGACGGTTGCTCCAAATGCATGGTAAAATTAAGGAACATACAATCCCCCGCCCCACCACGCTTCCGGTCTACCAAAGCAACATCCTATCTTCTAAAAGAGCTAGAACTAGAGGTAAGACTGGGAAAGATTGAGTGGAGCTGCCAAAGGATTAAAAACTGCTTATTATTTAGTCCTAAAAGCCTAACTATTAGAAACTTTCTTTTCGCGAACTTGTTCAAGCTTATCCAAATAAGTTTTTGCTTTTAGGTAATTTGCTTGCAAGACTACGAATTCTTTTCCGCCATCACGCAATTTATCGGGATGAACTGCGAACACCATTTTTCTATAAGATTTATGCAGCTCGTTCACATTATCAAACGGCTTTAAGTTAAAGTAATTTCGTAACTCCCTTAATTCACTTCTTTCGTTTGCACTTAATTCATCAGAATTTTTTTCCTCACAGGGAGCTTTTGCTTTCTTAGGCCTTCTCTTCAAAAAGTGCACGCCAACATAACCTAAAAGAGCAATCACCAACAAAACAATCAAATTTCTCAGAATTGTTAAGTTAGAATTAATCTCTATTTCTAAACTGCACGGAGATTCGCCTAACAATACGCAAGCTTTATTAAGCTCAACTTCATTTCTTAGTTTCAGCTTTCCGAGTACAGGTTTCAATTTGTCATCAATAAATCTCGAACTAACGCTAAGGTTTCGATATTTAATCAGGCTCGGATTAACCGCGGTTAAAACCTCATTTTCTGGCAACGAAGCAAACCATTTTCCAAGGTTCAAATAGTACCTATTTGAGACTTCCTCTTCTAATTCATAACCAATTTCTCGCGCATTCTGCTCACAGCTATTACTAGCGATGTTATTCGGTGAGAATTTACAGTCTTCTAATAGCGCAATAACCTGTTTCACTATTTCAAAATTTTTCTGTCGGCTATTTGGAACGTACGTGCTGTAATTCTCAACTATTTGCACAGATCGCTGTTCGAAAAGATCGTAGAAATTAATTGCACTTTGAATAACGCTTTCAGTGTTACCTTTTACGACATTTAAAAAGAGTTCGATCAATAATTGATTCTCGACATTTGTTTTTTCGATAAATTCTCGATTATCCCATAAGCCGGATGTCATTTTACTTACCGACTCTTCCGCATCAAAAGTTAGAACAATAAGCACAACGTCTTCGGCAAAACGTCCCAAAACGTCCCGCAAGCCTAACAAAATCTCACTACTTAATTCTACATTTTGCCTAAAGAAATATTGGCTAATCTTCGCAATTTCTACAGTTGCTAGACCAAGCTTTTCTGTTGCAAAACCACCTTCTTTCTGTCGAATTTCTCTAAAAATCTGAAGATCACTTTGCAATATTTCAAGTAGGGCTTTTTGATTTTTTGATTCTTTAATGCGGACGTACAACTCTGGCTCGAAAAGAGAAGATTTAGATTTCTCCTGAACTAGGTCCTCTAATAGGCTATCAAAAAGTCGTGAACAATTTATTGCGACTTTGGTGACGAAGTTTTTGCCCTGCGGGTAGAAAAAACACATCCCACCTTCTCTGAGGTCCAGCGTAGGAACTATCTCTACTAAAAGTTGCTCCTTCAGACGTTCCGCTATCGCAACAGAAACTTCCTGAGAATTCACTTCCTGATTTGAGCAGATGAAAATCGCGATAAACATCGCACTATGTACGAGAGAGCTAAGTACTTTTAATTCTACTATCTTAAGCAGCTTTTTCATAAGAGAGTGCTTTCCTTGATTCTGCCAAATATTTTGCTAATACGTTTCTAAATTCTTTTCTTTCAATCGGTTTTTCTAAAATCAGTTGAATACCTGCGACATCCGCAAGATTCTTCTTAGCACTATAAAGATTTTGTCCAGTTAAAACAACGACCGGCGTTTTTGAATCCACGTGCATCATGAATTCATAAAAACTTTCATGCGGGATATTTAAATCCGCAACAATCAAATCTGGCTTTTCGACTTCTAAAATAGCCTCGGCTTCGTTAAACGAGTTAGTTTCAAATACCTTTCCGAAAATTTCTTTTGCCCACTTAGCATGAACCGCCCGAACAGCCATTTCATCATCTATTATAAGAACACTGCTAAAGTCATCTCTTTCAAAGTATCCAGTATCTATAGATGATTTTACATTTAAGAAGACCGAAAAGATAGAGCCTCTGTCTTCTCTTTCAATATAGGATATTTTACCGCCACAATCTTCGACCAATTTACGAACCACACTTAAACCAAATCCTTGTCCAGAGTTCGACATTTTTTTCTGATCACGCATCTCAGTTGAAAATAGATACGGCAACAACTCCTTTGGAACTCCTCCACCGGTATCCTCAATCCGCAATTCGACTTTTCCTTTTGTCAAAATAGTTGAAATACTAATGTGTCCGTCGTGAGTGTACTTAATAGCGTTGCTTATTAAATTATCAAGGATACGGTTTAAGGTTTCTCTTGCAATTTCAACTTTAGCGCGGTGTAACGGACCAAATCGAATATCTAAATTTACCGATCTCGCTATTAGCTTAAAAGCTTCAACCCTAGTTTTAACTGCGTTAGCAATTTCAATTTCCGACGCTCTAACACCGATTGGTTCATTATTCTCGCACTTATCCGCTGAAAACAAAGCTCCAATTAGTCCTAGTTGCTCGTCTAGCGCATACTCGACTTCGTTAATAAAATACTCTGACTCCCTATCGGCAAATTTAGACTTGCTTCGCAACTCTCGTAATGCGTAAAGCGCGCGAACACTGGGGGACTTTAGATCATGCGAAAGTGCAAGAATGCGATCCTTATTTTCTTCACTTACCCTTGTCCGGCTTTCTGACTTTTGTGCTGCTAGATACGAGACTACAGCATGCTGAACAATCAATTCTAAAGTTTCTCGCCGACCTTCCTCTATACTTCCTGCACTTTCACTAAAACCAACCCAAAGGACACCAAAAAGCTTATCGTCTCGAATAATCGACACAAATAAAGACAAACCGACTCCGAGTCCCCTAAAGTCAAATTGAGAACCATTCTTACGAGTCGCATAGATGACTGTTCTTGAAGACGTAAACGGAAGTTCGTCCAAAACTAATAGAAATGGATCTGCTAATCGGTTTTTCGAAATTCCTGCAGCAGACTTCACCTGCCAAGATTTTTGATTACTATCAAATTCAGCAATCGAAACAAAACGACTCTCTGGGCTACTAGACCTAAGAACTACCTCGCTCAACACTTCAAGAATTTCACTACTATTATCCGAAGTACCTAACAACTCTATTGCATTTGAAATCACTTTTTCAGAGTCAGTTTTAAGCTTTGCAAAACGCGAAACACCTCCATAGAAAGACAAGATTTTTCGCCAAATTATTTCGATTGATTGATTACTAAAATCTACTCTTGACGCAACTGTTCCATTTCGTACCAACTGTCGTGTTAGAGAACTGAGCAGTTCAAGATCCCTCTTGGTTGAAAACAACACCCAAGCTGTATAGATTATACATCCAAGTAAGAATACAGTAAGCAAGGTAAGAATTAAGAATGAATTTCGCTCCAACATCTCGAGCATATTTTTCCCTTTAGTATTTTATTATTTCTACTATTCGCACTTTAACAGTCGCTTTATCCAAGCTAGGAGTATCTGAGGATCATCTTCCTTGTTCATCACTACATTCCCCCCTACCTCAATAACCTTGATGTGAGACTTAGGGGTTTTTTCGGTGGTCAAAACAATTATTGGCAACGTGGGTCTGCGACTTTTGATAGCTTCTATCAATTCAATTCCATTCATTTTAGGCATATAAAGGTCTGTAACAACTAGATCAATCGAAGACTCCGAACTTAGATGGTACATTAAAGCGTCATTAGCGGAAACCGCGACTGATACCTTATAACCTCTGCCACTGATACCTCTTTTTAAAAGTTCAACGAATCTCTCATCATCGTCAATTAACAAGATATGACGTTGCGCTGGATCCACCTTAACGGTCTTTTCCAAGTCACTTAATTCCAAAACATTATCTTTTGCTTGAAGAATTGAATGGTCTATTACAATCGTGACACTTTTTTGTGAATCCATCTGGCTTAGATGACAACTGCCATTTCCGATTGGAAATATTGCGGCAAAAATTTCTTCGTTTGTTAGCTCTGTTTTAAAGAGGTCGGATAATTTATTAAATATCCTTTCATCAATCTTTCCCTGATATTTTCTATTCTTAACGATGTATTGGAAACTGTCTCTGCTAGGGTAGCCCAAATATACATCTGAGGCTCCGTCAACCACAGCATCTAACACACACAGGGCTAAAACATTACGCCATATTTCACCATTCTTTCGATTGGCTTCGATAAACTTCTTAAAGGTCTCAACTCTTAAAAGATAGTTATTATAGGCCTTCCTTGATGTTAAGCCTACCGGAAGCCCTGCTAGCTTACGACCTTTTCCAAGCAGGGTTCTCAAATTTGATGTTAAGATTACGTTTGAATTTTCCACTTGGTTTAAGCTTATTGCATACCCTCGTTCCAAAATGAGGTTAGACTCCTTATTTACAGACTCCATGACGACTTGCCTAACAAGAGGAACATTTTCATAAAAATCTATCTTTAGCTGTCGATCCAATTGCTCGATAATTTCAGATTGACTTCGTCCAGATTCTTCTTCGAGATCTTCTATAGTAACGCAATTTCTCTTTGACCAGCGTCCCCCGATACCCAATGAATAAAAAAAAGAGTCTACCCGCTCCTGATCTCTCAATAGAAGACTCATGGTTTTTTTAAACGGCTTAGCAATAGCGTTTTTAGTTTGGAAGATTAATTGATTCATCTTCCTCCTTCATTAGAAACCAAACTGTGGTCACCAAAGTTGTTTACGGTATTAGTTTTCAACACATTAGCTGAATTTTTTCCTATGCCATTCATAAATTCCATGATTGGCACTAATGGAACCGCAGCTGTCATCAACATCATTCCCATCACAGCAGCAAATACTGGAAATACGACCAAATTTTCTAGCTTTCTTACTCGTGTTTCAACCGCCAATTTCCATTCTTTATGAACCTGTTCGGCCAAACTTTGTAGCGCAAATATAAGCTCACCGCCAACACTTGAACTCACATCCAAGTGCAACAATAGACTTTTAATGGGAGAGAAAGGAGTTTCCTTAGCTACCTTTGCAAAAGCGTCTGACATTGGTAAGCCAGCCAACGTTAATGCATATACCGAGGCCATGTACCTACGAACGATAGTTGTTTTCGCACTACTTAGCTTACTTTTCTCGCAAATTTCTTGCAATGCTGGAAAGAGTGCGAGCCCCGACTCAATTAATAAGACAAGCTCTTCTAAAAAGAGTGGCGTATCATAATAAATTTCTCGTTCTGAGTTATTTTTTAAGCATCGAAGGTAAAGCGAATAAGCGAGCATTAAAAAATATAACGCCAAAAGCATCACACCGAAAGAAATTGGAATTGAAACCTCTTTAATTAATAGAATCTCTATCGTAAGTAGCAATAGTCCTAAGGCTATAAAGTTTCTCTTTCTTAAAAACTGCTTTTGCTCCTCGAGAGTAATTAGTCCAGCTTGCACTAATTTCAAATCTAAGGTTTTTTCACCATAACCACCTAACGTCGCAACAAAGTGGCTCCATTCCGAATAGTCGCCATAGGGAGACTTTCTTGCCTGGTTTAAATTGACCAGTCTTTGATTTAATATTTTCCGTTTAAAAAACATCTTATGGCTTAAAGTCACTCATTTTTCTTAGAGAAGCGACCGAGACTACTATAGTTAGTAGACCTATCACTCCTAATGTAAATGCTGTCGAATTATTAAAAAAAGTATTCCAGAAGTCCTTATTTCTTAATGAAAGCACGAAAATCAAACCCGGGGCGACTACTAACAATACATTAGAGGTCATTCGCATACTTGCGGTACTTACCTTGGACGACTTAATTAGATTCTCTCGGTCTCTACATACTTGAGCAAGACGTTCTAAGGTTCTAGAAAATCGGCCACCATGAACAACGACAAGAGAAAAAGCTCTCCGAAACAATTCTAATTCTTTTAAATCAATATTCTTGCCAAAATTCGCGACCGCACGTTCGGTTGACACTCCCCTTGATACATTTTCTAAAAACAATTTCACTTCCTTCCGCACTATACTGTTTTCTGACAACAGCATGATAGATCGTTCTAAAGAAGCGTAAACAGTTAAACCAGCCTTCATATTCGACGCCATTGCAAGCAATACCGATGGATATTCTTCAGCAAACATATTCGCCCGCTTTATAGCCTCTCGTTTCGCAAAATAAATTGGCAGAGAGACCCCAACGACTAGGAAAACCACCGAAAGGTACTTATTAACAAATAGTCCTACTAGAAACAGCGTTGCGCCAAAGACAAGCGTAACAGCTAAAAATTTTATCCAATGGATCTTGTAACCCGCACAAGCTAAAAATATAGCTAACTCATTTTCTGCCCCACTCAGCCGAGTTCCATAATCAGTTCGCGGCTCTCCATCAACTGGATAGACATACCTGAAGGACGACAATCTCTCTTTAGATATGTTTCTTACATTTATTGCTTTGGAAATATTAACTGACATAGACTAGCTAAACCAATGCGCCGGGCTTCGGAAGTTTGTAATTAGAATCATTCAGCATCTCCTGAAATTTCGAGATTCCACCGCCTCTCTTCCACATGGCTTTTCCAGAGGTGCTATCCAATGTAAATATGGGAGCCATTTGAACAACTCCATCTGCGGCCGCTTCTACTTCCATGACTGATACTATTCTCCGTTTTTTTGTAACAGAGTCTAAGCCAATGTAAACGACGACTGAAATTGCATTAGCTATTTGTTTTCTGATCGTGTTAATCCCCACGTCTCCTTGAGCTCTTGCTAAGAACAATTCGAGTCTTGAGATTACGTCCCTTGCGCTTTTTGCGTGAATCGTTGACATTCCCGCGTGACCAGACGAGCACACATCAATAAAAGCTTCTGCTGCTTGGCCGTCTCTTATTTCTCCGAGAATCACACGGTTCATCGCCATTCGCATACCGGCTCGAATAGCTTGTGCAGGAGTGACAAGACCGAAACCTTCGATGTTTCCCTCCCTTGTTAAAATGCTTCTGACAAACTTTCGTTTAAGATTTATCTCATTCGTATCTTCGATCACAAGAATAGCTTCTGTTTCGTCGATCAAATTTGATAAAGCTCGAACGAGTGTGGTCTTACCTGTTCCCACTTCACCGCCTATTAAGATAGCTCCACAGCCTGATCTTACGATATGAGAGAGATAGTCAAGGACTGCTGCCGGTGCAAATTCAACAACCTGCAATCCATCTAAACTGATACTTGCATGCCTAGATATTCTAAGGGTCAACATCGGACCAGCGTCACCGGGAGAGATTGATTCGTGAGTAACACTTGCTCGCACAGTTGGATCAATTGAGGCGTCCACGATAGGCTGAGCAACTGTACACGCCTTACCCGCTCGTTTTAATAATCTTTCAACGAAAGCTTTATATGTATCGAAGTCGGGAAACTTTAAGTCGGTTTGGATATTTCGCCTACCGATCTGGATACTGATATCTTTATACGATTTTATAATAATGTCATTAACTTCCGAATTCTCAACTAGACCAGATAGGATATCATAATGATCGAGAGACGACATTAAGGCAGAGACAGCCGAGGTCCTCTCTCTCACAGAAAGTTCTTCTCCCTCCCCTCTTTCGACCTGTCGAACAATTTCTTCGACATCTTGCTCACTTGGGAGACTGCTAACCTCAGTCCTTTCATTAAATGAACTAATAAGCTTTTTAGCTTCTTTAATAACAAACTGAGTACTTGCGGTTAAGCTTTGAGAACTATTATTCAGGACAACTTCTTGAGGATACGCTGGATGCATCCGACCAGTTTTTTGGTAGAGATTCTTTATTTCATCTACCGATACAAATTTTTTCTTATGAGAACTAGTCGAATTCATTTCTGCTATAGGTCCTCTGTCTCTTCAGATTTCAAATCTCGTATCCACTCTGCATTGCTATCTAAAATGTAAGTTTTACCATCTGGCCCTTTAGCGATGGCACGCCTTTCGTTACGTCCATACGAGCCGGCCTTAGTACCACCCAATAAAATCTTTTGATTCATCGAGACCGTGGTTGACGGAGAATTGTCACTCATTCCGCGTAGTGCGAACGTAAGCTTACCAACAGTTGAAGCCGTTCTGATTTTAAGCGCGTCTTCTTGCGTAACCAAAAGCGTTACGGTGGTTGGCGCGTGAGCCAAATTGGGATTGTTGGCCAGCTCAACAGTTGCGCCAGCTGCCAATATTTTCACATTCTCAGCGATAAGCTTCGCTTCAATCCCTAGTTCGGGATCAGCTGATTGCCTTAACACTATGACATCGACAAAATTACCTGTCTGCGCCCAACCTTCAACTACTGATTCAATATCTACTTTCACAGTTATTGCCCGAAATCCGACTGGTATATTTTCAACGACGGCATTAACATCAATCGAAGACGCTATTAGAGAAGACAAGGGGATTGGAGCGTAGGGAAGCAAATCATTATTCGCATAATATGCACCGTATGCGGTGCTATTTTGTAAGTACTTTGAATTGTCACTTAAACTAGGCCATTTGATCTTGCTAAAAACGACTGTCTTTAAGCTCTCTCCCTTTGCGACAGCCCTTGTTGGCACGTCGATCATAACAAACTGCGTATCAATCGAGGTTGCACTTACTTGATTCTCGCCAATTCTTAATTTAAATATCAACAACGAGAGTATGAAAACGACACCAAGCACTACACTAGGTGTAACCATAGCTGGGGAACCGCCTCTGGTTTTAAGTCTTCTTGGTTTTTGTGGGGTCGTCTTCTTCACAATTTAATACTCCGAAACAATTAATTACTAGTCGATGCGCCAGAGACTCCGATATTCGGCGTATCTGTGAAACTCACGCTACTAAAAAATGTATTAATATTCGTGTAAAAAGTCGTAATTCCAGCCGACAAAAGTACAACTGCACCGATGAACAAAATATGCTCTAAGGAAAGCGAACCTTTTTCATTTTTCGTGTTTTTAATTTCCATTTTACTCCTTTGTTTTTTGATTAACATATTTAGATCTACAAATTACTTATTCGCTCTTATCTTTGGAGCTTCGTAAACAAATTCGTCTTCGAGAACCGAATTTAAATCATTAATTTTCGTTGCTATATCTTCCGAATCTAGACTAACCTCAGATCCTGAGAGAGTCTTAACTTCATTTTTCAAAATTATTGCTCCCTGCGCCGAAGTACTGTTGCCAACGTTAGCTTGTGGGTCAGAGAGATAAGGAATCATTTCCCGTTTAGAAAACGGAACAAGCGCTTGTTTGCCTTTTCCACTTAAAGACTTAAAAACATTTTCAAAAGGTACTTTTTTATTTCGGGTTGAAAGCTTTAATTCAATCCCGATGGCGTCTGCTATAAACTTCTTTAAAACTTGCTGGAAGCGGGAGCCACTCTCTGTAAAGATGGTATTTCCTGTCCCCATCCAAAGTCCTCCTTTTTTCTCATAAGGGATAGATGTGGGATACAACATT
>CAYYIQ010000039.1:0-8661 GCA_964472005.1 uncultured Bdellovibrionales bacterium | reverse complement strand
TTCACTAAAATTTGGACTCCACGCTATGAAGTCTAAAATATCCTCATGGTTAAGCCCATTTTCGTATATTTGATTTATGAGAAATGTCGTTGTTCCCTCGACAGGTATTGCCAGGTCGTCCATCCGATGCGTTAATAAATGAACCGATCCAGGGTCATTAGATGAAATAAATATTCTTGCATCGGATCGACATTCCACCGCAAATGGCAAAATACCTTCTGCATGGGACAAATCCACTAGCACTACTCCGTAGCGCTCTAAAAGCAAGTCAATAAAAGAAAGACCAATTTCAAGTCTTGAAGGATCTCTTAACCAAAGTTCTCTAAGCTCATCTGAGCCGGAGGGTGGTGGAAGAACTGGAATACCGTTCGATAGAAAAATTAAAGATTTTTCTAAGTGCTCATTATCAGGTAGCTGTCCATCAACTAAAAGCTGCGCATAAAAAGAAGATTGCCATTTTTCAGAGAGACAAAATTGGCAAAATTCTCCACGCCTAGAAAAATCTACAACAGCTACACTTTCCCCTAGGTCATGCAGCGCATGAGCAAGTCCACCGACCAATGAGGTTGTTCCAACGCCCCCCTTTACCCCTTGGAATGAGAATAAGAATCCCTTTTTCTTCTCGCTAACGATTGATTCTACCGATGTAAGTTTAAAAACAAATCTTGACGCTGGGTCTCCTTCAGAAAAGACATCACTTACATAGGATCCGAAACGCTTTAAATTCTGAACACTGTAATCCGACGATTTAAGAAACACATATAGAGGTATCTCACTTGAAACAGAACGAATTTCACGTACGAGATGTAAAGCCTTATCAATCTCAAACCCCTGACCAATGACGATGCAATCTGGTAAGCTATTAATTAACAATTCGTCGCGAGAGACGGGATATAACCTTGCAACAAGAAGGTGTCCGATGGACTTCCGACATTCTCTAAAGCTTTCTTCTAAAAAGCTTTCAAGAGAGATCCGTTCAGAAGCCGTATTGTCAACGCAGGCTATTCGCATAAGTGATCTATCTAAGTTGTATTTTCATTTCCTTAGGAATTATCGTAGGAAATGGAAAATCGTTTCATTTACTCTAAAATTTTTGAAAAAAAGATAGATAGAAACCTCGGCTTTTATAAACGACGCGCTAAAGTTCACCGTAAAAACAACTACTTATATTTTCATAAAAAATGTATCGGGAGATGCATAAAGGCTAGAAGAATGAGCCTTTCACCGCTAAAAGCTGAAAATGATTCAGCGGACTAACTTGAACCTACAATTGGGTAAATATCGTGCCTAAGTTATAACTTGCGATATCTTTTTGATGACTTGAGACGTTCTTTGATCCCATAATTGCCTTTAATCTCGAGATTGCAACATCGTAACTTACCCCTCGAAACTCCGCATCATGAATGTCGGCAATCGCGATTAAATTTAGGACAATGCCGTATAGTTCTGGATCTTTAAATCCTTTCACGAACCTCAGCAGAGTGCTTAATCTCTTTTTTGAATTTTCAATTTGATAGCCATTCTTTGCATAATCAAGATTGGTTATTTGCTCGTAAGAAAGTAAAATTTTGGCAAAGGTCCGTTCAATCTCCCCATAAGGCAGACCATGAACAGTAGAAGCTTCAAACAAAACATCTCTTCTAACTTCCTCGGAAGTATTAATTAAGGGACTATAGTAGGCCGAGAGCCATTCTATGTAATGAGAAATTGCATACTTTGGCTCACGAGGAATTGTGAGCTGTTGCGGCATTCCTGGAACCGCTAAAAACACACCGTTTGAATACTTAACTGGTATAAAACCTAAATTGCTATTTTCATCACCAGCCGCACACAAAGTATTTGATTTACCAATTTCCTCACAACTTCTAAGCGCAGCTACTTTAATTTTAGGAAATTGAAGAAAAAAATCTTTTGCGTTACCATAAATTACTAGCGACGGTGTCCCGCTTCCCGAAAAATTAAAATGTCCAAAAACACTATTCTTAGCAACAAAACGACTGTCCGCATCACTTTTGTAGGCATTCGCAATTGGCAACAATGCTGGACCGGGTAAATGATAAGTTAGTGCTATTTTTTGTAATGACTTATACAATTCCCTTGCTTCAAACCCATATTTATCATCGGCCAAGCGTCCGATAATAACGCGACCTTCGAAGTAACCAAGGTTTATCATCAAACTCACCCTGAACAACAAAAATATCCAAATCAAAAAAGTCGTTATAAATATAAACGCTGGAATTTTTATTCGAGATTTCCTTAGCAGAAAATAAAACGCAACAATTAGAACCGGAAAAATTACTTGTTGGGAATCCTCTATACTATATGAAACCGAGATGCACTTTGAAACAATAAAAAATGCGACAAAGAAAATTAAGCCAACAAAAAAGCCGCTAACACTTTTTTTATCTTTTATCGATCGATTCACATCCATATAATAATCAATAATACTGTTCTTAATTTACCACTTGGTTAGTCACATTCATTGCTAGAAAAACTCCCCCCTCACGCCCATTAAGTTAAGAAGTTTAAACCACAGAGCAACCTGAGTGAGAAATATTTTTTAACCCGCTTTTTACTGATAATCCTAAAACGCTGGTTGCTCCGGTTGCTCTGTGGGTATTTAAAAATCTCTTAAATTAATGGTCGTGACCTCCCATCTTTTTAAACTAAGCGCACGTACGTTGGCCAACGACGCAGAGTGAATAAATTACTAACAGTGAAAAAAGGAGAATTCCACATGCACTTATTAAAACAAATACTAGCAACACACCAGAGCTGGTATCAAGAGAGTTTTAGGGCTAAGTATCGGAAAATCCAAGCCAAATGTTGATTAAACTTACCTCACGCACTTTCTCTGGAAATTACTGGCGAAATCGTTTACAGTACTTTTGGGGTAAACAATACCCATAGTAGCCACTGAAATAATATTAAATAACGAGCCTTCTAAAGACCAAGTTTTAAATGGAAACAACTGAAACAAAAGACCATGTAGAAGTTAAACCGAATCAGTTAGAGAACTCAGAGCTATCAGATATAGTTCACCAATTGTCACACGATATCGGCAACCCTCTGACCTCAATAATCACATACGGGAGCTTGATCGAACAATGTGGTGATTTGAATATACCACCTGAGAAAATTTCGAACTATGCTAAAAGCATGCTCTCTGAAACTTGGAAGATTTCAACGATGGTAGAAAAGTTTCTACTCTTGGTTTCAGAAAAGACTAATAATAGTAGCTGTAACCTTAAAAGTGTTGCCACTAAAATAATGTCTCGCTACCAATCTCGTTACGGGCTGACATCCTTTGATTTAGAGCTAACTGGGTTTGATCAGGACTACCTAGTCCAAGCTGACCCAGAACAACTAACCTGCATCCTCTGCGAACTGCTAACTAATGCCGCAAATGCTTTAAAAGATCTAAGCACAAATAACGACGAAATTGATCTCAGTTTAAACCTAATTGCAGACTTTAAATCAGAAAACCAGGTATCCATAAGTATTTCTAATTTAACAACAAAACACGAAATACCGCTAAATGAATTGCTTAATCCTGGTGTATCGGAAACTCACGTAGGAAAAACATCCATTGGCATCGGTCTCTCAGCAGTTAACAATACTATCACCAAGTGGGGTGGTAATTTTATCATTTCTGAAATAAAAGATAATGATAATTACGTATTCAGCGCGATTATTACTTTACCGACCGTCAGTTAAACCAGAATCATTGTGGCATTATTAGATATAGTTCTCTACCCAGACGAAATCCTCAGAATGGAATCATCCGAAGTTGATGTTTTCGACGACGATTTAAAGAAGCTCGTAAACGACATGGCTGAAACCATGTATGATGCTCCGGGCATTGGGCTTGCAGCCCCCCAGGTTAACATCAACAAAAAAATTATTGTTGTAGATATCGGCAGTGACGAAGAAACTCAGAGAGTCGGACAACTCTACACTTTAATAAATCCAAAGATCGTAGAAAGTAGCGGTTTTATCAAATACGAAGAAGGATGTTTAAGTATCCCAGGTGTTCGTGAATTCGTAGAACGACCAAGTAATGTTAAAGTAGAAGCTCAAGACGAAACAGGGAAACAAATTAAAGTCGAAGCCGAAGGGTTATTGGCTGTATGCCTTCAACATGAAATAGATCACATTAACGGCACTCTTTTCATCGACCACCTTAGTGGCTTGAAAAAGAAACTGGCAAACAAAAAACTCATCAAAATGTTTGGAACCTCCAAGGGTTAGTCGCAAGGTGACAAAGGAATCTCCAAAATTTAAAATTGTTTTTTTCGGCACTCCCGAATTTGCCGTTCCAAGTCTTAAATCCATTATCAGTCAAAATAACTTTGAAATTGTTGCGGTCATAAGCCAAACAAGCAAAGCTAAAGGTCGTGGTGCCAAAATAGTTGATCCCGAAATAGTCGAACTCGCTAAAGAAAATGGGATTACTAATATTTTTCAACCAAAGTCTATAAATAAAATAAAGTTAATATCTGGCAAGTTAGAGATCGACGATCCTGAAAACCCAGAAGCTATTAGGATGTGCGAAACCTTAAACAATAACCCGCCTGATATTGGCGTGGTTGTAGCTTACGGAAAGATAATTCCCGATTCAATTTTAAACTTTCCGAAGTATGGCCTAGTAAACCTCCATCCATCTGATCTTCCACGATGGCGTGGGGCAGCTCCGTTGCAACATACCTTATTTGCCGGTGACAAAAGTACTCGTATCTGCATCATCAAACTTTTAAAAGAACTAGATGCCGGACCCATCTTAAATTCAATCTTCTTAGACGACATTTCAAACGAAGATCTACATTCACTGCAAGTACTAACCGCCAATCAAGGCGCGGACCTACTCGTCGAGACATTAAATCAATTTGTCAAAGGAACCGTTGTAGAAAAAGTGCAGTCAACCGACGGCATAACGTACGCTCATAAATGGGAGAAAAGTGATAGTCTCATCAACTGGAAAGACTCGACAGATCTAACATTAAATCGGATTAGAGCATCCTATCCGACACCAGGTGCTTTTACATTTTTCAACGGTAAAAAAGTTAAAATTTTCGAGGCATCAACGATAGACCCTGCTCCAATTACCGAGGGTAAAACGAGTGGAGAACTTATTTTAATCGCTGACTCTCGATTCGCAGTGATGACCGAAGATGGTCTTTGCATTGAGATTAAGGAACTACAAATGGAAGGCAAGAAAAGGGTGAAAGCAACCGATTTTCTTAACTCAAATAACTTACGTTCTAGACTGCGCTCTGGCGAATCGATTTTCTTTACCAATCCATAAACGTTTAATGTTTTCTCGATGCCGAAGGAAAACAACAACCGTCGTAAACAATCCAGCAAAAGTTACCGGACTTAATCCATAACTAAAAAACAATAATAGCGACAAGCTGAAAGTTGAGACAAGCGACGAGAGAGAGACATACCTGCTAAAGTAAAAGACAGCTACAAAGATTAAGAAAGTGACGATACTAACTGCTGGAGCTAGATAAAGGAAAACTCCGAAGCTAGTAGCAATCCCCTTTCCACCTTTTCCACCAAGCATAGGAGAAAAACAATGACCAAGGATCGCGGCAAGCCCAAGAACCGCAGCGCTTTCGCTAAAGTTGGCTGGCGAGCTTAAAACATAACGAGAAATCTCAATCGCAAGAACACCTTTTGAAAGGTCTAAAAGAAATGTTGAAATGCCGGCAAGTTTACCAATTGTTCTGTAAACATTCGTAGCCCCAATATTTCCGCTCCCCTGATTCCGTACATCGACCCCATACATTTTAGAGATCACTAATCCAAATGGTATTGCACCAAAAAGAAAACTAAAGAGAGTGAGTAATACAAGCATAATACATTCCTACATTATCGACGCTTAAATAGCTACGGCTTTCAGTTCTCCCAAACAAAAGCATAACGAACATTGTGGATTAAACACCCTACTTTTTTTTAAAGGCTTGCTAAAATACTTGCCTTAACAAAATCACGGTTCATTTTAGCGATAAACTTAACGCTAATTCCTTTTGGACAAGCGGCTTCACATTCTTGCTGACTAGAGCAACCACCGAATCCTTCCTCATCCATTTGCTCAACCATTCCTTTGGTTCTTTTAAACATTTCGGTTTGTCCCTGTGGTAACAACGCTAAGTGCGAAATTTTAGCCGCAGTAAAAAGCATTGCCGAACTATTCTTACAAGCCGCGACACATGCGCCACATCCGATGCACTCTGCTGCATCCATCGCCTGATCGGAATCCTTCTTTGAGACCAAGATCGAATTACCATCAGGAGCCGATCCAGTCCTAACAGAAATATAACCACCTGCCTGAACAATTCGGTCAAGCGCGCTTCTATCAACAATCAAATCTTTTAATACTGGAAAAGCTGTAGCTCTCCACGGTTCAATTACGATGGAATCGCCATCATTGAAGTTACGCATATGCAATTGGCAAGTAGTCGTACCATTTTCCGGGCCGTGCGGAATGCCGTTAATCATCAAAGAACATGTTCCGCATATTCCCTCAAGACAATCACATTCAAATGCAATCGGCTCATCGCCTTGCATTTCCAACTCGTTATTAACTCCATCCAACATCTCAATAAATGACATCTCGGGAGTTACATTCGTTGCGCTATAAACGAAAAAAGCTCCTTCTTCGGAAGGACAAGATTGCCTCCATACGTGCAATGTAAGATCCATAATTCCCCTTTTATCTATTTGTAACTTCTTTCAACCAAGTTAACATTTTCAAAACTTAACGGCTCCTTGTGTAACACCGGGTCTTTATCTGGCCCCTTGTGTTCCCAAGCACTAACAAAACAAAATTCATCGTCTTTACGTTTTGCTTCACCTTCACTAGTTTGACTTTCTTCTCTAAAATGTCCGCCACAAGATTCAGTTCTGTGTAATGCATCAAAACACATAAGCTCGCCGAACTCTAAGAAATCAGAAACTCGACCGGCTTTTTCAAGCGATTGATTTAAGCTTTCCGATGTTCCGGTTACTGTCACATTATTTTTGAACTCTTCTCTTAACTCTGGAATTTTCTTCAAAGCTTCTTTTAAACCAGCATCATTTCTGGCCATCCCACATTTATCCCACATGATCTTTCCAAGTTCACGGTGAAAATAATCAGAAGTCTTTTTACCCTTAACAGCAAGAAGGCTTTTAATTTGGCCAACGCTATTTTTCTGAGCTTCTTTAGCTTCCGCTACGTCGTCACTTACTTTATCGACCTTTTCTGACGCAAAATAATTTCCGATTGTGTATGGAAGCACGAAATAGCCATCGGCTAATCCTTGCATTAAGGCACTCGCGCCGAGACGATTAGCTCCGTGATCTGAAAAATTAGCTTCTCCAATTACAAATAGCCCTGGAATAGTGCTCATCAGATTGTAATCAACCCAAAGACCACCCATTGTATAATGCGGAGCAGGGAAAATTCTCATTGGACGTTCGTATGGATTTTCATCTGTAATCTTTTTATACATATCAAAAAGATTACCATAACGTTGTTCCACAACAGATTTACCATTTCTTGCAATTGAATCTCGGAAATCTAAATATACTCCCAATCCCATTGGACCGACTCCACGACCCTCATCACATACTTCCTTCGCACTTCTCGAAGCGATATCTCTTGGGGCAAGGTTTCCAAAACTTGGATACTTTCGCTCTAAATAATAATCTCTTTCATCTTCCGGAATCGAATTTGGATTTCGGGTATCATGTTGTTTCTTAGGCACCCAAATCCGTCCGTCATTTCGTAATGATTCAGACATCAAAGTTAATTTAGCTTGGGTATCACCACTTGGTGGGATGCTTGTTGGGTGGATTTGCGTGTAACAAGGATTTGCGAAAGCAGCTCCTCTTTTATATGCACGGTAACTTGCAGTAACGTTACATCCTTTTGCATTCGTACTTAAATAAAATACATTTGAATAACCACCGGTAGCTAATACCACCGCATCACCAACGTGGCTTGAAATATCACCAGTTACGAGATCTCTGATAACAACTCCACGAGCCTTGCCATCAATCATTATGAGATCTAACATCTCAGATCTTGCGTACATTTTGACGCCACCACGAGCAATCTCTTTACTTAAAGCACTATAAGCTCCTAACAACAGTTGTTGACCTGTTTGTCCTTTAGCATAAAAAGTTCTGGAAACTTGCGCTCCACCAAATGATCGATTTGCTAAGCTACCACCGTATTCTCTAGCAAACGGAACACCCTGCGCAACACACTGATCAATAATGTTTACACTCACCTCTGCTAAGCGATGAACATTTGCTTCTCTTGATCTAAAATCTCCACCTTTGATCGTATCATAAAACAATCGGTGAACACTGTCGCCATCGTTTTGATAATTCTTTGCAGCGTTAATTCCACCCTGCGCAGCGATACTGTGCGCACGTCGCGGAGAATCATGAAAACAAAATGTATGAACATCGTAACCAAGTTCACTTAAAGTGGCCGATGCAGACGATCCCGCCAAACCTGTACCAATTACGATAACTTTATGTTTCCGTTTATTTGACGGATTAACGAGTTTCATTTTGAACTTATAATCAGTCCATTTGCTACTTAAAGGTCCTGACGGAACTTTTGAATCTAGATTCATTGAATTCTTACCTTTCGATTATTTA
>CAYYIQ010000038.1:0-19309 GCA_964472005.1 uncultured Bdellovibrionales bacterium | reverse complement strand
ACGACAACAAAACGCAATGACGCATTTGTATGTAGTGCTGAAGGTTAACTGTATTGATCGGACGAGTTTTTACAATTTGTACAAGGAAAACACTACTTTTAACTGAGCAATTAGGACTTTCCCAAACATCATTACAAAGAAAATTTCCTTCAGCTTGAACTCATACATTTCCACGAGTCTTATTTGCTAAAACTTAGATTTTTATTAATGATAGAGCAATAAATTAATAAGTTAGGTCATGTTTTTCAAATGAATAAAATAAAAAGTTTTATATCCTCTTCCCCAGTCAATTCCCGTCTAAAACAGTCTCTTGTTACTACGCTAGGTATGTTTGGATTAGGTCTAGTTTCGACATCCGCGCTTGCTGATAGTAACTTGGACCAAGTTTGTAAATCTTACATCCTTCAAGAGAACACAACGGGCACCGTTATTAAATCGCTGAATCCGACTTTAAGACTACCACCTGCCTCTATGGTAAAGTTAATGACGGTATACACCATATTGTCTAGGTTAGATTCGGGAGATTATAAATTAGACGATAAAATTACCGTTTCAGCTGCAGCTTCAAGAATCGGTGGCTCGCAAGTTTACCTAAAAGAAGGTGAAGTTTTCACAGTTCAACAACTCCTGGAAGCATTAATGGTTCAATCGGCGAATGATGCTGCTCACGCCCTTGCGGAGTTTTCAGCTGGATCTGTTGATGAATTCGTAAAGGACATGAACAGACAAGCCAAAAAAATTGGACTAGACAACAGCGAGTTTCAATCTCCGCACGGGCTTCCGGCTTCAAGTGATAGAAGTGAAGACCTTGCGACTGCCGAAGATTTTTCAAAGCTTGCTAGAATTCTAATCAAAAGATTTCCAACAATTCTCGAACTAAGTGAAGTAAAAGAAAAACCATTTCGCGATGGGACTTTTATCATGAGAAATCACAACCACCTTATTGGCAAGTCAGGGATTGACGGTTTAAAAACCGGTTATCACTCTGGAGCCGGCTTCAACCTAACAGCGACGGGTAAGAAAAACGGGGTCCGTTTTATTTCTGTGACGATGGGATGCGAACAAAGAAAACAAAGAGACGCACTTACTTTAAGCTTGATTAGAGAAGGTATCGCCAAGTACCGTAAATACGACTTCAGTGAGGACCTTGCACCTGAGACACTTGCGACCGATGTTGTCGGTGGTGTCCCTGCAGACGTCCCAGTTGCTTTAGCTGAACCTTTAAAAGCAATTGTACCTAGCAATCGGAAGAGTGATGTTAAAGTACTAGCAAGTCCATGCAAAAAAGTTGTTGCACCTTTCGAAAGCGGACTAACATGCGGGAATGTAAAACTTGTTTTAGACGACATAGTTTTGAAAGAAGTAAGTCTGCTTACAGAACTTGGTTCACGGAAGTTTACATTTTTTGAAAAGATCAAATCTAAAATTGGTCTTAAAATCCAATAGCTGACCGAGTCCCGAAGGTTAATAGGAAAAGCACACGATCCTATTAACCTTTTCTCAAATTATTGAGAAAAGAATCCCTCACCCACCTTCCTTACGACATAGCAATCATTCCGACTTTATCATTTCACTTTAATCCCGTTAAACATTAAGCACCCTTGAAATTATTAAGTAATTCTCAATTCGTGCTTATATTTGAATCAATTTAACGATTGGACTCTTCATAATAATAGGCAATGAATCCGGCATATTAAAAAATACCGATCAAAACTTGAGGAGACACTATTACCGTCTTATTCCCGACTAAATACGGGACAGAAAAGTATTCAAGTGGACCCCTCAAGATACCGATATTAATAGCAGAATCGGAAATAACAAAAAACGAAGTAGAGTTAGAGATTTCTGGAATAAGAGTTAGGCAAATAATTTTGCATTTTACGTTAGAATATTTATGTAAGTACCAGAACTGAGAAATGATTTTTTTTAAAAGAAACAAATATATGATCGTATGTTCGCTACTCCTAATTGCGAACTTACTTCTAATTGCCCTCCCAAACATGAGTAGTAAATCTAGCATTGTCAAAAACAATGTTTCTACTTCGACTATCGATACAGTTCTAAAACAGAAATCAGCTAAGTCAGATTTAAAATGGAGAATACTCCCTTCGCGAACGAGCATCGTCTTCAAAGTTAAGCACTTTGTTTTGATGGAAGTCGAAGGCAAGTTTAATGACGTAGAGGGCTATCTAGAAACAAAAACATCTGGAAATTTTGCAGATTCAAAAGTATCAGTGGAAATTCCCGTAGCTTCAATTACTACAGGCAACATAGATCGAGATACTCACTTGAAAACAGATGATTTTTTCGATGTTGAAAAACATCCTAAAATGACCTTTCAGAGTACAAAGATCACTGATAATTCTGACGGAACCTATAAAATGGTAGGCAACCTGACTATACGGAACGTTAGTAAACCAGTCGTACTTTCAGTTACAACCGAAGGATCTAAAACTAATAAGAAAGGTATTACTAAAGCAAAGTTCAAAGCGACAGGAGTTATAAACCGTTATGACTACGGATTAACCTGGAACGAGTTGACTGAAACAGGTTCAATGGTCGTCGGCAAAGAAATATCAATCGAGTTAAACGTCACACTAGAAAATCCAGCTTAATTTGGAAGTAAGGGTACTAGAAACATAATTTTCATTCGGCCAATTATGTCTATTCAAACGTTTGGTACTTTACAGGCTTAGAAGCGAGGTAACGACGGCCGCCTCCTAATTCAAGGTGACTTCAAAGTAAAAATTGGCGAAAATCGAGCAACAAAAAAAAACGCTATTTCCGCCAGGAAAATTTGATTCTGACTACGATGGAATGTTTTCGAGAACACCCGTTTCCAGAATTTTATGCATGAATATCTCAACGACTTCTTCCGCTGATTGGATTTTTTTGAACGAATCCTTAGAAAAATCTGCTGGATTTTGCAATGCTATTCGTAACATTTTTTGCATCCCAGCAAACTCGTGAAGCGCTATTGAAAAATCTGCCAACAAGCCCCGACTATTTCTGCTTTTTGGTCTGATTAACCACTCAGCTATCGCGGAAGTTCCAATCCCGAGTTTCCCATTTTCCTGTTCCCGCAGACCTTGAAAAATAGTTAAGCCTGATAGCTGCGAAAGCTTATGGCCATACTTCTCTGGAAGATCTTTCGAAGCGGCCATACGACAAATCACTTTATACTCGGCCACTAAAACTTCAGCTAATCGGTTCGCAGAAAGCACTCCGTGAGGTTGAATTCGACAGGTATTCGGCATATCTCGCATCACCCAACTATCCAAAAGCTTCCAATACCCCTTTCTGACGCGACCATGACTTTGCCAAAGCATCTTACGTATCGCTGGGTTTCTCTCAGAACAAGCCTGAGTTCTAATTTTCTTCATCAACCTGCTGAAGCCAGAGATACTAACTCCCATCATGTGAAACATTTGACTATCTGATGATTCGTTAATCGCTTGCAGTAACGCACTTGAACTTTCGACCTTAGAAAGGCTGCGATCTGTCGGACTCGCAGAAAGGCTAAGACTTTTACCGTACGCCTGTTTGACTCTTCGACAGAGTTCAAACACACCTCCGCCTAGTAGTCCTTGAATTTTAAGCTTAATCACGTTCTCAATCTGTGATTCCTTCCCCGCCAAAAACTCATCTTCCAAAGCAGAAAACGAATAGCGGTGTAAATCAATCCACAAAGAAAGCAAATTATCTGCTAGCCGACTCTTTGGAACATCAGTAACTACTTGAGTTTTTACGCTCATCTCAATACTCCAGTAAAACTTTTTTGAAAAACCTTCCTTGCTCGATTTTCTCCATTTCAAAAAATTGAACTAGAGAAAACTAATATCTTATACTCATTCTAAAAATTTTAATTGGTTACTATTTCGTAACTGGTCGATCTACGATAAGTTTTTCAAATTGCTTACCGAACGACAATGCAGATTGCCAAGAGTAAGTACCTCCCCTACGACTACCACCGATTGTTTCCCTACCACCACAACCCGCAGGAAAAAGTTTACGATAAGCTGACAATAGTCCATTTGGACCAAATAATTTTTTTGCGGTAGTTAAATCTCGGCAAACAAAGGAGCAACTACCTAATCCATCAGGGCCGCCGATAAACGCGACGAGGACCTCAATATTTTCATCCTTGAACCAATACCTATAGTACGCGGAATTAGGGCCGAACTCCGAGAAATCAACCACTGCTATTCGTCCATCCGCATACTTTTGGCTTCGAGCATCTAATACCCTAGACAAACGCTGCTCTTGAACGTCCTTACTAACTTCAATAAATCCATCATCTTCGAATGTAAAAATATTTCGCCAGCGACTAACTCCACCATACCAGGCGACGATATCCCGCGCAGTGGGGTGTGCATCAAGGCGCCAATTCAATATTAACCTGCCGTACCATGAATCTAACAGCGACAATGCAGTATCTGGATCGACATCCGCTTTCGCAATAAGATTTGCAACATAAAGTAAATTTTTAGATGCTGGTTCCTTAGTCCCCGTCGGTGCGTTAGGAAACTTTTCGGCAAGCGTCGGGTGTGGCAAACAACCAGTCAATGAACATATCGCGAAGGTCGCGTCCTCGTCTGGATATCCCGTAACGACAAAACGCGGATCATCAGCTTTTTCACCAAAGTGATCTCGGTAGGCCCTAATGGCTACGCTTTCAAGATGACTTAATTCCCCATGATGATCCATTTGATATTTATCATCTACAACACTTTCGTCACCGAAGGAACATTCAATAGGAATAAACCCACTGTCACGATACTCTTTAGCTATCTCAATTGTTCGAGCGTAAACAATCTGAAATTTATCACTCACGTCAAAATGGGTAACAGCAGCGCTTTTAGTCTGACCTAAATTAGAACTATCTTTCATTTTTTAGTACGCACTTCTGTCAAAACATAAATTAATATTCAAGCAATCTCTGGCGACAAAGGTTTTAATGAGTTGAAAGTAATCGATATAAAATCAACCTTTAATGATATTAGTCAGTATATACAACAAAAAATCTATTCTCCAATAAATAGAACGAAAAAAATGCCAAAGGCTACGAACAAAGGTATTAAATACACAATGATACCAATTTGAAATATAACCACTCCTGCGTATAACGCCAAAGTCCAAATCACGAAGAACACAGAACGCATGGCAAAATTGAAATCAGTTACCACAACTTTCAATCTTCCCCTTAACTTCATCAACTTTAAAGTCGTTGAAATATCTGGCATCCAAGATTTATCATGGGAAAACTCGACATACCGTACTTTAAACATCTCGATATCATTCTCTAAAAGATATACAAGATAATCTACTTCTGATTTATCAGAGTACTTACAAATTTCCTTGCGAAAGTAAGCTTCAAAGCTCACAAAGCAATTCACAAGTTCAACGAAAGTCACTCCGAAAAGGACTCCCATCATCAAAGAAAAAACGCCCGTTATCGTAAAGTATATCATCTGAACTGTTAAAAAAACCATTACATATCTCCTCACGCAGCGATTGAAAGCTAAAGTCCAAAGAGCGTAGAAAAGCGCAAAACCGAAAATATCGACTACTCAACATTCCTGAGTGACCGAAGATTGTATTTTATATTCGTTATGTAGAAGTCAAAGATCAATGAAAGTTCAAGTGATTTTAAGTGAAACCACGTAGCCAATTACCAAGAAAAAAATTTAACGGGCTATTAATATTCAAAAAGTACCGTTTCAGAGCAAAATTATCAATATTTGATCGTTTGAAGTATCAGCAGGTGCGACCTAAAAGCTAGCAACCATCTGATATTAGGCGTCTATATTTAAGCCAATGCAAACTTAAAGACGCCTAGCAAGATAAAGAACCTTTCAATCTTCCTTAATAATCGAGTTGAGCTTTGAATCTGAAGAATACGGAACCCTGCCGGAAGGAATATATTTCGAAGCTTCCTCCAGATGCACAATCTGATCATCGAAAAAAATATGTGGTTTAAATGCTCGAATAAAACCGGATTTAGGCCTACCTCCAAGGAAACACACGGTATCAATATTGACTCCCCAACTCCTCAGAGTATTTTGCACACGCCGCTCGGCAGGTGCAGACCTCGCAGTAATCAGAGCGGTCTTAACACACGTCCCCATTCCAAGATCCGCTAAACGACTTTGAAGTACTCCAAGCTTTTTTATAAATACCGCATAAGGCCCCTCGGCAAGTGGGACTAATTCATTAGCCTTCTCATGTTCGATAAAAGCCTCTAATTTACTTGTTTTGTATACTAGTTCGCTACTATCATCGAATAGAACAGCATCACCATCAAAGGCGATTCTTACTTCATCTTTGTGGAATGTTTCTGCCTGAACAGGTTTTGGCTGTAAAACAGCGGCTGCGCATAATTTCGAATCAATTACACTCTGGGCATCTTCAACACTCGTGGTCAAAAATAGATCAACATTGAATGGCTCCAAATAAGGCACCACCGAATCACCGCTACTATATATTGAACGAATTATACCTAGGCCTCTCTTTTTTATATTGTAACCGACTCGCAAACCTGTCTCAGAACTATTTCGAGACAAGACCACAACATCGATAAGCGGGGCTCCCGTGGGGGCGAATCGATTCAATCCCAACAGCACTTCGACCAAAGGCATTCCCGTTCCGGCTTCTAACAGGTCATTTTCTCGCGCAAACATGTATTCCCGATAAAGCTCAATTGCTTGATCTGGATTACTTGCCTGTTGCTGCTTAAAATATTTGTCAGATTCCGTTAAATCAAAAAGAGCAGTCGCCGAAATTCCAATTACAAGCGCCTCTTTTAATTCATCACTCACTTTCTTCTCCACTAATAAAAACCAAAGAACATGCATTTTGTACTGCTAGACTAACTGTGAGATCATAAATGTCAATCAAACAAAAAAGTCCCCCGATATTCCATCCACAAAACAGCTCGCTCGAGCAACAAATAGTTTGAAATCAATAACTTAAGGATCCGACAAGCATTTTTTAGAGATTCGAAATAAATCAGCATAAATACTCCTAAATGCCAAAACAAAGTGATCTTACGCGAACGACAACTCAAATGTAAGAACTTCACCACGGCTAAAGAGACGCAATCAACTGGAATCTCATACCGTGAACTCTGAAAACTTTTATTATCGAAAAATTCACTCGCAGATGATCATAATTCGTTTCTTGTAAATCAACTGACTGATCTTTATAATCAATAGATTAAATTTATTACGAATTACATTTGAATATTCCATGAATCCACATCTCATCAGAAATCTCTATTATACCACCTTAGCTATTTACACCTGCGTGGAAGTTGTTTTGGTCAAATTGAATTTACTATCCGCTAAAGTTACTCCCGATGACTTACCTGAAAGCATCGCGACTGCTCATAATATTGAACATCACGATAAAACCTATCTCTACACCCAAGCGAAATCGAATATCAGCATCGTCGGAACTGTTTTATCGAGTATAATAATCTTCAGTTTTATACATTTCGGTTTGTTCGGCCTATTTGACGAATACCTTAGAAACGAGATTGAAAACTTCTACTTAAGAGGAGTACTTTTCATATTTGGCATTTCTGCGATTATGTCCATATTGCAACTCCCATTAGAACTTTACCATACTTTTGTAATCGAAGAACGATTCGGCTTCAACAAAACCACAGTCAAACTTTGGTTAATTGACACTTTAAAAGGCCTAATTCTTTCTGCGATTCTACTGACTCCCCTACTACTTGCATTACTTTATTTCATCGAATCTTTTCCAATCTATTGGTGGTTTTATGGATTTATACTTGTCGCGAGCTTTCAAATAGTTCTTTTGCTAATATTTCCAAGTGTTATAGCACCGCTATTTAACAAATTTGAAAAACTCAAAAGTGAAGAATTATCCGATGATATAAATAAGCTAGCAGCCAAGCTCGATTTCGAAACAAGTGGAATCTTTCAAATGGATGGCAGTAAGCGAAGCTCACATGGAAACGCCTATTTTTCTGGCTTTGGCAAAGGTCGGCGGATTGTACTATTTGATACTCTAATTGATTCGCTCTCTAGCACCGAATTATGCTCGGTCCTAGCCCACGAGATTGGACACGCCAAAAAACATCACGTTACTAAATCAATCGTTCTTTCGCTCGTGCTGTTGCTAATCGCATTCTATGGCGCATCTCTATTAGTAAACAGCGTTAATTTTTTCAACGCATTTGGAATACAAAAACCTAGTTCATACTCACTACTAATTTTAATGTCAGTAGCATTTGAACCTTTCCTCTTTTTTATATCTCCGATAATGGCGGTCAACTCCAGAAAGAATGAATACGAAGCAGATCGCTATGCAGTCGATGCGATGAATAATTCAATTGATCTTGAACAAGCCCTCGTTAAACTTTCTAACAAAAGCTTGTCCAACTTAAACCCACACCCCCTCTACAGCTTCTTTCACTATTCCCATCCAACCTTAATCGAAAGAATTCAAGCCATGAACCGCTACGCCAATAGTAAGAATTTATAAGGGATTGAGGCACAGAGAGAGGCATCCGTTTCTATTGTATGTACTCTTTGCGCCTCAGAGTGTTTGCGATAGAGACGAGCACCTCCCTCTCTGTGCCTCTGTGGTTCAATCCTCTATAAATTCTTACTATTGTTTTCGTTCTTTTTTATCTGCTATTTGTTTTTGTCTCATGACTTTGTCTAATTTATCGTCACGCTTTTTCAGATCGCGGGTGGTGACATTTTCTAGATCTTGATCCGGATTTTTCGTCTTGCTTTTTGGTTCGGTTTCCTTTTCTGCGTGACTGTTTGCTTGAGTCAAGTGTGTTGAGGGTGCAGATTTATCTTGCTCGGACGAAGGAGGAGCAAATTTTGAATCCATCAACTGCAAATAATCAATAACTTCAATTCCCTCTGCATTTTTAGTTGCAACATCGACGACTGCCTGTTGAATACGGGCGTTTGGTACTTGACCTTCTAAGATGAAACCTTTGCCTGTCGCGACCACCTTTACAGGAATACTCCTAGACATCGGGTCTAATTTTAATTCTCTTTCGATATTGACCTTGATGATCGAAAGCTTTTCTCGAAGTTTGACTTCCAACTTTGGATTAGATGAAGTTGCGACAGTACCCGTACCTTCGTCGACAAGTTCTTGCGAATCTATTGATAAAGGGAAAATGAATACGAGGGCTAGAAGAATCCAATTCTTACGATGAACATAAATCATGACGCACCTTTCGAAGTTTGTATAAAATATTTCTTAATACACTTATAGAGTTAAATTTTAGTTCGGCTTAAAAAAACAGTCTATTATTCGACGGGAAGTAATAAAACAACTTTCAACTGCCTCGTTATTTTTTATAGACTAACTTAACTATGATAGTACAATCTACTTAACTTTATAAGTATTACTCAGGTAATCTCATAAAAACACATCAAATCGTAAGACAGATGACACCCAGAAACTTAAAAGCGATAACTTAGATAGCTAAAATAATGATACCCGAATATTGGCAGGATGCTAAAACACATCTTATAAAAAACGACAAAACTTTAGGGAAAATAATTAAGTCCTATCCTGACCAGTCGATCGAAAAACGAGGGACTGCGTTTAAAACTCTACTGCGCGCAATCGTTGGACAGCAAATCTCAGTAAAAGCGGCTGAAAGTATTTGGCAAAGATTTATCAGTTTGGTTGGCTCACCAACACCACAAAAAGTCAGCCTATATTCTGTCAACGAACTTAGAAATATCGGGCTATCGATGCAGAAAGCCAATTATGTTTTAGATCTATCTAAACATTTCCTATCGAACGAGATAAATCCTAGAAAGTTCGCTAAACTTAGTGACCAAGAGCTAATAGCCCAACTAATTAAGGTAAAAGGTATCGGCAAATGGACTGCGGAAATGTTCTTAATTTTCAACCTTCAAAGACCGGACATCCTTCCGATCCAAGACATTGGATTAATTCGCGCTGTGGAAAAACATTACTTTTCAAGTGAAAAAATCGCGATACATCAAATAATTGAAATAGCTGAAACTTGGAAACCATGGAGGACCGTCGCGACATGGTACCTCTGGCGAAGCTTAGATCCCCTCCCAGTTGAATACTAGTCTAAAAGTACACACTGCGCCTCTACAACAACATCTGCCCCTATAGTTTATCAGTTATTAACAACCAGATATTCTAAAATATTTTCTTTCAGATTTTTGTTAGCAATTTTTCTATCTGTTACGCTTATTTCTTTAATCCAAATGAAAAGAAATTTCTCCAATGCAAATTTAAAATCTAATATATCTGGGTCTCTCGAATCGTCAGTGAATAGCCCATCAGTCAGAGTCCTAATTCGTTCTTGTGTTAACATTGTAGGTCGACCGTCCGTTTCAAAGCCTAGGCTATCCAGCTCTAAAGACTTTAAAGCATCAGCAAGATCAGAAATCCTAGAAGGGATCTCAGATTTACCTGCACCTTTACTTGATAAAGTTTCTAACTTTGCCTCTGATGCAATTGATTCAGTATTGCTAGATGCAAGAAGCTTTTCAAATATATCTTTTAAAGAAAACGGTTCACCAGTTAAAGGATCAAGTCGTTTAGATACAACAAGACCTGCTCTATTCGCTTTTTTTAGAGCTTCGATTATTCCATCGTTGAAAGTTTTTCGGGTACAAGGAAAGGTTATCTTTGAATGAACATCTAATATCTCACTCCCGCCCTCAGCTGTAACGAGTAAGAAGGCGCAATCACCACTGTAATTCGAAGCCTTTAAATCTGCAAAAAAACCATCGACCTTATCTCCTTTCAAAGAAGGTCCAAGAACACAGGTATCAATTTCACGTTTGCTAATGATCGAGATACCACTCGTCAACGAATCTGGTTCAACGACATTCTCGAATAAATTTGTTGAATCTATATATGCTTTTAGTTCCTTTCTCGAACTCATTCTAGAGTCGATAAGCAGACATGCGTTTAAGGGTGGAAAGGATGGGATATCGGCTACTTCACTCATAAAATACTTCCTTATAGTGAGACTAAATATGATAAACTATCCTCGATATATAAACGACTTCAAGAAAAATAGAAATCGAGAGCCCCAATCATCAAGCTCTCAAAACACACCAAACTACATGGAAATAAGTTCTTAGCTATGTCACGATTTTTCAACCAAAAAAAACTTTACGGCACTACGAACGAACAACTCGCGTGGCACATCCATAACCTATTAAACGGCTATGGCTTAAAAACCGAAGTCCATAATGATAAACTTCCTGACGTCGTACTACCCAGATTGATAGTTCCCTTCGAAGTATGGGTGAAAGAAGACCAGTACGACGAAGCTCTTGTGATCCTAGATAAAATTCTCGCTCCCGAAACTGAGGATACCGGAACTTGGACATGTGCGACTTGCCATGAACAAATTGGGGGACAGTTCACCGAGTGCTGGAATTGCGGAAACAGTCGAAACCAATCTTGACGCGATTTGAAATCAACAATTAC
The DNA here is from genome assembly GCA_964472005.1 of uncultured Bdellovibrionales bacterium. GTDB lineage: Bacteria > Bdellovibrionota_C > UBA2361 > SZUA-149 > DAOLCO01 > CAYYIQ01. The sequence goes on along the minus strand of CAYYIQ010000038.1, from coordinate 7,819 downwards.
TCACATTTAATTGCATAATATTTAATTCCGAAAATCGACGCCTATTCGATATTCAGTCCCGCTCATTAATTTCAGCGAGCATTGCTCGCAGCGCTGGATCAAATTTACAAAATGAGAGTGCATTAAAACCGTTAATTGGCACTAGGTTTCGAATGTTTTTCTTCTGCTGATAGTTCAACCAATACTTTTCAATAAACTTACTGCGGGAGGTTAGCGAGAATTTGCCATTAGCTCTGCGATACTGATAAAGGTTTTCACCTCCACAATAGACACCAAAACACACCTTATCAAAACCACAAACAAATCCAGTTTCGGTAACTTCCCTAACTCGATATATTCCTGCTGGTATTGCACCAATATCGACAAACACTTCAACTATCGCGAACTTATCAAGATCACGAAGTACTTTATTTCGTTTTTTCCAGATACTAGTCATAGTTAATACTCCTAAGTTAAATATGTCTTAGGTATCTTCGAAAGCTTTCAAGAATTTTTCCAATTTATTGAACACTCAGGCGGATCGTATTTGAAAAAATGAATAAGGTGACTTTCAAAGTTCAGAAGGACCTAGCAATTCCAGGTAGTTACACAGTTTCAAGAGATTGAAAATTCAGCCAATAAAAGTATCCAAAGTTATTTGGGAACAGACCTTCAACCCTTCGATAACTAATCTGAATAATCAAATAAACAGGCTTATGAAAACTAACAATCAAAACTCTACCTCTACCCAAGACATATTAACCCCCCTGCTTAATGGCACGCGTCCGATAGAAACTATAATTTCAACCTGCGTCACCTATCAGAGAACACTCGCGTTTGGGCCTAAGGAAGAAGGCAAAAAAATCGGCAATTTCGCGATGCTGGTAGATAAAGACAATTTAGTTTGCGGTACTGAATTCGATGTTCAGACACTTAAAAAGAGATATAAAAAAGTAGATTCTTATTTTGAAGCAGACATAGTTGCGGACACCGGTGAAATTCGCTTACCATACGAGGAAGTTGAAACGCACCGCATAAAGAATGGCGCGAAATGGAATGACGAATCTGAGATTATGCTAATCAACCCATCATTCATCGGCAACCTATGCACAAGTTACATTATCGATAATCGTGCGCTTATTAAAATTTCAAAAAAATTCATCAAGAATATACATGGCTATCCAAAAGACCATTACATTATTGAAATTTGTCATCTCGACGATAATCACGGGTTCGAAATCTATGCGGTTCTAGGAACGCGTTTAAAAAAATACGTCGGTCACGAACATGACATCGGCAGGTCCAAATAACAATCCTAAGAATGATCAAAATCGCACCTTAATCACATAAGGTTAATTATCAACAGCTGCAAACTATACAATTTGAAACGATTTCCAATAAAGAGAAGGCAAACCATGAAACCAGTTGAAACAATAATCCATCATGAAAACGAAACACTTCGAAACTTGATCAATGAACATACCTCCATCGAACAACTCGTTTTTAAGTGGCTAGAACAAGATCATGACAACTCGTTTAACCTGGGGAATGGCCTGGATGACTCCGAGCAATTCAAGATGATATGTCTTTCGATTATCGGAACAGTGGAAGAAGCAGTTGAAACTATAGCAGAACTGTATTACGACCGAGATCAAGTTCAATCTGCTTTTAACAAATATCCACTATTTCAATCCTTTGTTACGCTAAAAGCCGAAACAGAGAAATTTAAGTCCCCATTCATTATCGATAACAAATCCGTTCGAAAATTTGAGCAGTCAGTCGGTTTTAATTTCAATGACATCCTCTACAACGACCTTGCAGATGTCAAAGAAATGCTACCATTTTCGATGGCATACGCACTCTCCACTGGCGGTGGAGTAATGATTTCAAGAACCTCACCAAATTTTCTTAACGAATTCGAAATTGAAGAGGAAGATGAAAGTAACGACGAAATTATGAAAGTAGATCATAAAAACCTTTTCCTTTGCACGGCCTACTTGATGCATGGAAACTTTTCGACGAACTCTAGCTACTATTTTATTAAGCGAAGTACTTAAAATGAACGGTTCGGTTTTTTTAATCGACGAACTTGCCTATAACGAATTAACTTCCCGATTATACGCACTACATTGAGCTAGCCTTGTGGTCGGTAACAACACTTTTTTAAATACGATATCCGACCACACACCCCACCTACTCCTGGTACAATTTTAACGTCGTTTAGAATTGTACCTTCATTCACAACATGATCTCCGACATTTGAGATTCAATTTTTTAGATCTAAAACCTCCAATATACAAACTCTAAGAACAAAAATTTATTGGAGAACAAAATGGAAAATAAGAATTTAGCGGTTTACGGAATATATCCAAACAGAGCAACGTTAGTAAAAGGCGTTGAGGTACTACAAGCTTCGGGATTTTCGAATTCGGATATTTCAGTTCTAGTTTCAACAGCAACAGGATTTGAAGACTTTGCTCATGAAAATGCAACAAAAGCACCTGAAGGCGCGACAGCTGGATCGGTTTCTGGCGCAACTATTGGAGGAGTGCTCGGATGGTTAGCGGGAATCGGCACGTTAGCGATACCTGGCGTAGGTCCACTAATTGCAGCAGGTCCGATCGTTGCCACCCTCGTAGGAGTCGGTGTCGGAGGTACAGTTGGTGGTCTAGTCGGAACATTGGTTGGCTATGGCATTCCCGAATACGAAGCTAAAAGATTTGAGTCTCGCCTAAACGACGGTGGCATTTTGGTTTCTGTTCACGCAGACTCAGATGATCTTGCCGATCAAGCCAAGAGAATCTTAGAAGAAACCGGCGCGGAGGACATTGGCAAAAAGACTATAGAAGCCTCTAGCGACTCTCAAAGAAAGACAGTGAATCATTAAAACTAACTAAACAAACTTAGAAAACAATGGAGTATTTATGTCAAAGTTAAAAACACTCAAAGATTGCCTGATAGAAGAATTAAAAGACCTCTACAGCGCGGAAAAACAATTGGTAAAAGCCCTGCCTAAGATGGAAAAGAAAGCTTCAAACGAGAACCTAAAGAAAGCTTTTAAAATGCATCTTGAGGAAACAAAAAAACAAGTAGATCGGCTTGATGAAATTTCTTCAATCTTAGAAAAGAAGTTAACCGGTAAAACCTGTAAAGCAATGAAAGGTCTTGTTGAAGAAGCATCCGAAATTCTCGAAGAAGAAAGTGAGAATGAAGCTCTTATAGATATACAATTAGTAGGAGCTGCTCAAAGAGTCGAACATTACGAGATTTCAGCTTACGGAACGACTATTGCGCTAGCAGAAGAGCTTGAAATGAAAAAAATTGTAAAACTTCTCACGCAAACGTTGAAAGAAGAAGGAAACGCAGACGAGAAACTTACAAGCCTTACACAAAAAGAGTTGTTTAAGGAAGCCAAAATGAACGAGGAAAGCGACGAAGAAGCCGATGAGCCACGACGAAAAAGCAAAGGAAGAGATGCTGTTCATGCAGCACTAGTCGGTGCAATGGTATTTGCCGGTTCGACACTTTCAAATTACGGGGAAGTTAAAGCCGAGCATACACCTGAGCATGCAAAAGCTCGAAGTTCGATGAAAGCAGAAACTGACAATACAGCTGTTAATAAAATTGACAGGATGAATAATGGCATAACAGCTGAAGACCAAAATAACGATAGTGGCAACATTCAAGTACTTGCTAATATTAGAAAGGCAATTACCGAAGATGATTCACTCTCTGTTAACGCTCACAATGTTAAAGTAATCGTGGATAACGGAAAAGTTTATCTAAAAGGCCCGGTAGACTCACGAGCGGAGAAAGATGCAATTAGATCGATCGCTAACTCACAGGCACCAAACTTTGAAGTTTTCGATTCAATTACGGTAGAAAAGTAAACCTATACAGAACAATTTAGTTCAGCTGGGGCGTTATCTAGAAAATAATGTCCCAGCTTCTTATTTATGCTCAATCATCGTTTAGTACTAAATATTAGTTGAGGTAGGTAAATTAGCTCCCATTGAATAGAATGAAACAAACGACGAAAGAATTTCGTTTAAGTCATCATGATTTCTAAAATGGATAGGTTAAACTAAAGCGAACTTAAGCAAGCAGTCAGCTTAATTTTCAATTAAGCTGGATAGAAATCCGCAAAGTATAAAACATTTTGTTAAAATTAGATTTTTCTTGCGACAAGAATATATCTCTTAGAAGTTTTGGTAAATGGATCTCCATTTGCATTTCCGTAAACTTTTTCGAGTTTAAATCCAGTTCGACGCAGAATGTCAGAGAACTGAGTCGGCGTGTATAGTCGAATAAGGGTTCGAAAAGTTTGCTTCTTAGGGTCGGCATTTAAGGTCCAGTCTGCAACTAATTGCTGACTTTTCCGTTGCCACCTAATTTGCATTTCCGCACCTGCAAGAGGTCTAATTTTGTGTAAATTACGTAATAAGTTTTCACGATTTGGTTGATCGATCAAAAGTCGACCTTGAAATTTTAATGCATCTCGAAAACTCGAGAGTACATCAAGGTTTTCCTGATCACTAAAATAACCAAAACTTCCAAACCAATTTACGATCGCATCGAATTCGCCGATGATGTTAAGATCTCGAAGATCCCGATTCACAAAAGAAGCTCCAAGATTTGCGATCGCCAACTTCCGTCTTGCTTTAAAAAGAAAACGTGAGTTAATGTCGACCCCAGTAAGTTTGCAACCATGGCGAGCCAAGTGCAAAGAAATTCGACCATTACCACAGGGTGCATCTAGAACAGCTTCCCCCACGTCCAAGTTCAAAGCTTTGATAATAAATAAAGCTTCCTTTTTATCAACTGCCCTATCGGCAAGATTGTACCAAATCGCATCGTCAACACGCTCAAACCATTCAGCCATTTTAGAACCTTTCAAAAAATAGTACTTTGCAGATCTCGTAGGTATTACGCGATCTGCTACTTTTTTTCTGCTCGGGACTATTTTCTGAAAGAACGGTGAATACTAGTTTTATAGTTCATAGAGTTTAATAAATCTAGGCGGAATATCCATAAACTAATCGCATATCTAAGCTACTCAATCTGGCGCTATTGCAATATTAAATAATATCTATTGAAATTAGTACTTTAAAACATTCCCGGATAAGGATCACGTATCCTTATTTTTAAGATTGTGTCGGGTATTAGTTTGAGCATTGTTGGATTTTTAACGCAGAGCAAGCAGAGCAAACAGAGAGGGAAACATAGGGGCTAGACCAATTAACCGAGGAAACGCAAACCGGCGAAAATCTAACCACCCCTCTACCCCCCCCTCCGCTTGCTCTGCTTGCTCTGCGTTAAAACCCTTCCCAAATCTACCCTCGATAAACAACATGCCGAAGATCATAGTAACGACAGCATTCTCTCGATAACATAGCTTCCAAGTTGGTAGGCAGAAGAGTTTTACCAAGACAAAATTTTATCAAAAAACATATAGGAGAATTCCATGTCAAGTGAACAAACTTTAAAAGGTAAAAAAATAGCATTTCTTGCGACTGATGGATTTGAGCAAGTAGAACTGACTACGCCCTGGAAAGAGATTGAAAATGCAGGCGCAGAGGTTTGTCTAGTCTCTTTGAAAAAAGGTAAGATTCAAGGCTTCAATCATCATGATAAGGCCGACACTTTCTCCGTAGATAAAGAAGTCAAAGAAGTTGCCGCTGGTGACTTTGATGGTTTAGTGTTACCCGGCGGTGTGTCTAACCCAGATGCCTTAAGGGTTAGTAAAGAAGCCGTGTATTTCGTTAAAGATTTTTTTAAACTGTCAAAACCAGTTGCAGCAATTTGTCACGGACCTTGGAGTTTGATTGAGGCGGATGTAGTAAAGGGTCGCACATTGACTTCATGGCCAAGTTTAAGGACAGATATTGTTAACGCAGGAGGTAATTGGGTTGATGAAGAGGTGCATTGTGACAATGGCCTTGTGACAAGTCGGAAACCGGATGATCTAAAGGCGTTTTGTAAAAAAGCTATAGAGGAATTCAGTGAAGGAGTACACGGGTAAGTTTGCTAGGAAATTTTTGGTAGACACCTCGCTCAAATTGAGAGGTGAATTTTAATGCTTATTGTTGAATTGTTCATTTTTATAATGATAAATATTTTATTGATTCGAATGATTGGTGGATAAATGTGATTGCAAGGGCTTACAAATTAAATGTAATGTAAATAGCCGATGACGATGACGTCAGTAACACTTTGTGTTAATGCGATTCTCACTCTTTTTTGATGATTGTGCAGTTAGGTGAAACATCTGACAATTTGTGGTGAGCGTCGCTTTTTTAATTATCGACGCGAATTTAACTTTGTTCATCCGAACAATCTATTTGGCACTGTTCCCCGCTTTCCGTATCATCGCATAAGCCATCACCACAATACTTGCGCGCTTGCTTAGATTCTACTGCTCTTCCCGCTTTCGCCTCGGACGGTCCGCCAAACTTCCCACTCTCTCCATGATAACTTTCTAATTTTTGATTGCCTTTTTCGTCAATAAACACAAACTTATAATTGAAATTTTCATCCCAACTATAATCAACACGACGTTGCTTATCATTTAACGTATATTCTAATGAATAGTGATTTTCATCTAATTTCTTTAATCCAGTAATTTTGGCGTCACGTAAAGGTCCATAATCATCATGCCGTGGCGACTGAGATCTGGGCTGCGGCACAATCTGATCTTCAGGAGCATTCGAAGGCGTATCTACATGTACCTCTCCTCGTAACCCCGCTATTAAATACGGGGGATAATCAACAGCATGATATTGATAAGATCCATCTTCGTTAAACCGCCCCAAATATTTGTCGAGTGCATCGTCTGTTTTAGCATACAATGGAAAACCATCTAACGCATAGGCAATAGGATTACCTTTCCCCACAATCGTCTCTAAATGTTCAGGGGCTAAATGATAGTGATAGTCATCTGCTCGACCGCTATGCCCACCCCACTTATCTAGCTCTCCAATATCGGCGGCATATTCTCCCCGATTATTTAATGCATTAAAAATCGGAACCCCATTCACAGCAATAGCAATTGCACCCTTATGAAAATGGTCTCTCGTCATCATCGGAGATTCGGCCAAAACTGGTTTGAGTGGAACTTTCCAACTATTACCACCCGTATAATTTTGCGGCAGCGGAACTTGCTGTTGCCAACTTGTAATACCTTCCATCATATTATGTTCGGGCATGCCGTTTGATTCTATTTTTAAGTAGTTCGAGTCTTCACTGGTTTTAACATTCGCAAAGTGTTTAAAGTGCGAATGCATTTCACTGTGGGTAATTTTGCTTGCCGATGTATGACTTTCGCCACCTATCACAAGCCGACATAGTAGAGTGTTATCTTTTACAAGATCATCTGTCCAAACAAGCCTTGCGCTCGCATCCCACTTCACTTTATCGTAACCTTCTTTAGGCCGCACTTGTGAATAAGAATATTCCGTCGCGTGTTGCCAAGAGCTGTCATCAAACTTAGGCATTTTCCATGAATCCGGTTCTGGCGCTGTCGTAAATTGACATTGACCTTCACCCGCAATCGGCTTTGGTTGACCAGCACAGCCACTATCCAACGGTGCCCGATGAATAACCTTACACCGCATAGAACTATTAGAAACCCCAACAACTTTACCAGAAGCCAGATTAGTCACTTGAGCAATAAAGCCCCCGTCCCCCATTTGTTGGCGGTCTGAACCAATATACTCAAGGCCGGTATCGTTCTCTTTAAAATCTTTAATCTCAAAAGCCAGCACAAATGGCAGCGCCGAGGAAAACTGATGCTTTTCGGCATTAAAAGAACGCTCTGTTTTAATTGAAACAGAATCTTCAA
>CAYYIQ010000037.1:0-19480 GCA_964472005.1 uncultured Bdellovibrionales bacterium | reverse complement strand
GTTGTCGGAATTGCAAAACACCGATTTCCTTTTTGTATCCACTGATTGAAATAATGAATGCTATCGCAGCATTTGTTAGCATCAAATTTTTCCCTGATTTACCGACGGCTATCCTTGTATACTTTTTACTAAGCATACTAATTGTAATTACGGTGATTGATCTTCAACACATGATCATCCCAGATAAAATAAATAAGCCAGGAATGATCTTCGGAATTTTAGTTGGCCTGACAAATCAATTTTATCAGATCACCGGCTTCCCGTTCTCACAAAGTCTTATTGAATCTGCAATCGGTCTTGTATTAGGTTATGGAATTTTATTTTCCATCGCATGGCTCTATTTAAAAATGTCAGGTCTATCCGGTTTAGGTGGGGGCGACATCAAAATGATGGGATTTATCGGTGCTCTGCTAGGACCTTATGCCGTTTTCCCAATATTAATCTCATCTTCTTTCATTGGCGTTTTCGCTGGAGTTTTAATAATCGCATTAAAACGTTACAGCTTTAGATCCGAACTGCCGTTTGGTCCTTCTATCGCTCTCGGTATCGTACTCTACATTTTTGGATTTGATACCGTTGGAATAATTAATGACATGACAGAAAGCATAATCGCAAACTTCACTTAATGGACGACAAGACTATCTCATCAACAAACAATAAGTCATTTACCGGAGTAATTGGTAAAAGCGCTGCAATGCTTGAGATAGCAGAGAAAGTCCATAAAATTTCGAATTTTAAAACGACTGTTTTAATCACAGGTGAATCAGGAACAGGTAAAGAGTTACTCGCCCAATTCATCCACGAAAAATCTCCACGAAGAAACAAGCCATTTATCGCTATTAATTGCGGAGCAATTCCAGAAAACCTTATTGAATCAGAGCTGTTTGGACACAAGAAGGGTTCATTCACGGACGCAACTCGCGATAAGAAAGGTCTTTTCGAAGAAGCGTCTGGTGGAACCATTTTCCTTGACGAAATTGGAGAACTACCAATTCACCTTCAAGCTAAACTTCTTAGAGTTCTTCAGGAAAGTTCAATTAGACCGGTTGGTAGTGAAGAGAACATTCCTATCGACGTTAGAATAATTGCCGCGACCCTGAGGGACTTAGAGCTAGACTCTCTTGACGGTCGTTTTCGTGATGATCTTTATTACAGACTCCATGTTCTTGAATTAAAAATTCCAAGTTTAAAAGAAAGATTAGAAGATCTTCCTGACCTAATTGAATTCCTTGGTCAAAAGATTTGCAAAAAACTTGCGCTCCCCTTGCCTTCAATTACCGAAGAAGCCTTTGAGATATTAAAGAACCATAGCTGGCCTGGTAATATAAGAGAACTTGAAAACTATCTTGAACGTGCGATCATACTATCAGAGGATGGAAATATTAGCGCAAAAGAACTCCCCGCAAAAATCACGGCCAATAAGAACGAAAATAAGATATTTAGCCCACTAGAAGAATCTAGTCTTTCAATTAAAGAGCACACTAAGGCGATTGAAAAGTCATTGATTGAAAAAGCGTTAAAACAAACGACTGGGAATAAAACTCACGCTGCAAAACTCCTTGAAATTAGCCACCGAACGCTTCTCTATAAGCTAAAAGAGTATAATCTACACTTCGAAGAAGATAAATAGACGCCTACATCAGCCTTTCGCTACTCTCTCTATTTTGATAAGATCTATTAAAATTCACGAATAGATCCACGACAATCGAGCGATACTTATATGAGACATTCCAACTTAATTTTATCTAAGAGACTTTTCGTAATTCTATTCCTGCTTTCAACAGCAAGTTGTTTTGCAGATGAAGTTTTTACATGGATAGACTCCGAAGGTAACAAACATTACTCAACTTCATCAGACAATCACAATGCAGAAAAAGCTGATCTCCCAGAGATCGAAAAGCAAGACATCGAGGAAAGAATCGACGAACTAAAATCGGTTTCAAATAAAACTTGCGTAAATAAAGGTGGAGTAAATTGCGAAGCCAATGCTGACGCGGACGGCAGCGTTATTTGCATGGACGGATCGAAAGATTCCAATGAAAATTTTCAAGATACATGCGCCGAAGTTAGGCTGGCCGCAGAAGTCTATACGCCAAACAGAAAAACCAATAAAATGTTGACTCGCTACCCAGTTGTCGTCAAAGTTCGAAACAACTCCGCCTTGGAAGCAGTAAATGTTAAAGTTGAATTAAATGTATTAAAATCACTCGCAAGTGAACTTCGCGAAAAGCTTCAACTCGAGGGCCCTGCCAAAATCCCCGCATTTGGTATCGCTGATTATACCTTTACAGGAAGAATGTACGATGAAAGAATTTTAAAACGAGCAAACATTCACACCTCTTGTAAAAATTGCTGGAACCCTGCGCGCCCAAAACCACTTAAATAACACCTTATTTTCCTCGTAGAACAACTACCCTTGACTCTCACAATATGCTAAATGACTGACCTATGAGTATTAGAGATCGTGCCCAAAAAATAATTCATCAAGAAATCACCGCCTTACAAAGTTTAGTTTTCGGCGATGAATTTGAAAATGCAATCAGCCAACTTATTAGTCTTAATGGTAAGCTAGTTACAACTGGCATAGGTAAAGCTGGTTATATCGCCAGAAAATCAGCTTCGACTTTCTGCACGACTGGAACTCCCGCCGTATTTCTTCACCCAGGTGACGCATCACATGGAGATCTAGGCCTACTAACAAAGACTGACTTCTTACTTGCTTTTTCAAACAGTGGAAAAAACAGAGAAGTTCTTGAGACTGCTCATTTTGCACGAACATTAAATATCGGTAAAATTATTTCAATAACATCTTCTAAAGAAAGTCCACTGGGAGAGATGAGTGATATCGTACTACCTCTCGGAAAACTCCAAGAAGCCTGCCCACTCGGTTTCACACCAACAAGCAGCACCACTGCAATGCTTGCCATCTCAGACGCATTAGCAATAGTCCTAATGGAAGAGCGAGGTTTCAGTAAAGAAGACTTTGCGATCAGACACCATGGCGGTTACCTTGGGGTTAAGTCGCGGGGGTAATGGTGCAGCGGGAGATGTCTGGCGAGCAGCGTTCCCTATTTTTTAGCGACCACAGAGACACAGAGAAAGGCATGCGTTTCTATAGTAAATACTCAGGAACTTCAGAGTACCTATTATAAATACGCATACCTCCCACTCTGTGCCTCTGTGGTCGCTAAAAAATAGGGAACGTACTAAACGATACTTTCATACCAGCCTACTTCTTACTAGCAGCCACGTATTTTAAGGATTTTTTGTAGCCGTCTCGGCCTTCGCCTTTTACTACTTGAGTGACGATATCGCTGAAAAATGATTGGCGTCTGAAGTCTTCTCTTTTATCAATATCTGACAAATGGATTTCGACTTTTATAATGTCACCAAGGCATAAGACCGCATCTCTTAAAGCAATACTTGTATGGGTTAATCCACCCGGGTTGATGATAAGTGCGTCTATTAATCCTACCGAGCTTTGAACTTTGTCGATTAAGTGTCCTTCATGATTTGATTGGAATACATCTAGCTCTACGCCAAGCTCGATAGCTAAACTTTTTAGCTCTTCGACTAAATCGGAATAACTTCCCGAGCCATAGATGTGCTGCTCGCGTTTACCAAGCATGTTAAGATTAGGGCCGTTTAAAATTAAAACTTTCATCAAATGCTCACCTCGGCTACAATTTTCTTGCCACTTGTGCTCTCGTCACCTTCTCCCAATTCTTTCAATATACGATCGGCGACTGGAAAGTCTCCATGTTTTTTTAAAACATGTAATTCTCGAATTGCGAAATCGACATAGCCTTGAGAAAAATAGATTTTAGAAAGGAGAACTCTTACTGCATGAAATGTTGGTTGATCGGTGAGGACTGAATAGCACTTTTCGCGAATTTCGGAATCGGTTTTACAACCTTGAAATACTTTCTCTAGGGGAGTCGGAATAGAAATACTAGCCAAATCATTCCTCAGTATCGTTTAGGTGGCGTCGTTAAACGCCCCCTAAGTTTTTAGTCGTCGCAATTATTAACCGTTACAGTAGTTAAATGGGCCGAATACAACTGTCGCACTCTGAGTTTGAGTAAACGACTCGCCTGCAACCGTACTACCTCTTACAGTGAATTCAATATTGTATGTACCAGATGGAACTGGAATATTAGTACCTACGAATAGTTTTTCAGACGCGATATCGGTAAACACTCCAGTAAGCTCGACCTGAGAGTTTCCGTTGACAACCAAACCACCTAACTCAAGTAAAGATGTTACTTGTACAGGGCGTAGGTCAACAACATATTCAACAGATGATATCGATACTCGTTGATCAAAATTGTTTTCAACTGTGATTGAATACTGATCTGGACCAAATGGCTCTACCTGATTACCTGGAGTATTAACATCACAATCAGCTATTCCATTGTTATCAATGAAACCTGATCTCTCGGAACCGTCTCGTCCGACAGTGATAAACTCAATCTGAGTTAACACAACCTGTTCGGTTAGAGGATCCGTAAACACACCACCACCTAAGTTACCACCAGCGGCACCAGGAAAACCAGAAAATCCTTCTGGAATATCGCCAACAACTCTAAAAGTTTCTCTAGCTACAAGATTGAAGCCTTGAGGACCTCTACATTCCATTAAAAAACTTCCAGGAGTTAAACCACCTACAACTCCGCTCATAATTCCACTTGAACTAGTATGTTCGAATGCAACTCCACCTTTGGTAGGCTCAATTATCGCAATTCCATGCTCAGTCTCGCAGAAGATTCTGATATTATCTAAAGGATTTCCTTGTGGGTCGACAGCGGAAACCTGAAACTTCACCTGACCAGCTGTTGGAATATCTTTCCCACCTTTCTCAAGGTAAAGTGATATTTTACTTCCAGAACCACCGTTGGAAACAAACTGAGTTCCATTATCAGTTGTTGTTCCAGTCCCCCCACCACCGCATGCTGAGAGAACCCCAAAAGTTGTCAAAGCAAGTGATGCTAATATTAATCTCAAACTAATATTATTTGTTTTCATATTTCCTCTTAGTTTTAAACCTATTTAAATCGTTTCAGATGTTGCAATTATGGAGCTACAGTACTTGAACTTGAAGTACTATCACTCGATGAACCATTGGACGTTAGTGCAATCGTATCCAAAGCACTAGTTGTCGTAGTTGCGTCACCTTCCGCAGTGATTAAATCTCCACCAGCTCCTGGTCCAGTTTGGAATCCTGGGGTCGCTCCTGTTCCGGTGCAACACTCTGATTGGTCAACAAACTGTACGAAATAATTTAATGGATTCGAAGTTAGAACATCACCTGCCTGCGTCACACCAGTTGCATCACACGTAGCTGTCATTCTAAAAGGCAGCTCTGGCAAATAGGATTTATTGTTGTTCAAAAATGAATAAATGTCTGGTGAAACAACTATAAACTCGCTGTAACCTTGGTTTGAAATTGTGTTCGTACCGGTTGTTGGAGTAGTTGTTTGATCAGTCGAAGGAAGAGCACCTAAAACTATGTTTGATGGAAACGAGTCATTCGGCACCTCAATAAAACTACCTTCTACTTCATAACGGCAATCTATTCTATCCACTCGGATAAATTGACTTGAAAGATTATTTTGCACACCGATAAAAGTTGTCGCATATAAACCATCAGTTTGAGTTGGGGAAACATCCGTAAACAAAGGCAAGATATTGCCTGCGTCACCAGCGTCACCAGTCGAATCTTTAAAGAAACCGAATGCTGTGAAAGATGTACCCTGGTCATTGTTACTACTTCCACCACAACTGGCTAGAGCTGTGATCGAAGCTAAACTGATTAAAATCGATATTTTTTTACTTAATTTCATGTAATTCTAATTGCCTCCGTTAAAACTTTAATTCTTTAATTTGCTTACATTGCTAGATCGTCAAAACTACCTTCAACAATGTGAGGAGTGATAAAGAATATAAGTTCTTCATCAGTCTTTTTAGTTAGTTGTTGTCTAAACGCTGCTCCTAAGAACGGAATATCCTTAAGGAACGGTACACCATTTACAGCATCGGAATCTTCAATTCTGTAAACACCACCCAGAGCAAATGTTTGACCCGATTTAACCAAGATAGACGAAGTAGCTTTTCTTTCGATCGTAGCAGGAATACCATCTACAGCATCTCGTGGTGAGAATGAACTTGATGTAGCGTCGATATCCATTAGTACGTAATAATCAGGTGAAGCTTGTGGAGTTACATCTAACTCAATACCCACATCAAACGTTTGGAACGCTTGCGCTCCTCCACCGCTAGCTGTTGACCCTGAACCAGTCGCAACAGTTGTTCCAGCACTTGGAGTTCTAATTCTGATGGTAGTTACACTACTAATTTTAGCTTGTTTATTGTTAATAGTAGCAACTTGAGGCTTACTAACGATTTTTGCTTTACCTTCCTGCTCTAGAGCCGAAAGTCTAGCAGCAACCATTCTGCTTCCGTCAGCTGAATCAAGAATCGCAGTTACAGCACTACCCGCATCTGAACCAATTACCGATGGAAAGTTTACCGCCCATGGATTGTTACCAGTGTCGGATGTTCCGCCACCTAAACTTACAGTATTAGGAAAGTTTACACCTGTAGCGTTTCCAGTAGCTGGACTTTGGATATGGGAGAAATTCCACTGAAAACCAAGATCCCGAAGAATATTTCTTGAACCTTCAACAATTTGAGTTTCCAATAATATTTGTGGAGTTCTTAAATCTAACTTTTTCAATAAATCCAAAGCTTCTTTCTGGCCGTTCTGAATATCTTTGATAATAAGTTGATTTGTTCTCTCATCCGCAGTTACAGAACCTCTTTCCGACAATACCGCTTCCACTTTAGGCTTTACGTCTTCGGCTCTTGCATAACTAATTCTAACATACTGAACCGCAAGGTCTTCAAGATTTTCTTGAGCACGCTTTGCTTCTCTTAAAGCTTCTCGTTCTTGTCTAAGCTTATCAACCGGTGCAATTCTAATTACGTTACCTTCTGAAACTTGATCTAAACCATTAGTTTTCAGGATAACATCAAGTGCTTGATCCCAAGGCACATCGATCAATCTTAAGGTCACCTTCCCTGAAACATCTTCGCTAGCGATAATGTTTAGGTTAGAAACTTCCGCGATAATTCTTAAAGCGTTATCGATATCTGTGTCTTGAAGGTCCAATGATATCAATCTTCCTGTATAGGTCTTTGATCCATCTGAAGATCTTAAGCCAGTAGGATTTGCTTTCGCGACGTTCTCGTCGACCTTTCCACTTTCTGCCAATTGTGCACGACTTGAAGTATTTCTTGATGCCAATGAGCTAGCTGGTTTGATTAAGATTTGTTCATCTCTTGGTATCGCTGAAAGAGTAACTCCTGCATCGATAAAGAATCTAACTAATGTCTTGTCGCCCTCTTCAACAACTCTAACAGATCGGATACCTTCTTCACCTTTCGCAGAAATTAAGGGTGCAAGCACGCTATCTTCTGGTTTTACCCCAGGTAATGAAAGAATATATTCGCTCTGAGCACTTTGAAACAATTCAAATGCAACAGGAGTTGTAAGATGTAAAGAAACCTCTCCGCCTGAGTTAGCTGTTTTGGTGAAATTGATTGAACGTAGGTGAATTGATGAAGTATCTTCAGCAGCAGCGACTGTTGTAGCTTCAGTTTTATCAGCAATCTCCGAAGAAGCCATGTCAGTTGTATGCGAAATTTCTTCAGCAACAGAGGTTGTTGAAGGAATATCAATTACATCTTCGTTCGACGCCGTAGTATTAAGCGTTGCTTCGTTAGACAATTGAGCTCTTGAGTTCAGCTGTGAAGAAAGCATTGCCACTCTTTGCGGCTTAGTAGCTTCAGATACTGGAATCGATATCATAACATCATTTCCAGAAGACTCTACGCTTTGAGAAGCTAATGCAGCTTCGGTTTTCAAATCCAAAACCACTCTCATTTTCTCGCTATGACTTCCGATTCGAATATTTGCGACTTCAGATAAGTCAGAAGTTGAAATCTCTTGGCTCGCAATGCTTTTTGCACCGAGTACGTCGATAACTAAACGAGGAGGATTGTTTAACTTCATAACATTTAGGACAGGCTTAATGTCTTCTAAATGAATTAAGTATTTATCTTCCGAAACGCTTAGCTCTTCCAATACTGAAAAATGTCCTTCCATATTTGAAAGAACCACTGGAGCGTTTATTTGATTGTCTTCAATGGTTTCACTATCCATTGACGCAATCACATCGGAGTCGGTGTCGACGATCTTATTCGACGCTGATGCCATATTAGCGCTACTATCAGATGAATTACTAGTTTGTGTAAACATCTGTGAGCAACCTGCAACACAAAATAATATACAAAATAGAAATGTCACTTTTGATTTTTGTGACTTGTTAATTTCCATAATCCTACATGCTCCAGTTCTCAACGCTTATTATCTTAGTATTAAGCGACAGATATTGTTTAATTCTGCCAGTTTCACTTAAAAAATCATTTTCCAGTGAACACCTATTCCAATAAATTACTACCTAATAGATGCCGCGCACACTTAGAATAGATTCAAGTATTTGCGCGTCAGAATAATTCTACGATTACATGATCTAGCTCATGGGTCACTAACTCGTAAATATAAAAACTAACAAAACAAGTAAGTTTTTATTACTTAAAGGATATCTTGCGGTAAAATCAAAACGTTAGTCTACGAGTAAGCAAGTGTATAATTAGTGTTGCTTTAAGTTTAATGAAGGTAAACCTCGAAGTTAACGAAAGATTTTTCAAATTCAGTGACTAAAATTTTACAATTTTTTCTTTAAAAAAAGTAAATCGTTTTTTCACTTACACTGTGTTTTCAATTTTGAAAGAATGCGCATGAGATAAAACAGATATTAATTATCGGCGCGTGATGAACATAGTCGGTGAGACGGAAATAGTTTAGACAACCACATTGGCACAGATAAAGGCACTCGTTTCTGTAGTCAGCATTCTGGCACTTCAGAGCGAGTACTATAGAAACGGGCACCTCTTACTCTGTGTCTCTGTGTCTCTGTGTCTCTGTGTCTCTCTGTGGTTGTCTAAACTATTTCCGTCTTCGTTTCTTTTTCTTATCGTCTTCTTTAGGACGTTCGCTTGGATCCAGGAATCTGAACGAAGTAGCCACTAAATTAGTGCGGAGTTGAGAATAGTCGCCAATTCGACTGTCGAAGGTAATGCGATATTTGGTTAGATTTACTATTCTTTCAAGATGCGCGACTTCGTCAAAGAATCCGGCTAATTGATTAAAACCTCCTTGAACTTCTAAACTTACTGGGACTTCTGCATAAAAGTCTTTTTTCTGCTCTTCTTCGGGTTTAAATAACAATACATCGAGACCTGCTTCTTTTGCTTTCTCTGAAACTTGGTCTAATAACAACTCGATTCCCTTTCTATCGGGTAACTCTCTTAGCGCGATGCTCAATTCAGCATCAAGCCTCTTAACTTCAGATTTAAACTGAGGAAGTTTAGAGACCTTAATAGAACGCTGTAGAATTTCCTTATCAATTCTATCAAGCTCTTCCGTCGTCTTCGCGATACCATCTTCTATGTCTTGAATAATGAAATAGTAGAAACCTCCACCCAAAACTACTAACAAGCCAAATGCAATTGCTAGTCTTTGCGCAAAGGGTAGATCAATAAATTTATCAATAAAAGGTTTCATGGAGATCTCTATTTTGACTTATTTTTTTCTTTATTCTCGTCTGCATTAGCTAATTTTTCCGCATCTGCCTTCTTTAAGAAAAACAGCTTCGCGGGAAATGAAAACTTCTGTAATTTCAAATCTTCGATCACAGTTAATTCGGTACTGACCGAGTCAGTCTCAGTTATATTAGGAGTATCTCTTAATTTACCCATGAAATCGGAGATAGTTTGACCGTCCAGCGCGACACCGGTTACTTGTAAAATATCATCGGCTTGGCTTATTTCGGTTAACCACGCTTTATCAGGAATAGTCGAAGATATTTGATCAAGAATTCGAACTGGTCCCTGCTTTTTTGCTTTTAACTGGGCAATAATATTTAGCTTATCTTTTAACAAAACTTGTTTAGCTTCTAAATCTTCAACCTCAGCTGTACGTTTTTTTAGAGATTCATTTTGCGCATGTTTGAAATTTTTTTCTGATTCCATTTCAGACAGATAAAGACTTCGACGAGCAAAGATAGATCCAGCTACACAAATAAATAGAAATGTGACAAAACAAAACGATGCTGCGTGTATTAAATAACTTGCAGACCTATCTTTTTCTTCGCCTAGTAAATTTATATTTATCATTTACTGATATCTCTTTTTAAACGTTTTAAAGTAATTCAAACTATTACTAACTAATTAACAAACTTGTCTGACGATCTTCTTAATGCAAGTCCAAGTGCAACATTCAGCGACAAACTTAATTCATCAAAATGTTTTTTGTCTATCTCAGTTGAGACATCCATAAATTCACCGATATTTAAAAAATCGCATTTTTTATCAAAACGAGATTTTAAATCTGCAACCAACCCAGGAATCCTTGCCCCACCACCTGAAAATAGCACCTGCTCAAAATCTTGGGTAACACCAGCACCACTCCAAAAGAACCCAGTTTGCCGATGAACTTCACCTCCAACATAATCAGTCACGCGATCGATCGTTTCTTGAACTAAAACATCATCTACTTCAGGTATCTTAACTCCTGACACAAGGAGATTAGCCTGATCATTTGAAACTTTAAGGTTATCAATTAGTGCTGTTATATAATTACGTGAACCAACGTTCACTTCACCAGACAACAAAAACTTTCCGTTTTTCATTAAAGTAATAGTCGTATGACGATTACCAATATCAATAATTGCGGTTGGGGTTTTTATTGTCGACGACATCGACGAGTGTTCAAACGCATTACAAATTGCAAATGACTCAACATCGGCAATAACTGGTTCAAGATCGATATCAGAAAAAAGTTTTAAATATGGAGATAGGAATTCTTGTTTAACTGCGACTAACAAGACATCAACAGTTGAACTTTTAGCATCTGAGTCATCTGGACTTAAAACTTGATAATCAAGGTTCACTGCATCTATTCGATGAGGGATATAATTACTTGCTTCAAATTCGATATTATCTTCAAAATTGTTCGCGGCAGTCTTCGACATCGAAATTCTTTTAGTGAAGACAGATGAGGAAGGAAGCGAAAATGCAACTCTAGTAGTTTCGACTTGATGAGACTTAAAAAGTTTTACGATTGCTTCTGAGATAGCGTCGGGCTTGGAAATACTAGAGCCACCAAAAGCACCATCAGGCGTCGGGATAGAACCAAAATTTAATAACTTCGGTTTATCATCGGTTAACTCAATCTCAGCGAACTTGATACACGATGCACCAATATCCACCCCTACTACAGGTTTAGTTCGTTGAGATACAAAATAGCGGTCAAATGGTAGTTTCATAAATTAATTTTGAGCTTCGTCTTATCAATTTGATGTAAAAGACGTATTATAGATTTATAAAATTATTAACAGAAGCTAAATTTTACGAATTTGCACCCTCAACTGAGATAAACGCATTGTGATTACCCATAAATACGCTCAGGTATTAATTCCTTCAATGGGTTCAGCCTTAACTTACTCTATTCCAGAGAGATTGCGCCACATAAATATTGGATACGAAGTTTGTGTCGAAATCAGGAATCGTATTGAACGAGGTTGGGTATGCTCCCTTCATTCAACTGCACCCGAGCCTCCTCCCAGTAAGAAAGACATAGCCGACCAAAAAAGTCAGCAATCGCTGTTTACTGAAAAGATAGAGTCTAAGATCAAAGTTAAAGAGATTCTCGATGGCCACGAAGCATTTTTAGAGAAAGATTTAGAGTTCTTTAAAATTGTAAGCGAATACTACTGTTCTAATTTATCAGAAGTTCTTGAAAACGCAGTGCCTCGAAAAGTCGACGAACGCCTGTTGTTCGGCGTTCAGATAAATTTCCCTCATGATAAATTCGAAGATATCCTAAACTCCCTTCCCAAAAGAGCGACTGCTCAGAAGGCCGCCTTAGAACTCATAATAGAAAACCAAGGCCTCATTCCTGGGGAGAACTATCACCAGCTAAAGCCTAATTTGAAACGGGCTTTCGATATCTTAGTCAAAGAAGGTCACGTAGTCCGGGTGACGAGCAACAATAAAGACACAACTGCTCACGAGTCTATACCAAAGCCGGAACTAACAACGGAGCAAGCGCAAGCATTAGCAAAAATCGAAGCTGGAATTTCAACAAAAAAATACAGTCCCTTTTTACTCTTTGGCATCACTGGCAGCGGAAAAACGGAGGTATACCTTCGCGCGATTGAAGCGGCAATCGCAAATGGTGGTTCAGCTTTACTCATCGTTCCCGAAATAGCTTTAACCCCCCAACTTTTTTCACGATTTGATTCGCGCCTACCCCACAGTATTGCGGTTCTACATAGCCAAATAGGCAGCGGGACAAAATGGAGTGAATGGACAAAAATTCTCAACGGAGAAAGAAGAATTATTATTGGCGCGAGATCCGCAATTTTTGCACCAATAAAAGATTTAAAAATTATTATAGTCGACGAAGAACACGAGTCTTCATATAAGCAAGCCGAGGGTCTGCGTTACAACGCAAGAGACCTCGCGTTAATTAGAGGTAAAAACAGAAATTGCCCTGTTATACTGGGTTCTGCGACTCCATCATTTGAGAGCATTCTAAACGCACAAAAACAGAGTCTGCAAATAATAGAATTAACCGAAAGAGCCACTAAGGCTAAACTACCAGAAATAAACGTTCTAGATTTAAAATCTATTCCGCGGAGTGGTTTCGCATCCCCAAATATCACCAATAGACTATTCGAAGAAATCACAGTCGCACTAGGTAAAAAAGAACAGGTTATTATCTTTTATAATAAACGAGGATTCGCAAGTTTCCTACAATGCGCTACCTGTGGAAAATCTGTTGAATGTCCACACTGTTCTGTAACGCTTACTTATTATCAAAGAAAGAATAAACTTTCTTGTCATTACTGCGGACTTTCAAGAGACTGTCCAGAAGCCTGTCTTCACTGCACAAACACCGAGACCCATGAGGTTGAAGAAAGCACTAAGAAGAAGAAAATAGGTAAGCTAGTGCCACGAGGTTCTGGCACTGAAAAAGTTTTTGAAGAAATTCAAGAACTTTTTCCTGATGCTAAAATTGATCGAATGGATCGTGAATCTGTCGGCCAAAAAGGCTCTATTGAAAACATCCTTGCCAAAATGAACACGGGCGAAACCCAAATTTTAATTGGAACTCAAATGTTAGCTAAGGGGCATGACCTCCCTTCCGTTACATTAGTAGGTATTATCGACGCAGATGTCGGCCTACATTTCCCAGACTTTCGTTCAAGCGAAAGAACATTCCAACTTATTGTCCAAGCATCAGGCAGAGCTGGTCGAGGAACACTACCCGGCAAAGTTATTATCCAAACAAGAGAGCCGAATCATCCAACAATCGTTGCAGCTTCTACCAGTAGATTTAAAGCTTTTGCTAGATACGAATTAGAATTCAGAAAGAAACTTGGATACCCACCAGACGGCCGTCTAGCTAGAATTATAATTTCAAGCCCCGACAAGCGAGAAACTTCCGAGGCGTCCTTTAATCTAGTAAAGTTTTTAAACAACCTTCAATCTCACGAAGAAGAAGAAGGAAAGCAAAATACTCCTTGGCGAATACTAGGACCAAGCCCCTGCCCTATTGAAAAACTCAGAGGCAGAAATCGTTGGCACGTTCTAATCAAATCAAAATCTTCGAGAAAGCTATCAGAACTCGCAAGAGAAATTAAAACCTGGAAATCAAAAATCAAACAATCAATCGATCTCCGAGTAATCATCGACATAGATCCAGTCGACATGATGTAACGCGCATGATCGAGCTACTCTGTGATTAGCCAGTGATAGCTTTTATTGAGATCTAGTAGGCCTCGTCCAGGTGTTATGCCGGGTTCGTGGATCGGTAGACTTTTGGCATCTCCCTTAATGATATTCCCGTTTTTATCTAGAGAACTTACTGCTGCTTGAATGTAGGTTCTATCTTTGTCTCCGTTATATTTAAAATAACTGAATGTTGAGATAGCAACTGACTGAATTGTGATCCAAACTAGCAACGAAACAAGAGCTGCGATTCTTATTAACCTATTATTGAGACCAAGGCCTTTAAGAGTTTCAATAAACGGTGCAATAATCAACAATAACCCCGGTAGAACTTGAACCTGATACCGTAGCGCAAGACTTTGATTAGCACCGAGGTGCCATCTTCCCGCTGTAAAAATAACGAAAAAAACTACAATTAGAGCACTACCGGCAAGAATAAAAAACAATGTACGAAAACCACCAAATTTATTTCTTGCGAAGAACCCCAATAACACCACCACTGCTAACGAGACTGCAAAGCTATAAATTGAAAACTCGAATTCAGTAAACCCAAGGCGAAGAAATGGAAAACTTCTATTTAGAATTTCCTGAGGCGAAGTCAAAGACAGTATGGGATAAAATCCAAGCGGACGAAGCACGCTCCCTAAACCAACTCCTTCAAATAAATACGAAAAGAAGCGAGTGGGATCAGCAAAGAAACTACTTTCTTCCACTGCATGTCCTGTCGAAGAGTTCTTAAAATAAACATAGAGCGACAAAGGGACTCCGATAGCAATAGAATTAACGACGGTAAAGATTGATATTCTTTTAAACTTCTCAGAGACCGAAACCTCCGAAACGAGACTGGACAAAAATATCATCATTGCGATTCCAATAGGAAGATAGGCAAAACCACCTCCAAACAACATTGGGGCACAAAGAATCAAGACGAAAGAAAAGATCAAACTTTTGATAGACTTATATTTCAAGAACTCGACCGCTTGAATCAAGTAACAGAGACCAAATATTCCACATAGTAAAATTGACTGCTCAAAGGCCCACTGCATTACTTCAATATTTAAGGAACTTGCGCAAAATAGTAATGAAAGTAGACGAGCTGTTTTTTCCTGCACCGATAGTCGAATTAGCAAATTCGCAAAGACAAATGAATAGAGGGCAAGTAAGCCACAACTCACGACTAGCAGCGCTTGATACTCACCACTAAAAATCTTTAGCATCGCATAGAACCATCCAAAAAACAGCGGTAAGAAATGCTCATTGTGGGTGTAAATAATAGACTCTGGAAATGAAACCTCTGCAAACCGTTGAATTACGTGCCATTCGTCGTAATAGAAAAACGGGCTATTGCTTAAGTGCAGGCCTATAGACAGTAAAAAGAGGATAGCAAGATACCCCAAACTTGAGATTTCAAAAGACAAGCAGAAGCAAGTAAAAAAGATTAAACATGAAACGACTATCTCAGGAAAATACTTCGAAACGACTTTTTGCACATTCTCACTTGATCCACGAGGATACTTATTCAGAAAATCTAGTCGATCTCGAATTGAGATTGCAGGTAAATCCTTTTTCAAAGTAGAAACCTCAAGGAAGTATTTCTCATTCCCAACAACTAAATCAGAGACTCCAAGAAGAAGCTCATTCCATGAATTTGTGCGAGACTCACTAGTATTTGGTATTTCAAATTCTTTGACCTTCTCCCCTTTATTCGAAAATAAAGTAATTCGGTAAGGATGACTCGTTCCTGCTGTTTTAATGTTATAGGCATAGTGCAACTTCAAGATCTTCCCTTTAGGTGTAAAATCTTGTGTGCGACATTTTAGAAGATTTGAATTAGTAAGGGCGACTATTCCTTCCGAATTGGCATCAAAACCATACGCTTCTGTATTGATACACCCACTATCCCCAGTCCAACTCAATTCGATTGAATCTAGATATTCCGCAGCCTCTTCGTTAATAAAAAAAATCTTAAAAAAGATTAAAAATGACAACAAAATCCAAAAGTATAAATTTCTATTCAAAATTAAAAATCTCGCGAAGTTAATGAATGTTTAAAATGTGCTACGACAAATAAGAAAGAGAACAGAGAGCAAATTGAGCTAACTAAACTCATGACAACCAGAGCTTTAATAAAAACACAAAAACCCCGGTGTTTACAATTCGACCTGAATCCCCACCTCGAAAACCTGTTCAGATGGAACCTTGTAAAAGCTCGTCGCCCGTTGTGCGTTCCGAGACATAAAAGCAAAAAGATTAGCTCGCCACGGAGCCATTTCATGATCTTCAGTTGACATCAAGATTTCACGTCCAAGGAAGAATGTAATATCTTCCGTGATATTCAATCCTTTCTTCTTACAGCTCTCAACGACCATCTTAACATCTGGTTCATCTTGAAAACCACAATGTGCCGTAATACGATAAATCCCATCACCCATTTCGTCGACTATCAAAGTCTCATCAATATCTACGTAAGGCACGCGCTCTACTTCTATTGTCATTAACAACACAAGCTCATGAATTACCTTATTATGAGTAACATTATGAATAAGTGGAGCTGGAGTGACGTTACTACTCTTTGTCATAAAGATAGCTGTCCCAGGAACTTTCTGGACATCTAAAGATTTAAGTCTGGTTTTAAACTTCTCCCAAGATACGCCCTTATCCTGCAATCTCTTTCCTAGCAATTCACGACCGCGAGCCCAAGTTGTCATAATGACAAAGAGTGCAAAAGACACAAGTAACGTAAACCAACCACCATCAAAAAACTTTGTAGAATTTGCTGCTACGAAACTGATATCTAAAATTGCAAAGAATAAGAAAAAGGGAACGAGTATAAAGATATTCCACTTCCAAACTTTTCGGGCCATTAAAAACAACAAGCAAGTTGTAATTAACATATCAAGAGAAACGCCAATTCCATAGGCCGCAGCTAGGCTGCTAGAATCTCGAAAAACTAAAACAAGTATCATTGTACCGATTGCGAGAAACCTACTAACTGCTGGAATGTAAATCTGACCTTCGTGACTAACCGAAGTGTAATCGATTCTCATTCTTGGCAAAATCCCAAGTTGTATTCCTTGCTTCGTCATCGAAAATGCACCGGAAATAATTGCCTGCGAAGCAATTACCGAAACAATTGTGGCAAGTATAACAAGTGGGACTAAGCCCCAAGAAGGAGCTAGTTCGTAAAATGGGTTTCTAACAGCTGGCCCTGATCTCAAGAGAATCCCCCCCTGCCCAAGATAGTTCAAAGTCAAACATGGCATAACAACGACTTGCCATGCTCTCGCAATTGGCTTCGGACCAAAGTGACCCATGTCTGCATAGAGAGCTTCAGCTCCAGTAACGACTAAGAAGAGTGATCCCAATGCGTAGAATGCATCTCTAGGAGTCGTGTAAAAGAAATTTACCGCGTACCAAGGATTAATCGCCTTAAGAACGACAGGTGTTTCAATAATGGAAAAGACACCAAGGACTCCGATTGTAACAAACCAAATTAACGTTAGGGGTCCAAAGAATTTTCCAATAGTTCCAGTTCCTTTTTGCTGGATACTAAATAAAAGAATCAAAACGATAATCGCAAAAACAGTAATATAAGGCTCAAACGACGGTGTCACCTCGACCAAGCCTTCAAGCGCGCCCAAGACACTGATTGCTGGAGTAATCATTCCATCGGCATACAAAAGTGCCGTACCAAAAACTCCTAAGAACAAAAATACTTTCTTTAAATTTCCACGGCTCGAATTCCCCTTGGCTAACTTGCGCGATATTAAAGCAGTCAGTGCAAGTATCCCTCCTTCGCCATTGTTATTAGCTTTCATCACAATAGCAACGTACTTAATTGAAATTATAATAAATAACGACCAAACAAGAAACGAAAGTATGCCCAGAATTGTAACCTCAGTAAGAGGCAAGGGATGATGTCCGAAAAAGCATTCCTTAATTGCATATAAGGGGCTGGTTCCAATATCACCAAAAACGATCCCTAAAGCTGCGAGCGATAAAGAAAGAGAAACTTTTTCATTGTTCTTTTTCAAGCTGAATACCATCCTAATGTGAATTTAAGTTAAAAAATTTATACCAAGATGCGAATTATTACCAGAGATGCCGTCAACAAAACCGGTCATTTAACCTCTCCTCTTCAGTCGCATCGGGGCGAACGAAGTCGTGTTAGGGCTCAGCTATATAAGTTGCTGAATGTTTTCTACTAATAGCACCCACAGCGAGCGCCTAAGTTATCAAAAGATAGACACTTAAATAATAACGCCGATAGTGAATATTCCGATGTGCCGCTCCTTAACAAAGTTTGATTAGACACAGTAAATACCAATTTTGTGAATAATTAATTTTGAACTACGAACTATTCTTCGAACATGTTAAAGAGGAAAAAGAATCATAAGGGAAGTTAAATCCTTAACGCAAAACGCTCTAAAATAATGGCATTTTATTCATCAACCCCATAATCAAATACTAGTTCTAATCAATGGAAAAAAAACACTTTTTATTTGTTAGCGTTGACGCACTCGCTAGCGACCTTGCATGGCATATAAAGAAGGAAGGTCATCATGTCAAAATGTTTATCGAGAACTCTCTTGTGAAAGATATCGCAGACGGTTTTTTCGACAAAACCGACAACTGGGAAGACGAAATTGACTGGGCGGACGTAATAATTTTTGACGATGTTTTAGGTCACGGCACAAAGGCCGAAGCACTTCGCAAAAAAGGTAAAAAAGTTGTAGGTGGGACTGCCTACACCGACATGCTTGAAGACGATCGAACCTTTGGTCAAGAAGAGCTGAAAAAGCTAGGAATCCCAATTATACCCTACAAAGAGTTTTCGGATTTCGAATTAGCGATTAAGTACGTCACAGAAAACCCCGCTGCATACGTCATTAAACCCAGTGGAGAAGCTCAAAATATTAAGAGACTACTCTTCGTCGGAGAAGAAGAAGACGGCAAGGATGTCCTTCAAGTCTTAGAAGCCTATAAAAGAGTCTGGACAGACAAAATAAAAATCTTCCAACTTCAGAGACGAGTAAAAGGAGTTGAAGTTGCAGTAGGGGCATTCTTTAATGGCAAAGAATTCATCACTCCTATTAATATTAATTTCGAACATAAAAAGCTACTTCCAGGAAACCTGGGCCCGTCGACGGGTGAAATGGGAACAGCCATGTATTGGAGCGGTCCTAATAAAATTTTCAATGCTACGTTAAACAAGCTAGCGCCCAAATTAGCGAGCGAAGGGTTCGTAGGCTACATCGATCTTAATTGCATCGTAAATGGTACGGGCATCTACCCACTAGAATTCACATCGCGCTTTGGTTATCCGACGATAAGCATCCAGATGGAAGGAATTTCAAACCAAATCGGAGAATTTTTCTTCGACTTAGCCAACAACTCGCCAATTAAATTGAAAACAAAAAAAGGGTTTCAAATTTGTGTTGTTTGCGCCACTCCCCCGTTTCCATATGATGACAAATCAGAAATGAATATTTACAAAGATTTATCTATTATTTTTTAAAAACCAAACTTAGACGGCGTCCATTTGGGAGATGTAAAACTT